>NZ_CP109090.1:5819239-6125514 GCF_035917575.1 Streptomyces sp. NBC_01788 | reverse complement strand
TGGGGCCGCCCCAGGGGCCATGAGTTCGGTGAGGAGCATGCTCAGGTCATCCGTGGAGAGCGCCAGGCCCAGGATCTGCACGATGCGCAGAGCGCAGTCCCGGATGGACTGAGCATCCTTCTCGGGCGCCGTCGTGCTCCTGATCTCGTCACACACTCGGCTGAACTGCTCAGCGCTGATCGTCGGCTGATTTATCGGTTGCGCCATGGTGCGCTCCTCCTGGAAGAACGGGCGGTTCCACCCGCTCTTCCAGAAAGCGCTGAGCACACCCCAACGGCAACCGGAGCGAGCCAGGGCGCAGGCGCTTGACCAGAGCCGCTCAGACTTCGTCAGCACGCGCTCAAACTGCTGTCACAGGGCACCGGGGAGCGGGCATGGCGATCGACGACGTGCTGCGCCGCTCGCTGTGGACCCGGTCGGCCGGACCCCAGTGGCCAGGCGAGGTCGCCGGTCCGGTCCGCTACGAGCCCGCGGACCGGTTCTGGCCGGCCGCGCTGTCGTCGCTGATATCGCGCCGGCGCGGAGCTGTCTCTTCCCGGTCGCGCCGGGGACACTGCTGGCCTGGCACCGCGGGCTGATCGCCAAGAAGTAGGACACGCCGACCGACGCCGCACCGGCCGCCCTCCCACGGCCGCCGCGCTCAAGATCCTCACCGCGCGCACTCGTGGCTCCGGGCAGAACGCGGACCGGGTCATCGGACAGCAGAGCCTGTTGCTCGCCTCGGTGGCAGGGGCCGGCGCCGGACTCGTCCTCGCGCTGGGCGGAAGAGTGATCATGGGTTTCTTCAGCGATGCCTCGGCAGTCGTCGACTCAGGTGAAGTCCTCTTGTGGTATCTCCTGCCGTACCTCGTCCTGCTCGCCGGAGTGGTGGGGCCGGGCGGCGTCTTCATGGGCGGCAGCAGGACACGATCCCTGTTCTGGGTCACCGTGCTCGGCGCGTGCGTCCAACTGCCGTTCGCCTACGCGCTGAGTTCCGTGCCGGCTCTCGACGTCCACGGCGTGTGGCTGTCCATGATCATCGGCAGGGCGGCCCAGTACGTCATGACGGTGCTGCTCTTCCGGCGCCTGGTGGCCTCGGCCGGGCCCGCTCGCGAGAGCAAGCACAGTCGCGACCGCGATCAATATCGCCGCAGGCGAGAAGACGATCAGTGCGACCCATGTCCGGCAGTTGCGCACAGGCCGGAAGACGAACCCCACGATGCGTCACCTGGAGGCTCTGAAGCAGTCGGACACACGTGATGATCGGCTGACGTCGAACACCTGCCCCGGGCTGAGCCCTTTACCCAGCTCGGCTTGAGTATGCGCGCTCATGTCCGGCGGATCCCCTCGCGGCGAGTATCGGTGCAGCGCCGCAGCCGAGTGGCGCAGGCCCGATCCAGGGTTGAGACAAGTATGGAGATTCCCATGTCCCGACGTGTTGCTCTGTCCGTGGTCGCCGGTGTCGTTCTCCTCGGTGGCGCCGGTGCCTTCGCTCTCGCCCAGGCCGGGGAGCAGACCCCGGCGCCGGCGCACAGCACCGCCCGCTACTCCGCTCCCGAGGGGGACCGCGACGGCTCGCTGGTCTTCGTCACCGACGTCACGGCGTCCTCCGGTGTCAAGAGCGTGAAGGTGCTGGCCTGGCCGCAGCACTCGTCGTTCGCCGAGAAGGGGCTGACCGCCAAGGACATGGCCGCCGCGGAGACGGCCGTCTGCAAGCCCGCCGGCCAGGACACCGTGCGCTGCACCTACACCGCCAAGGTCACCGGCGCCGACGCCAAGTCGTCGCCTCACGGCACCTGGCACGTCGCCGTCCTGGCCACCGCGAAGGACGGCACCACGACCCTGGACACCAAGGCGGCCGACTTCACCGTGCGTTGACCGTAGGACCGCTCGTGCGCCCTGTCACGCCAGCGCGGCCTGTGCGGAGCCGTAGATCGGGAAGATCTGGTCGAGGCTCGTGATGGTGAAGATCTGGCGGATGTCGGGGTCGACGATGACCAGTCTCAGGGCGCCGGCGCGGGCACGGATGCGTTTGTGGATGCCGACGAGGAGGCCGAGGCCGGTCGAGTCCATGAAGGTCGTGTCCGTCAGGTCGACGATGAGTCGGTGGCGGCCCGCCTGGATCCTCTTGCCCAGGTCCTCCCGGATGCGGGGCACGGTGTGCACGTCGACCTCCCCGCGGATCTCGATGACGGTCCAGTCGTTCTCGTCGTGGTGACGGATGCGGAATTCGGGGTGCATGCCTCGCTCAACGGCACAACCTTGGGTAGAGGTTGCGGGCAGTGCCTGGCGCACGCGCGTTCTGCATATGCGCGAACGATTGGCCATGGCTTCGCCTCGGGTCCCGTTGTCCGGGTACACGTGCACACGCGTACGGCCGGACCGCGCCAGGGCCGTGCCCGGGCGCGGTCCGGCGGTCAGAGGTCCAGCACCAGCCGGGGGCAGCGGGCGCGGCCGACGCAGATCATCATGGTGTCGTTGGCGGCGCGCTCCTCCTCGGACAGGAGGCTGTCCCGGTGGTCGGGCACCCCCTCGACGACCTTGGTCTCGCAGGTGCCGCAGATGCCCTCCCGGCAGGAGTTCGCGGCGTCGATCCCCTGGTCCTCCAGCGCCTGGAGGATCGTTGTGCCGGCGGGCACGGTGACGCTGCGGCCGGAGCGCTGGAGCACCACCTCGAACTCCCCGTCGGCGTCCGTGTCGGCGGCCTCCCGGGGTGCCGCGGCGAACCGCTCGGTGTGCAGGGTGCCCGAGGGCCACGGGGCGCAGAGCCGCTCGACGGCGGTGAGCAGGGGCTCGGGGCCGCAGCAGTAGACCTTCGTCCCCTCCCGCGGTGTGCCGAGGAAGGGCTCCAGGTCGAGGAGGCCGTACTCGTCCTGCGGGCGCACCAGCACCCGGTCGCCGTGGCGGGCGAGCGTCGGCAGGAACGCCATGCTCGCTCGCGTCCGTCCGCCGTACAGCAGCGTCCAGCGGGCGCCGTCGGCGGCGGCTTGGTCCAGCATCGGCAGCAGCGGGGTGATGCCGATGCCTCCGGCGACGAAGAGGTACTCGGGGGCGTCGACCAGCCGGAACCGGTTGCGCGGCCCCGTCACCTCGACCTCCTGGCCCGGGCGCAGGGCCTCGTGCACGGCCAGGGAGCCGCCGCGGGACGCCGGTTCCCTGAGCACGGAGACCTGCCAGAGGGACCGGTCCGCGGGCGATCCGTTGAGCGAGTACTGCCGGGTGAGGGCCCCGGGCAGATGCAGGTCGACGTGCGCCCCCGGCTCCCAGGGCGGCAACTCGCCGCCGTCGGACCGCCGCAGGTGCACGGATACCACGCCTTCGGCCTCCCACACCAGGGCGGACACACGCAGGCGCAGCCGCTGCTCGCCGTCCGCGACGGGTGCCGCCGCCATCAGGGCACCCAGCTCAGGGTGCGGCCCCTGGCGGAGCCGAGGCGGACCACGGCGACCCGGGCGTCCGGACCGTCGCAGGAGACCGGGTCGTCACCGGAGACCGGACCGTCGCAGCAGGCTGGGCCGTCCGGGTGCCGGACGTCCACGTGCAGGGGGTCGTCCCCCGCCAGCACCATCGCGTCGGCGTCCGCCAGCAGGTGCCGTCCCTCCACCAGCAGCCGTCCCCCGGTGGAGACCAGGACCAGCACGTCGTCCTCGGCACGGTCCACGGTCGTGCCGGCGCCGGGGTCGAGGACCTCCACGCGGGCGGTGACCGCGGCGGGGTCGGCCGCCACCTCCAACACCGCTCCGTCGGGCAGGGTTTCGGTGACCCGCCGTGCGCCGGGCAGTGGGGCGGTGGTGGGGCCGTGCCCTTGGGCGAGCAGCCGTACCTGCCACTGCCAGGTCTCACGGCGGGGCGTGTCCGGTGCGGCCGCGACCTCCCGGCAGCCGCCGTCCACCTGCCGGTGGGCGTTGGCGCGGAGCAGGAGTCTCATCGGTCGTCCTCCTTCGTCGTCACTCGGGGAACTCGAGGGGGTTTCCTCAAGGGTGGGTGCCAGGGGCGCTCACCGCACGGCGGCCAGGAAGGCCTTGGTCCGCTCGTGCCGGGGCTCGGTGATGACCTGCCGGGCGGGTCCGGTCTCGACGACCTGGCCGCCGTCGAAGAAGACCACCCGGTCGGCGACCTCGCGGGCGAAGCCCATCTCGTGGGTGACCACGATCATGGTCATGCCGGACGCGGCCAGGTCCCGCATCACCCTGAGCACGTCGCCGACGAGTTCGGGGTCCAGGGCCGAGGTCGGCTCGTCGAACAGCATCAGCTTGGGCCGCATGCACAGGGCCCTGGCGATGGCCACGCGCTGCTGCTGCCCGCCGGACAGGTGGCGGGGGTAAGCCCGGGCCTTGTCCTTGAGACCCACCTGGTCGAGCAGGCCCAGGGCCCGCTCGGTGACGGCCTCCTTGGACTCCTTCAGCGCCCGCCGCGGCGCCTCGACGAGGTTCTCCAGCACCGTCATGTGCGGGAAGAGGTTGAAGTGCTGGAACACCATGCCGATCCGGGTGCGCCGACGACAGATCTCCTTGTCGCCGAGCTCGTGCAGCTTGTCTCCGCGCTGCTCGTAGCCCATCACCTCGCCGTCCACCCACATCCGTCCGCCGTCGACGGTCTCCAGATGGTTGATGCAGCGCAGGAAGGTGCTCTTGCCCGAGCCGGAGGGGCCGATGAGGCAGACCACCTCGCCCCGCCGGACCTCCAGGTCGACGCCCTTGAGGACCTCGAGACGCCCGAAGTGTTTGCGGACCTTCTCGGCCCGGACCATCGGGACGAGGTCCGCGGCGGCACCGTCGACGGTCATGACTGCCTCCCGGTGGCGATCGGGGCGTGGGTGCGCAGCAGCTGCCGCAGCCGCTGGAGCGGGGTCGGGGGCAGCGTGCGGTTGCCGCGCGCGAAGCGGCGCTCGATGTAGAACTGACCGATCGTGAGGACGCTGGTGACGACCATGTACCAGATGCTGGCGACGATGAGCAGCGGGATGGTCTGGAAGTTGCGCGAGTACAGGATCTGCGCGGAGTAGAGCAGGTCGGGCACGGCCAGGACGCTCACCAGGGCCGTGGTCTTGAGCATGCCGATCGTCTCGTTGCCGGTCGGCGGGATGATCACCCGCATGGCCTGCGGGAGGATCACCCGGCGCATGGTCTGCGTCCTGGTCAGGCCCAGCGCCCCGGCGGCCTCGGCCTGGCCCTGCTCCACGGACAGGATGCCGGCCCGGACGATCTCCGACATGTAGGCCGCCTCGTTCAGTCCCAGCCCGAGGATGGCCGCGACCAGCGGGGTGATCAGCCGGTTGGCGTCGAGGGACAGGCCCGGGATGCCGAAGGACAGCGTGGGGTAGAGCGCCGCCAGGTTGTACCAGAACAGCAGTTGCACGAGCACCGGCGTACCGCGGAAGAACGACACGTACAGGAACGCCGCCGACCGTACGACCGGGTTGACCGACAGGCGCATCACCGCGAGGACGACGCCCAGGGCGACGCCGAGGACCATGCAGATCGCGGTGAGTTCCAGGGTGACGGCGAGGCCGCGGGCGATGGAAATGTCCCGCAGGTAGGTGTTGACGACGTCCCAGCCGAAGCGGGGGTTGGTGAACACCGACCGCAGTGTCGCGACGCTGATCAGCAGCAGCACGGCTGCCGTGAGCCAGCGGACCGGGTGCCGTTTGGGAACGACGGTCAGGTCGGAGTCGGACACCTTGTCGACGTCCAGTGCTGAAGGGGCCGGCAGGGTGGCCATGTCAGCTCCCGGACTTCAGGAGCAGGCCGGCCGGGATGTCCCACTTCTTCATGAGCGACTCCATGGTGCCGTCGTTCAGGACGGTCTTCATGGCCGCGTCCAGGGCCGGCTTGAGCGGGGAGCCCTTGAGCAGGGCGATGCCGGTGGGGGTCGGCTCGTAGTCGGTGCCGGGTGCGAGCTCGAACTGGCCGTTGGACGCCTTGGCCTGCAGTGCGAGCGAGACCGAGTCGGCCATGACCGCGTCGGCCCGGCCGCTGACGACCGCCAGGTTGGCGCCGTCCTGCGAGGGGAACAGGTCGATCTTGACGGGAGCCTTGCCGGCGCCGGTGCACTTCTTGGAGATCGCCGGGAGCTGTTCGAGGCCCTGGAGGCTGCCCTTCTGGGCGGAGACGGTGCGTCCGCACAGCACTGCCGGATCCATCTTGAGTCCCAGCGGGTTACCGGGCTTGACCGCGATACCGGATCCGCCGTTGAGGTAGGGCACGAAGTCCACGGTCTTGGACCGTTCGGGGGTGATGGAGAAGGCGGAGGCACCGACGTCGAACTTACGGGCGGCCAGGCCGGGCAGGATGCCGTCGAATCCGGCGTTGACGTGGTCGGCCTTCAGGCCCAGCGTGGCGCCGAGGGCGTCGGTCAGGTCGATGTCGAAGCCGATCATCGTCTTGTTGTCGGTGTCGAAGTACTCGAACGGCCGGTAGGACGCGTCGCTCGCCACCGCGAGCACACCCTTGGCCTTGACGTCGGCAGGGAGGAGGGCCGCGGCCGCGGCGTCCACCTCTGCCGCGGCGGCGGGCCCGTCGGACGCCGGGCCGGACGGTCCCTGGGCGGCGGAATCGCTTTCGGCGGATGCGTTGGTGCAGCCCGCGACGGCCAGCGCGAGGACCGCGGCGAGAACGGGGAGTCGTATCGGATGGCGCACGGGGATCGTCCTTCTTGAGGGAGGGCAGGACAGGGGTGGGTGGTGCGTCAGCGGGAAGGGTCGGAGCGGCGGCCGCGGATGGTCAGCCGGCGGCCGGAACGGCGGTTTCGGGGCGGTCGGCGGCCAGGTGGTAGAGGGCGTCGCCGAGGTCCACCAGCGGTGGCCGCCGGACGACGGCGACGATGCCCGCGCGGTGTGCGAGGACGGGGACGGAGGGCCGGGCGAGTTCCTCGACGGGGTGGATCCGGCCGATCGGATCGCCCTCCTCGACCTGTTGGCCGAGGCGGGCGATGGGCTCGAAGAGTCCCCGTGCGGGGGTGTACACGGCGCCGTCGGCGAGCAGGTCGATCCAGCGGGTCGGCGGGGCGGGCGGGGTGTCCGGCTCCGCCGGGAGGATTCCGGCTCCGGCCAGCACCCTGCGCAGTCCGTGGACCGCGGCGGACACGAAGGCGGGATTGACCTCACCGCCGCCGCCGAGCTCGGTGGAGATCATCGGGACCCCGGCGTCGTCGGCGGCGGTGGAGAACGAACCGGGTTCGAACCGCGCGGGCACGACCATCGTCCAGGGCAGCCCCATCTGCTCCGTCAGCCGCCGCTTCGCCTCCCACGCCTCGGGGGTCGGGCCGTCGTAGACGAAAGCCGATGGGAGGTAGTGGCTGGTCGATCCGCCGGAGTGCAGGTCCATCACCAGGTCGGCGTGCGGCAGCAGCTCGCCGGCCAGGGCGTGGGCGACCTGGTCGGTGGGGCCGCCCTTCTCGTTCCCGGGGTAGCTGCGGTTGAGGTTCCCGCCGTCGAGCGGGGAGACCCGGGACGCGGTACGGACCGCGGGCAGGTTCAGCGCCGGCAGGACGATGAGCCGGCCGGTCAGCCGCTCGGGATCGGTCTCGCGCAGCAGGCGGTGCAGGACCACCTGCCCCTCGTACTCGTCGCCATGGGTACCGGCGACGAGCAGGGCCGTCGGGCCCGGTGCGCCGGAGAGCACCGCGACCGGGACCGGGACGACGCCGTTGTCGTGCCGGTTGTCCGAGTGGGTGAGGTGGATGGCGCCGATCTGGCGTCCCGGCGCGTCGAGGTCGATGCCGTGCAGTCGCGTCACGGCCCTCAGCCCTTCGCGGTCTGATCGGCGGCCTGCTCGGCAGCGAGCAGCCGGCCCAGGATCCGGCGGGCCTTGGCGACGCCGGCGTCCTGCCCGATGAGCACGTCGTGCTCGCCGTCGGGGCGCTCCCGCATCCCGATCTCCTGCTCGCGCAGCGCGTCGGCGTCCTCGCGCAGCACGGTCTCGAGGCCGACCTCAAGTTCCTTGGTGGCCCACTCGGCGTCGACCGCGAAGTTGCGGCTGAAGGCGTAGTAGTACCAGGTGGTCCGCTCGTCGACCGGGGTGATCCCGTTGAGCACCTTGATGAGGTGGCCCTCCTCGCGCGGGCGCCCCTGGGCCGTGATGCCGGAGTGCAGCACGTGGTAGCCCGGGATGTGGAACTCGGTGGCGTGGAACCGGTCGTACAGGCCCTCGGTGCCCATGGTCCGCGCGTACAGCGGCGGCGCCTCGACACCGGGCATGAAGCGGTCCACGGTCACGACGGTGCCGTCCACCTCGACGGTGATGCCGTACTCGGGGATGTAGTCGTCACCGACGGTCGTCTTGTGCAGAAACGTTTCGTGGGTGAGGTCGAGCAGGTTGTCGTGGATGAGGTCGTGGCGGCACTCGAAGAGCATCGTGTGGGTGACCGTCGCCCAGGCGGGGTCGTTCATCCAGTGCGTGTCGGGGACCAGGCTCTCGTCGGCGAGGTCCTCGTCACCGGTCCACACCCAGATCCAGCCGTCCTTCTCCACGACCGGGTAGCGGCGCACGCGGGCCCGGGCGGGGACGGCGGCCTGGGCGGGGACGCGGGTGCACACGCCGTCGGGCCCGTAGGCGAAACCGTGGTACCCGCACTCGACGGAGTCCCCCACGGTGCGGCCGGCGGACAGCGGGTAGGCGCGGTGGGCGCAGCGGTCGGCGAGGGCCACGGCCGCGCCGTCCTGGGTGCGGTACAGCACGAGGGGTTGCTTGCAGACGACCCGGCGTACGGGCTCGCGGGTGACTTCGGTGGACCAGGCAGCGACATACCAGGTGTTCAGAACGAACACGGCCAGACCTCCTCTGGATGCAGTGCGCACACCGTATACAGTGAGTTCAGGGAAGACAACGGTCCGCGCGAGGTGGAATTCTTCGGCGGAACGGAACCGAAATCCCGGTCGGGAACGGCGCTCAGGACGGAGAACAGAGGTGGAGCCTTTGCGGAGCGACCCCAGAGACACCCGGCCGTTGGGGGTCCGGGTGTACGAAGAACTCCGCGACGAGATCGTCTCGGGCGACCTGGAGGCCGACGCCACCCTGGTGCAGGAGCAGGTGGCGGAGCGGCTGGGCGTGTCCCGCACCCCGGTACGGGACGCGCTGAACCGCCTCGCCCACGAGGGGCTGGTCACCTGGCTTCCCGGCAGCGGGTACATCGTCAACGCCCTGCAGCCCAAGGACATCGCCGAGGTCTACCAGGTGCGGCAGTCCCTGGAGACGCTGGCCCTGCGGCTGGCCTGCGGCCGGCACGACCGAGCCCGGCTGGCCCGGCTGTCCGCGGTGATCGAGGAGATGGCGGCCACGGATCCGGCCGACGCGGCGGCGCAGTTCGAACTCAACCGGTCCTTCCACCGCCTGCTGATCGAGCCCTGCGACAACGCGCTGCTCCTGCGGATGATCGACACCCTCTGGGACCACCCGGTCAACCGCCGCATCACCCGCTCCTACGTCCACGAGCCAGGCAGCGTCCCGGTGATGGTGAACGAGCACCGCGCCATCCTGGAGGCCGCCCGCGCGGCGGACGGGGACCGCCTGGCCCGCCTGGCGACCGAGCACATGTACACCGGCTACCGGCAGACCCTGCCTGCGGACAGCGGCCTGGAGCTGGTACCGCGGCCGGAGTCGGAGAGGCCTGACTGAGGACGGGCCGCCTCACGCGGAGGGCAGGTCGAGTTCGGCGCGGACGGTCTTGCCGGGCAGGGCCACGCCCCGGGACACGCGGTCCAGCACCTCCCACCGGTCGGCGAGCGCGTCGACGAGGAACAGGCCCCGGCCGGTCTCGTCGAGCGGCGCCGGGGCCGTGGCCTCTTCACGCGCGGGCGGCCGGCGTTCACCGCGGGTGTCGGACACCTCGACGCGCAGCAGGACGTCCGGGGTATGCGTCAGACGCAGTTCGAAGTCGCGGCCCGGTACGCGGCCGTGGGTCACGGCGTTGGCGGCCAGCTCGCCGACGATCGGGGCGGCGGCGTCGGAGAGGCCGGTGCCGTGCGGGATGCCCCAGGCGTGCAGCTGGACAAGGGCGAGGTGCCGGGCGAGGCGGGCGCCGAACGGGGTAGAGCTGAAGCACTGGGTGAACGTACGTACAGTAACCGGCCGTTGAGGCGCGGATGGTGCGGTCATGGGCCCAATCTGGCGCCACGGAACAGCGTTTCACCAGGCAGACACCGTGTACGCCACGCCAACGTACGCGGTCGCGGAATATCCAGTACATGTGACTATCCGTGAGCGCGTTCGTTGTTCGATGTGTACGGCGGGGCGCGGGTGCACGGGAGGTGGCCGATGGCGGCGGACAGCACGGTGGGGGCGGGGACGGGCGGCGAGCCCGAGTGCTCGGACAGTCTGCGGACGTTCGGGGCGGTCGTCCAGGCGTTGCGGGAGCACGCCGGACTGAGCAGGACGGAGCTGGCCGAGCTGGTCCACTTCTCCAAACACACGGTCGCATCAGTGGAGTTGGGCCGCCGCATGCCGGACCCGCTCTTCGTGGAGCGGGCGGAACAGGCCCTGGGCGACACGGGCGCGCTACGAAAGGCCGCGAGCCATTTGACTCGGCAGCCGGGTCTGGCGGCGTGGTTCCGGCAGTGGGCACGGCTGGAGGCAGTGGCGATCAGCCTCATCACGTACGAGTGCCGTCTGATTCCGGGACTGTTGCAGACGGAGGCGTATGCGCGCACGCTGTTCGTGAACCAACTGCCACCACTGGGCGATGAGCAGATCGAGGCCCAGTGGGTGGCGCGAGCGGAGCGGCAGAGGCTTCTGCGGGAGCGGCCGAACACGGCGTTCAGCTTCATCCTGGAGGAGCACCTGTTCCTGCGGCGCACGGGCGGGGTGGACGTGACACGGGAGCTGATCGGCCATGTGCTGGAGCTGGCGGAACTGCGGAACGTCGAGGTGCAGGTGATGCCTCAAGTGCGGGAGAACCATGCAGGGCTTGATGGCCCGATGCAGTTGCTCGAGACTCCGGAGAACCGGTGGTTCGCGTACAACGAAGGCCAGCGTGGCGGCCTGTTTGTGTCCGATGCCAAGGAGATCAGCGTCCTGCAGATGCGGTATGCCAGGATGCGCTCACAGGCTCTTACCCTCGAAGACTCCGTGAGCCTGTTGCAACGGATGCGAGGAGCCCAATGAGCACCAGTGACCTGGCTTGGTTCAAGAGCAGTTACAGCAGCGGCGGGGACGGTGACTGCGTCGAGGTGGCCGTCTCCTGGCAGAAGCCGGCAGCCGCCGCGGAGGTACACGTCCGGGACTCGAAGGACAGGCGCGGCCCACAGCTCGCCCTCTCCCCCGCCGCGTGGAACGGCTTCGTCTCGTACGCCGCCCACGCCTGACGACTTACGACAACGCGCCCCGCAACGGTCAACTCCGGTGCGGGGCGCTTTGCATTCACTTGCCCTTGGCCTGCGCGCCCTTCAGCCGCTTCTCGAAGTTGATGTGCGCGGTGCACATCTCCTCCTCTCGGTTGACCTTGCAGGAGGGTCGATGCAGCCCTCGCGAGTAAACGTGCACCACCCCCACCGCCAGCGACCGCTCCCAAGCCGCTGATCTTCTTGAAGGCGAGTCGCGTGGGACCGTCCCCGCGGGTGCGGGGAGCAGGCGGACTCCAACCGGCGGGCGGCATCCCTTTCGGGACCATCCCCGCGGGTGCGGGGAGCAGTGCGGGGGCCGACTCTGGCGGTTAGTCGGCCGGGGACCATCCCCGCGGGTGCAGGGAGCAGCGGACCGAGGAAACCGCGGTGGGCCATGAGCCGGGACCATCCCCGCGGGTGCGGGGAGCAGGTCGGGTAGCCGCCGTTGGGGTACGTGACCGGGGGACCATCCCCGCGGGTGCGGGGAGCAGCCCTCGTAGACGTGGTGCCGGATGGTGGCGACGGGACCATCCCCACGGGTGCGGGGAGCAGTCGTCGACGAGCCCGGAGACGCTGCCCCCGCCGGGACCATCCCCGCGGGTGCGGGGAGCAGATCAGGACGGGTCGAGGATGCGCCAACCGACCGGGACCATCCCCACGGGTGCGGGGAGCAGAGGTTGTCCTCCGCCTGCTTGACCTTGCGCGCGGGACCATCCCCGCGGGTGCGGGGAGCAGTACGTGCCGGACATCCACATCACCGCCAAGGTGGGACCATCCCCGCGGGTGCGGGGAGCAGAACCCGAACAACGACTGAACCGCCCGCCTCTCGGGACCATCCCCGCGGGTGCGGGGAGCAGGTCGTGGGCAACCGCCAGCGTCACAACGACAGGGGGACCATCCCTGCGGGTGCGGGGAGCAGCCGCACTCGGCTCGCCACACCGGCTCCGCCGCGGGACCATCCCCGCGGGTGCGGGGAGCAGGTCGTGGGCAACCGCCAGCGTCACAACGACAGGGGGACCATCCCTGCGGGTGCGGGGAGCAGCGCACTCGGCTCGCCACACCGGCTCCGCCGCGGGACCATCCCCGCGGGTGCGGGGAGCAGCGGGTCAACGTGACGAACGTCTACTTCGAGTGGGGACCATCCCCGCGGGTGCGGGGAGCAGTTGAGGTCGCCCGAGCCGATGTCAGCGGTCGGGGGACCATCCCCGCGGGTGCGGGGAGCAGGCGCCGGTCCAGCGGTTGGTGCCGCCGTCGGTGGGACCATCCCCGCGGGTGCGGGGAGCAGTGTCAGCCGCCCGCGAGCGCCGGGATCGTGACGGGACTATCCCCGCGGGTGCGGGGAGCAGATGCCCAGGGTGAAGATCGAGTTCATGACGTCGGGACCATCCCCGCGGGTGCGGGGAGCAGCACCGCCGCCAGACCTTGAGGGTGTGTCGAGCGGGACCATCCCCGCGGGTGCGGGGAGCAGGGCACGATCCGCTCCGCTGAGGACGCAGAGACGGGACCATCCCCGCGGGTGCGGGGAGCAGGTCGGGTGCGATCTCACGGGTGAGGGTGACCAGGGACCATCCCCGCGGGTGCGGGGAGCAGTGCACGGGCCCCCACGGGTCCTTGTGGTTGCGGGGACCATCCCCGCAGGTGCGGGGAGCAGAGGATGCCGGCCACTTCAGCGACGGTCAGGAAGGGACCATCCCCGCGGGTGCGGGGAGCAGATCTCCGGCCTGCAACCGAACACGGAGTACTCGGGACCATCCCCGCGGGTGCGGGGAGCAGGCATCATCGGAATCGCCATGGCCACCACGCTGGGGACCATCCCCGCGGGTGCGGGGAGCAGTGGATGAACACGGCGTCCCGCCGCATCAGTTCGGGACCATCCCCGCGGGTGCGGGGAGCAGGACTTGCTGCACCACCCGAGGGTGCGCCGGTCGGGACCATCCCCGCGGGTGCGGGGAGCAGGGTGAGGCCATGAGGCACTGGTGTGATCGCATGGGACCATCCCCGCGGGTGCGGGGAGCAGGGAGTGACCGATCCGCCACCTACCAACCGCGCGGGACCATCCCCGCGGGTGCGGGGAGCAGAATCGCCGACCTCGCCGGGTTCGGCGCACTGCGGGACCATCCCCGCGGGTGCGGGGAGCAGACCGGATATGTCGTCAGCGTGCTGGCGGTCCTGGGACCATCCCCGCGGGTGCGGGGAGCAGGGAGTCCCACAGGTCGCCGTCGATGATGGTGAGGGACCATCCCCGCGGGTGCGGGGAGCAGTCAAATTTCACGTTTGCCCCCTCTATCGCATGGGGACCATCCCCGCGGGTGCGGGGAGCAGCCCCCGTCGAACTGGACGACCGAACCCTTCGCGGGACCATCCCCGCGGGTGCGGGGAGCAGATCGACACCGGGTACGCGCGGAGCGCGGCGCAGGGACCATCCCCGCGGGTGCGGGGAGCAGGACGTCGTAGATGTCGCGGCCGACCGTGGACCGGGACCATCCCCGCGGGTGCGGGGAGCAGCGATCACATCTTCCGGAAGCCTTCCCCAACGGAGGACCATCCCCGCGGGTGCGGGGAGCAGTCACCGTTTCGTACAACCGCGTAGAGGCCGCTGGGACCATCCCCGCGGGTGCGGGGAGCAGAGCCGCATACCGATGGCGACCGCGTGCGCCGCGGGACCATCCCCGCGGGTGCGGGGAGCAGGCCGCTCTCCCCGCCGCGGTGGCGGCAGACGAGGGACCATCCCCGCGGGTGCGGGGAGCAGCCGTGTCGGCCACGGCGGGGCGCGCGGCATGCGGGACCATCCCCGCGGGTGCGGGGAGCAGACCAGCGCCAAGCGCCGGGTGAACGCGGCGAAGGGACCATCCCCGCGGGTGCGGGGAGCAGACCCGCCGCAGCTGACGCGCCGTACGGCGCGCGGGACCATCCCCGCGGGTGCGGGGAGCAGTTGACGCAGGTCAGCGGTATGCCGTGGTTCTGGGGACCATCCCCGCGGGTGCGGGGAGCAGCCGCTGCGCATCGTCCGGATCGCCGACCCCGAGGGACCATCCCCGCGGGTGCGGGGAGCAGGCCGGCGCGGCGATGCGCGGCACGAACCAGGCGGGACCATCCCCGCGGGTGCGGGGAGCAGGGCACGATCCGCTCCGCTGAGGACGCAGAGACGGGACCATCCCCGCGGGTGCGGGGAGCAGATCGCGTCGACGTGCTCGCCCGCCTCACCCGTGGGACCATCCCCGCGGGTGCGGGGAGCAGTACTTCACATTCGCGGTGGTCACGGGGGGCGTGGGACCATCCCCGCGGGTGCGGGGAGCAGACTGCGTGACCTGCGGGTTTACGGCGCGGGTGCCGTGGTTTTCATGAGTTTCATTGATTCCGGCAAAGCACTAATAAGGGGCATGGATGCGCTCATCGGCTCCTGCCGAACCGTCGTCGCTTGGACGCGTTGCTCCAGCCCTTCCGTGGGGTGGTCGCGGCATTCGAGGAACTTTGGGCGTTCGGGCGGCGAATCAGGGTCAGGCCCTCGTGGTCGACCGGGAGCCAGGCATGGTCGTGGGTGCGGAAGGTGAAGCCCTGTTCGTTGTTCGTGGTGTGGGCGAGGAGGGCACGGCCTTGGTCGGCGTACTGCTGGACCTCGGCCCAGAGCAAGTCGCGGATCCGTGCGGACGGGTTGCCGATGAAGACGCCGGCGGAGATCTCAAGGAGCCAGCGGGTGAGGAAACCCCGGAGGCCAGGAGGGCAGTTGGTGAGGACGATGACGGTCACCAGGAAAACTCCGCGTCGCCGTAGGAGTCATGATCATCGGTTCCGCCGCCGTAGTTGCGGCCCGCGGCGACGGTGTGGCCACCATCGGTCTGGAGGGTGACGACGTCGTGGTCGTCGTTCGTCGCCCTGGCCGACGCGGCCTCCGGCAGCAGGAGGCGTTTGATGTCGTTGACGCAGCGGTCGAGCAGGGACGTCTCGTTGATACGGTCCCGCAGGGCACGGCGGGTGCGCGGACCGACGTCTTCCTCGTCCTCGGCGGCGATGTCGAAGGCGAGCGGGATGCCGATCTCGGTCTTGTACAGGTCGGCGATGTCGAGGACGAAGGACAGTTCGTGGCCGGAGTGGACGAAACCGAGCGCCGGACTGCAGCCGAGGGATGCGACGACTGCGTGTGCGATGCCGTACATGCACTGGGCGGCGGCGGTGACGGCCTGATTGACCGGGTCGCCGCTGGTGAAGTCGCCGGGGGTGTAGCGGCGGCCGCGCCAGGGGACGCCGGTGCGGGTGGACTGGGCCCGGTAGCAGTCCTTGACGCGGCTGCCTTCGCGGCCGAGGAGTTCCTGGCGGGTGAGCCCGGCCGGGTCCTCGTCGGGGAAGCGCAGCCGGTACATGGCGCGGGCGACGGCGAGCCGACTGCGGACGTTGGCCCACTGCACGGCCTGTGCTTCGGCGAGGGCGGAGGACCGGGTCAGGGCGCGGCCGCCGGCGTAGTAGCGCACGCCCTGCTCCCCCACCCAGCAGACGGCGGCGCCGGTTTCGCCGAGGACGCTCATCGCCTGGTGGGTGATGCGGGTGCCGGGTCCGAGGAGGAGGGTGCCGACGGTCGCCGACGGAATGTGGGTGGTGCCGTCGGCGTCCTCGGCGGTGATGGCGTTGGCGTCCCGGTGCACGGTGCAGCGCTCGAGGTAGACGAAGGACAGCCGTTCGCCGGTGCGGGTGAGCTGGCGCGGGGTGAGCGCGGCGCGGCTGGAGACCGTGGTCACGGTCTCATCCCGCCGTGCCGAGCGGCGCCAGGGTCAGCAGGCCGCAGCCGTACGCCTTGGCCTTGCCGATCCCTTGGGTCAGGGCGCGGCGGAGCAGCTGCGGGTCGGTGACTTCGAGGCGGCCGTCGAAGGTGACGGTGACCAGGCTGACGGGTGCCCGGCGGCCGCCCTGGGTGCCGGTGCTGCGGGATTTGTCGAAGGCGCGGGCGCGTTGGTCGCGGACGGTCAGTTCGTAGCGATCGCCGTGGTGGGGCTGCTTGGTGTGGGTGGTGCCGCCGGGAAGCAGCCGCTTGGCGTCCGGCTTTTCCAGTACGCGGAAGCCGCAGGTTTCCTGGCGCTTGAGGAGCCAGCCCATCTGATGCACCGGGGTGAGGTGCGCGGTGCGCTTGGTGGGTTCGTCGTCCTTGCGGCGGGCGTGGTGGACGGGGTTTGCGGTGAGGCGGAACGCCCACCGGTCGCCGGTGGCGAGCCGGTCGAGGAGCGGGCCGTAGGGGCGGCTCTGCCAACCCGGTTCGGCCGGGTCGGCGGCGGCTGCGGCTGGCCAGCCGGCTTGTTCGACGAGATGGGTGAGGTCGGGCCGGTCGGGGCTGACGACGTACAGCATGACCTCGGCGCGGGTGGTGTGGTCCAGCCGCCACAGCACACGTGGGCCGTCCGGCGGGGGTGTGTCGGTGGGCAGCAGCGTCGGAAAGGACGACATGACGGTCGCGTGCATGGCCTGCGGTGAGGACAGCAGGCGGCGGGCACCGGGCCGCGCGGTGTTCACGCGGAAGCGGGTGAGGAACATCAGGCGCTCTCTTCGTCCAAGGCGTCGAACGGGTCGTGCCGGGGCAGGTGCCGGGCGGACGGGTTGGGGATGGGCACGCTGCAGGTGACCTGGGTGCGCAGGGTGTGGCGCCGGTGTTCGGCGGCGAAGCTGAGCGGCTGGTCGCGCAGGGTGTCCGCGGCGTTCTGCTCATGCGCGTCCGCCTCGCGCAGCACGGTCAGTTCGACCTCGTCCCGGCCGCGGAACTGCTTGCGGTACCAGGGCGAGGCCTGCCACGGTTCCTCGCGCAGCGCGTCCTGCAGACCGCCGTGGTCGTGGAGGTGGAGCTCAACCGGGAGGGAGGGCGGGCAGGAACGGCGGCCGAGGAACGGCGCGTACACCGGGGCGCGCAGCGCTGCGTGCAGCTCGGCGAGCAGCGGGTGGTCGCCTTCGAGGGCGGCGACGAACACGGCATCGGCGAGGTAGAAGCGTTCGGACAGCGGCATGGATTTGCCGGTGACGCCGTGGTGGGCGGTCTGGAAGTCCCTTACACGGGTGCCGGGTTGGTCGATGCGGACGCCGAACCGCAGGGCTGCCAGCGGCCACAGCCTGTCGTCGTCGCCGCGTTCGATGCCAGCCGCGGCAGCGAGCATGCCGATGACCCCGCTCTTCGTGGGGACGGACTCGGTGGTACGGCGGGCGAAGCGAGCCGAGGCCCCCCACGACTGCAGGGGGCCCGCGAGCCGAAGGGTCAGCACGCTCATGCCGGCTTCTCCAGGCGCTCGGCGACGGTCTGGCCGACGGCGGCAACGAGTTCGACGAGGTTCTCCGACTCGGTGCCGATCCCGGCGAGCTTCTGCGTGTTCGGACCGACGCGCAGCACCCAGGTGAGGGTGGAGTCGTCGTCGCCGTACGCTCGCTCGATGTCGGGGATGTACTCGGCCAGGCGCTCGGAGGCCTCACGGACGTAGCCGCCCGCCTCGCCTCGCACCGGGTCCTCGAAGGCGGCGACGAAGCTGACGGGCCGGGTGGTGCGGAGCTTGACGATCACGGCGTCGGGCAGTGTGTGGTGCCCGAAGGTGTTGATCTTTCCGGTGGGCAGGGAGGCGACGAAGCCGTGGACGAAGGCCTCGACTGCCCGGCGGACCGGGTCAGTGCGCGGCTTGTCATCGCGCAGGCTCTGTCCGAGGTTGGCGGCGAGCTGATGGACGCCGAGAGCGGCGTAGCGGTAAAGGGTGGCGGAGTTGAAGTCGACCGTGCCGATCATGCCGGCGCCGGTCTCCGCGTCGGTGTTCTCGTCGTCGACGGCCGTGTAGTAGTCGGACTCGTTCTCCACACGGTGGACGCTGATGGCGTGAGCGACCTGAACGGCGGCGTCGACGTTGATGTCGGCGTCGTCCGCCACCATGCGGCCGAACAGGGCGATGTCGACGGAGTGGTGGGTGTCCGCGATCTGCTTCGCCCGGCCCTTGTTCTCCTTGTCCTTCAGGTACGCCGTGATGTCGGCGGCGCCCTCGACTGCGAGGCGGGCCAGGCCGTCGAGTTGGCGGGCGCTGAGGAACACCAGGTATTTGGACTGGGGTGCCGGTTCCGGCTCACCGTCCTTGGCCGCGGCCGCCTTGCGCTTGGGAACCTCGGTCTTCAGCCCCGCGGCATTCACGGTCTCGTCCGCGATCCGCAGCGCGGTCTCACCGGCGAGAGAGGGATCGAGAGCGGTGATCCGGCCGGCGACCGCCTCCACGATCTTCTTGGTCCGCACGCCGAGTTCACTCGCGTCCAGCAGGTGCTCGTCCTTGAAGTACGTACGGGTGGCCCGCTTCCATGCCTGGCTGGAGACGCGGGCGCGCGGCACTCCCCCGTACACCGCGGTCTTCGGCGCGCCGGTGTCGTCGCGGTTGAGGTTGCTGGGCGGGACGGTCTGCAGGGCGTGTACGTCGAGGAAGATGCGGTTCACGAGGCGTCCTTGTCAGTGTCCGTGGTGCGGGTGGTGTCGGAGCCGGCGGAGGCGGCAGCGCCGTCCTTGGGCTTGTCGTGCCAGGCGTGGAAGGAGCGGCCCCACTCCCTGCGGACGGTGTCCGCGCCGCCGGGCCACTGCCAGGTGTAGAGCTGTCCGGCGAGCAGCGCGTGATCGAGCTGGATGTCCTCGCGGCGCAGCAGGACGACGATGTCGCGCAGCCGCTGGGCGAGGACGGCCAGGTCGGGGGCGGTACCGGCCCGGACCAGGCGCTTGTGCACGGGGTGGTCGATCTCGCCGGGCTTCATCATGCGGCGCACCGCGGCGCCCAGGCCCCGGCGGCGGTCCGGCCGGTCTGCCTGATGCATGCCGGAGCGGCGGGACTGCTGGTGCAGCGCGTAGAGAGTGAGCGCGACATGCAGGGCGTCTTCGGCCCGGACCAGTTCGCGCTCACTCAACGGCCGTGCATCGTCCCGGGTTTCGTGCAGGGGGCCGGTGTCGATCAGGGCCCACAGGTCCGGCAGCTGCCCGGCCTCCCGGCCGGCGCCGCGCCGGAGCCGGGCGAGGGACGCGACGGCGTGGGACTGATCATCAAGATAGCCCCGCTGCAAGGCGGCAATATGGCCGGCGGCAAGCCGGGCGACCCGTTCGCGTGGGGTGACAGGTGCGGTGACAGTGGTCATGCGGGTGCCTTCACGATGGTCTCGGGCGCCGGGCTCGCGTCCGCGTCCGGCGGCATGTGGGAGGAGTCAGGGCGCCCCAGGCCCTTGTACAGGGCGGCGCGGAACCACTTGCCGGCGAGCGCGGAGTTGAGCCACTCGGTGCCGTGCTTGAGCTGGACAATCCGGCCCTGCCAGGCGGCGTCCCCGGCCGCGGACATCAGCCGGTCGCCGAGCCTGCCGACGATCCCGTACACCTGCTGCTGCCAGGCGGTGCGCTGCGCGTACGGGTCGTCGGTATCAGCGAGGTGTGCGAGCCAGGTGCGGTACGGGGCCTCGAGGAGACCGTAGGCGACATCGCGTGCGCTGGAACGGGGTCCTTCGGTCTCGGTGCCGGCCGCACGAGCCAGGTTGGTGGCGAGGTCACCGAGTGCATTGACGGCGAGGTCGGCGTCGCCGACCGCCGCGACGGCCTGCTCGGCATAGCGCCGGTCCTGCTGGTGGAGCAGGACGACGGCCATGGAGACGTGGTCGTCGACGATCTCGTCGATCACGGACTGCTGCGTGCCGTAGCGTGCGCCGATGATCCGGGCCCGGACGAGGAAGCCGCGTTCCAGCTCTCCTTCCGTCACCAGGCGGGCCACCCACTCAAGAATCTTCGGCCGCAGGTAGTCGGCAGGCTCCGACCCTTGGGCCTTCACGGCCTCGGTGGCGACCAATGCGCCGAGTCCGCGCCACGCGGAGCGCTCGGGGTCGTGCTCGCGCGGCAGATAGACCGGAGTCTTGCGGAGCTTCTTCTCCTGGGGCTTGCTGCGCCGCCAGGCAGTCATCGGCTCCCGGTGCTGACGGTCGCGAGCGGTGAGCGGGTCGCCATAGCCGAGGACGACACCGTGCACGCCCATCTCGTCGAAGTGGAGCCGCAGGCGCCGCGTCTGCCAGGTGTACAGGTCGCGCACCCCGGTCGGGGCGCGCTCGGCGCCACCCGGGCCGGACGGCTCTCTGCGCCATACCGGCGCGTCCGCTTCGTCGATCTCCAGGTTGGGAGTGTCGGCGGCCACCAGGTTCAGTAGCAGCGTCTCGCGCAAGGTGTGGCTTTCGATGAAGACGCCACCGAGGTTCCCGGCCCAGCCGACGCCGAGCGGGTAGACCTTGCCTCCCTTGGCGCGCTCGTCACCCTCCACGCCGGTCTTGATGCCGGAGGTGTCGTAGGCGTGCGCGTGGACGACCCAGCGGGCTGCCTCAGCAAAAGTCAGCCGCTCGACGGTGGGCATGCGGGCGGTGAAGAACGGTTCTCCGTTGGGGACATCGGCCACAATCCGGTTGAGGGAAAACACCTCGTCCTTCGCCGTGCGCAGGCCGGCGGTCTGGAAGAACGGGGCGTCGGCGCTTAGCAGGTCAAACCGCCCTCGGTGCTGATCGAGATACGCCCCGACCGGCGCGAAGCAGTTCTCGTCCGCCCACAGGTCCGACCACGCGTCGGTATCCTGCGGCCCGTCGAGTGCCTCGTGCGCAACCGCGAGCAGTAGACGGACCAGGGCGAACTCCTGGGTGGGCAGGTCGCCGACGATGCGCCGCAGGTCGTGTGCCTGCTCGAACACCTCGCGCAGCGACAGCTCGCCCTGAGTGCCGTCCCGTCTGAGCACGGGGATCCACGGCCGGGTAGTGAGGTCGAACGACAGCACACCGTCGCTGTTTCCGTTCTGGTCGGTTTCAGGCACGGGTCACCTCAAGGCCGTCGCTGTGGCTGTACCGGAGACGGAAGCCTGCCAGGTGGGTCTGACAGTCCTCGTCGAGCGGCAGGATCAACTGGCCGGCGAGCCAGTGACTGCCTTTCACCTGCCAGGCCGGAATGTGCAGCTCCTCTAGCTCGTCGATCGCCCGGTCCATGACGTCGGCGTAGCTGAACTGGATCGGCAGCCGCAGTCCGCAGCTTGCCGCGGTGCGGGCTGCGAGGGCGGTCGGTACCTGGTCTGTCGGCAGTGCCAGCCCTGCGCGGGGGCGGCCGTGGCGGTCCGGCTCCAGCCACGGCACCGTGGCCAGGGTGCCGTCGGCGCGCCGCTGCACGACCACGACCTCAAGGCTCTCGCGACTGTCGCGTACCTGGGCCCGCCCCTCGCGGGTGTCGTCCGCGTCGCCGACCCCCGCTGCGACCCAGCCGAACAGCGGTCGGCCGGGGCGGGCGGCGGTGTCCAGCCGGAACGTAGCGGCCCGCTCTGCCTGGTCCGCGCGGTGCTCCTCGTGGCGCGCGCGGGCGGTCTCGAGTGCCTCCGTCCAGTCGACCGGGCCGTCGGGCCCGTCGGCGTAGGCGCGCTGCACCAGTGGACTGATGTCCGTCGGCAGCCTCACGGGACGCTCCCGACCGCCGTCGAGGTGCGGCAGCAGGGCGGCAGCGGAACGCAGCAGTGCATACGCCCCGTACACGACGCGCGAGCCGCGCATCGGCGCGGGCACGGGGGCGCTCCAGTCGACGCCGGTGACCAGGCAGCGTGCCTGGCGCAGTCGCTCTGGCCGGTCGGTCTGTGCCTCGCCGCCGCGCAGGTGCCGGTGCAGGCGTCCCATGCGCTGCAGCAGGAGGTCGACCGGGGCGAGGTCGGTGACCAGCAGGTCGAAGTCGACGTCCAGGGACTGCTCGGCGACCTGGCTGGCGACGACGATGTGCGCCGCCTGCGGCCGGTCGTCGGCCTTGCCCGGCGGTCCGAAGCGTTTGAGGAGGCCGGCGTCCTTGGCTGCACGGTCGACGTCGATGAAACACGAGTGGGCGACGGTGACGTTCGCGTCCCCAAACCTCTCCCGCAGTACAGCCGCTGTTTCAAGGACGCGGCGCACGGTGTTGCGTACAACGAGGACGCAACCGCCTCGGGCGAGTTCCGACTCCAGCCGGTCGGCGAGGACGTCCAGGTCGTCGTCGAACCGCTCCAGTTCGACGTCCGTGCGACGGGCCGAGGCCGCAGGGCGTCGCATGATGGGCGCGCCACCGGGCGTGACCGCTGTCAGAAGCGGATAGTCGCCGGGTTGGGCAACGGCATCAAACGAGGCCGCGGTCTCGCCGGTGGCCTTCCCCGCGTACGCCTCGGCCAATTCCCTTCGCCGACTGGCCGGCAGCGTTGCGGACAGCACCACCACCGGCACCCGGTACGTGCCCAGCCACGACAGCACCCGGTCGAGATAGACGCTCATGTACGTGTCGTAGGCGTGCGCCTCGTCGATGACGACGACCTTCCCGGCGATCGCGAGGTGACGCATTGCCAGGTGCCGGCTCTTGAGCACGGCGAACAGCAACTGATCGACCGTGCCCGCAACGAACGACGACAGCATGGCCTTCTTCCGGCCCCGCAGCCACGCGTGGGCGACGAGTTCGGCGGCAGCGGAATGGTTACGGCTCGACGGTCGCCACTCACGCTCCTCGGATCCGTCCACGTCGACCGCGGCGATCCGCTGACTTGCGCCCATGAGATCGACGAAGTCGTCGTTGAGAGCAGCCTTGGAGTGGGCGAGCAGCACCGAGTAGCGAGTGCCCTTGGGGGCAGGCAGGCGGTCGAGCCAGTCCAGCAGACGGGGGAACATCGCGTTGCCGGTGGCCATCGTCGGCAGCGCGAAGAACACACCGCCCGCCCCGGACCGTGCGGCAAGGACCTCGACAGCGGCGAGTGCGGCCTCCGTCTTGCCCTCCCCCATCGGTGCCTCGATCACCATCAGCCCCGGCTCGTCCATCTCCCGCACCAGTTCGACAGCCGCCTCCTGCACCGGTCGGACCTTCGCCCCCGGTGGAAGGTCGAACCGGGACGCGAACAGCTCCTGCACGTCCCCTGCCGGCTCCTCGGCACGCCACGGGCCCGGCAGGCCAAGTCCAGCCCAGGCGGACGCGATGCGCTGTGCACCGGTGCGAGGTACGTCCTCGGGAAAGTAGGGAAAGAGGTCGGGATTGCTGGCGATCCAGTCGGAGACGATGACCAGCGCAGACAGCAGCACCTGCACCGGTTGCGGCAGTTTCACCGCACGCCAGGCCGCCAGGTGCTCCCGTACGCCGAACTCGTCCGCGCAGGCGTCGAGGAGTTCCTCCTGCACCCGCTTCCACAGCGTCCCGCTCGGGCCGGGCGTGCGCAGCAGATCGGGGTGACGGTCGAGTGCCTGGATCTGGCCGTGCTCGGGCGGCACACCGTGATGCCCGCCCACCACCACCGTGAACTGCCCGGTCTGCTTGACCGTCCAGCCGTGCCGCTCCTCCAGCCACTCCCCGAGCAGCACCTGCCCGGCCAGCCCGTGCGGCGCGAGCCGCCGGTCCGCGCCCATCGCCTGCCGCGAGCGCATCTCCAGCCCGTGGCCACGCATGACCTGCGCCAACTGCTCCACCTGGCAGGCGAACGCGGGCGTCGCCTTCCCGATGTCATGCACACCGGCTAGCCACACCACCAACCTGCGCGCGTCCGCCTCCCCACCGGGCAGCGCACCGGCGATCAGCCTCCGCACGGACAGCGGCAGCCACTCGTCCCATAACCGCCCGGCCACGGCGGCGCTGTCCTCCATATGCCGCCACAACGGCAGCCACCCGTCGGAATCACGCTCGTGCTTGGCCCACACACTCAACGCCGGCCTGCCCAGCCGGGCGTGAAGCCCAACCGGGGCTTCCCCCTCGCCTGTCATGCCAGATACATACAGGGCGTAAGCGAAGCGTGAACCCAATATGAAGAAAACGGGGAGGATCTACTGCCAGTTCAGACCAAGCCGCAGACACCGACACAGAGACGACCCTAGAGGACGACCCTAGAGTTGGATCTTTGACCAGGCCTCCACGACAGGAATCCGGGGGAACGATATGCGACTTTTGCCGGACTCAGCGAAACTCATGAAAACCACGGCGCCGCCGCCGTAAACCCACAGGTCAAGCAGTCTGCTCCCCGCACCCGCGGGGATGGTCCCAGCCACCATGCTGCACAATCGAAGGCGAGAACTGCTCCCCGCACCCGCGGGGATGGTCCCCGCTCGTGCTCGCACAGCTTCGCGGTCAGTTGCTGCTCCCCGCACCCGCGGGGATGGTCCCGGCCCGAAGGGGCCTTGACCGCAGGAGTGGCACTGCTCCCCGCACCCGCGGGGATGGTCCCCAGACGTCGTACGTCCTGTTGTTCGTCATGGTCTGCTCCCCGCACCTGCGGGGATGGTCCGGTGGCGAGGTGGCGGCCCTGTCCGCCAACAGCAGCCTCGACCTGGTGCCACGGCTGGGGGCGGAGCGTTCGAGCTGAGGAAGGTGCCTACGCGCCAAAGTGCGGGTGGGCGGATTCCGGCATTCCGGGCTCACTCCGGTCCGCCGTGCCGAGTTCAGCGACAGCACGAACGCCACCGGCGGCCCCGTCTACACGCCGGAGACGCGTGTGGTCTGTTCCTGACGACAGGACGGCGGAACGACTCGGCGACGCCCCCGCGGTGTCCGGATTCGACCGTATGAGCGGCCGGGCCGCGCGGGCGTCATCGACGGTACGGCCACCGGCGGACCTGACGGGTCCGCCGGTGTTCCGCGTCGGGCCCCGACCTGGGACGTCGGCCGCCGGACCGTGCGGCGCACCGCGGCCTCGGCGCGTCATCGCGCGCCCCGGCGGACCGGTCCGCGACCGGGGCGCGTTCAGGTGGACACCTGCGTTTTTCCGTCACGCCTCGCAATTCGACCACAAAAGTCACACAAAGAAGTCACCATGTGACGTGACGGATGCGTCGACGACCGGCCTTCGAGGGGACGGCCGGCGTCGGCCGTGGGGGTGCGTCCGCTCCATGGGAGCTGTGCTCACCCCTGCCCGGGGGGAGGACTTCCGCATGAAGCGGACCATGCGCACCACCACGCTCACCTTAGGCGCGCTCGTCGCCGCGCTCGGATTACCCGCGGGGGCCGCGCACGCCGACAGCAGCCCGCCCCGTGTCGATCTGCGGACGCTGATCGTGAGCGACGGCGGCCCGGCCACCGACGCGATCGCCGCCGAACTGGACACCGCGGGGACGCCCTACACAAAGATAGATCTGAACCAGTCCGGCAGACCCGTGATCAACGCCGGGTTCCTCGCGGACACGGTGGACGGCCGGCCGCGGGCCAAGTACCAGGCCGTCGTGCTGCCCAACGACAACCCGTTCCCGGTGAACTCGCCCGAGATGGCGGCGCTCGCGGACTACGAGCGGACGTACAGCGTTCCGCAGGTCGACGCCTACACCTACGCCCGCCCCGAGGCGGGGTTGCAGTACCCGGTCGCCGGTGTCGGCTACTCCGGCAGCCTCGACGGCGTCCAGGCGGAGGTGACGGCCGCCGGCAAGGCAGGCCCCTTCGGCTACCTGAACGGCGCCGTGCCCTTCGAGGACATCTCCCCCACCGTGTCGGAGAGTTACGCCTATCTCTCGCAGCCGGCCCCCGGCGCGGACTTCACGCCGTACGTCGAGGCGCCGATCCCCGGGGAGTCGACGCGCGGCTCGCTGGTCGGCGAGTACCGGCACGACGGGCGGCGGGAGTTGGTCGTCACCTTCGTCTACAACCAGTACCAGCAGCAGTTCCGGCTGTTGGCCCGCGGCATCGTCGAGTGGATGACCGGCGGGGTGCATCTGGGCGCCTCCCGCAACTACTTCGCCGTGCACGTCGACGACGTGTTCGCCGCCGACGACCGCTGGGACACCGTGCTCAACTGCACGCCCGGCGACGTCGACTGCCCGAACGGCGCGGGCACGCCCGACCCGATCCGCATGACCGCGGCCGACGTCGACCACGCCACCGCCTGGCAGCGCGACCACGGCTTCACCCTCGACCTCGTCTACAACGGCGTCGGCAGCGTCGAGCAGCGCGCGGAGCACAACGGGGCCGACGCGCTGGCCGACCGGCTGATCGCCGAGCGCGGCAAGTTCCGCTGGGTCAACCACACCTACACCCACGCCTTCCTCGGTTGCGAGCAGAACGTCACCGTGGTGCCCTGGCGGTGCGCGACCAACGCGAACGGCAGTGTCAAATGGGTCAGCCGCCAGGCCATCTCCGACGAGATCGCCACCAACCGGGTGTGGGGGCAGAGCGTTGGACTCCCCCTGCAGAAGGACGAGTTGGTCACCGGTGAGCACTCCGGTCTGAAGGTGCTGCCGCAGCAGCCGGACGACAATCCCAACCTGGCGCCCGCGCTCGCCGACAACGGCGTCTCCTGGCTCGCGTCGGACAACTCCCGTGACCCGGTGCTGCGCAAGGTGGGCGCCGCGACCACCGTCTCCCGCTACCCGATGAACATCTTCTACAACGCCGGGCGGGCGGCCGAGCAGGTCGACGAGTACAACTGGATCTACACCAGCCGCGCGCAGGGCGGCAGCGGCATCTGCGAGGACAACCCGGCCACCACCACCTGTCTGCTGGCCCCGCTGGATCCCGTCACCGGCTACGCCGACCACATCGTGCCGCTGGAGACGCGCATCGCCCTCGGGCACGTGCTCGCGGGCGACCCCAAGCCGCACTTCATCCACCAGTCCAACCTCGCCGAGGACCGCCTCGCCTACCCGGTCCTGGACGGCGTACTGGACGGCTACCACGCGCTGTTCGCGAACAGCACCCCCGTGGTGAACCTGCGGATGAAGGACATCGGCGCGGAGCTGCAGCGCCGCGCGGCCTGGCAGGCGGCCGTGCGCAACGGGCAGGTGACGGCGTACCGCATCGGCGGCACGGTCACGGTGTCGGCACCGAACAGTGTGGCGGTCACCGCCACCATGCCGGCCGGCACCACCCTGGCCGGCCACGCCTACGGCTCCGCGTACGCGGGCGCGCTGTCCGGCTGGACGGCCTCCACGGGGCGGCCGCTCACGCTCGGGCTGCCGTCGTCCGCCGCCGCGCCGCACACCGCCGCGAAGGCGGCGAAGCACGGACCGGTCACCGTTCCCGCACCCCGCACCCGCGTGCCCGCGGGTGTGAGCGAGCCGCCGGCGCAGAACACGGCGGGCTGAAGCGCGCAGCCCACAGGTCCCGGCCGCCACCCGGCGGCCGGGACCGGCACGACCACCCACACCTCGGCCGTGGAGCACTCTTATGCACGTTCACCGCGGCGCGCGCCCCACTGATCCGACGCGCGTCACCCTGCTCACCGAAGGAACGTATCCGCACAGTCACGGCGGCGTCAGTGTCTGGTGCGACCAGCTCGTCCGCGGCATGCCCGACCTGGAGTTCGACGTCCTCGCCGTCACCGGCACCGGCCGGGAGCCGCTCGTGTGGGATCTGCCCGCGCACGTGTCCCGCATGACGTCCATCCCCATGTGGGGCACCCCGCCGGAGGGCCGGCCGCCGCGAGGGCGCGCCCGCAATCGGCTCACCAGTGCCTACGAGCGGTTCCTGACCGCGCTGCTCGACCCGTGCGCCGAGGACGGGTTCGCGCCCGCGCTCCACACGATGGCGCGGGCCGCCGCCGACGGCACCCTGAGCGCCTTCCTCCGCGGCGACCAGGCCATCTCCGTATTGACCTCGGTGTGGAACCGGCCGGGACTGGTGGTGCGCGAGGCCCGGCCGACCCTGCACGACGCGCTCACCGCCACCGGCCTGCTCGAACACGCGCTGCGTCCGCTGGCCGCGCCGCCGCCCACGAGCGGGGTGGCGCACGCGGTCAGCGGCGGAGTCGCCGTACTGCCGGGGCTGGCCGCGCTCGAACAGCACGGCGTGCCACTGCTGTTGACCGAGCACGGGGTGTACCTGCGCGAGCGCTACCTCGGCTACCGCACCGCGCCGTACCGCTGGCCGGTGAAGGCGGTCGTCCTGGGCTTCTTCCGGCTGCTGACCCAGGAGAGCTACCGCAGGGCCGCGCTGATCACCCCGGGCAACCGCTACAACCGGCTGTGGGAGGAGGAGGGCGGTGCCTCCCCTGAGTCGATCCGCACCGTCTACAACGGCGTGGACCCGGCCGCGTTCCCGCCGGCCGGACCGGAGCCCGGGGTGCCCACCCTCAGCTGGGCGGGCCGGGTGGACCCGATCAAGGACCTGGAGACCCTCATCCACGCCTTCGCCCTGGTCCGGTCCGAACTGCCTGATGCCCGGCTGCGGTTGTTCGGCGGGACACCGCGCGGCGGGGAGTGGTACCGGGACCGCTGCGAGGCCCTGGCCGCCGCACTCGGGCAGGCGGACGCCGTCCGGTTCGAGGGGCGGGTTGAGGACATCAAGGACGCCTACGCCGCCGGCAACGTGGTGATGCTCTCCAGCATCAGCGAGGGCTTCCCGTTCACGCTGATCGAGGCCATGTCGTGCGGGCGGGCGACCGTGTCCACCGACGTCGGCGGGGTACGGGAGGCCGTCGGCGACACCGGTGTCGTGGTCCCGCCGCGCGACCCGGCCGCCATGGCCGCCGCCGCGCTGCGGCTGCTGCGCGACCCCGGGCGCCGCGGGGCGATGGGAGAGGCGGCCCGGCTCCGGGTGATCGAACAGTTCACCCTGCGCCGGACCATCGAGACGTTCCGTTCCATCTACCTGGATCTGGCGGCACGGGACCGGGCGGGCGCGCGACCGGTCCCGCGGCCCACGGCGGACGCGGGCACCCCGGGGGCCACGACCGCCACGGCCGCTCCGGTCACGGAAGGCGTCGCGATATGAGCGGGCCCATGGCGCTCGAACCCGGTGGGTCCGAGCAGGACACGCTCGCGCTCCGGCTCGCCGGGACGCGGGCGCGGCGCCCGCGCCCACGCTGGGCGAACGACAGCACGCTCGCCCTGCGGCTGCCCCGGCACGGACCGGACGAGAACGAGGTCAGCCGGCTCGCCGCCGAGCTGGCCGACCGCATCGGGCCCGCGGTGCATCCCTACGAGGTGGCCGCGCTGCTGGAGGCCGAGGGACTGTCAGGCGACGTCATCAGGAACCAGTACGGGCATCCGAACCTGTTCTCTCTGGCCTCGGCGCTCTACGAGCGGGTGCCCCGGAGTTTCCCCGAGCCCGCCGCGGTCCCCGACCCATGGCGTCCGGACCATGTGCGCTGTCTGCTGCGGGGTGCCCTGTTCGCCCTGCCGGGACTGGCGTATCTGCTGGCCGCGCCGCTGTGGCACGCCCAGGAGCACGCTTCCGCGCTCGTCGTGGCGTTGATCGTCTCCTGGGCCTGGGGGCAGGCGGTGGGGCACCGCGCGTACCTGCGGATGGCCGCGGGCCCCCGGGAGGCCGGCCGCACCCTGCTGGCGGGAGCCCCGCTGGGGGCGGCGCTGGCCACGACCGCGGCGGTGCCGCTCTCCGGCGGGGGTCCGGTGGTCTGGGTGGTGGCCGCGCAGTCCGCGTATCTGGCCGCGGCGGGTGTCCTGCTGGTCCTCGCCCGGGAGAGGTGGCTGCTGGCCGCGCTCACGCCGCTCGTCGCCGGTGCCGTGCTGCTGCCGTGGTGGGAGCCGGGCCCGTCGGCGCGCGCCGGTCTGCCGCTGCTCGCGCTGCTGGCCACGCTCGCCGTCACGGCACGGGCCCTGCGGGTCGTCCTCGTGGCCCCGGCCGCCGCCGACAGCCCACGGCCGCCACTCACCGCGTCCCTCCCCTACGCCCTGTTCGGCATCGCGGCGGCGGTGCTGGTGCTTCTGGAGGGCCGCCGGCACCCGTACGCGGTGATCGTGCTGACCGTGAGCATGGGGCCGGCCGAGTTGCTGCTGTACCGCTACCGTGGCTGGTCGCTGGCCGCACTGCGCCGTACGGCGACACCCGCCGGGTTCCTGCTGCGCTCGGCCGGCGTACTCGGCCTCTGCCTGTCCGCCTACCTCCTGCCGCTGCTGCCCGCGGCCCTGCTCACCGGGGCCGGTCCGGCCGAACTGCTGCTCCTCGCCGCCACGTTGTGGACGGCGTTGCTGCTCCAGGCGTTCGGCGTGGCCTGGCCGCCCGCGGTCGTCTGCCTGCTCGCCGCGGGCTGCGCGGGCGCGGTCACCCTGCTGCGGCTGCCACCCGGGCCTGCGGCGCTCGCGCTGTGCTGCGGAGCGGCCGCGCTGTGCCTGTCGGGGTACGTGCTGTGGCTGCTCGGCCGGCCGGCCCCGCACCTGTGACCGCGCCGGGGCCGCGGAACCCGCCGGCCACCGCGGCTCCCCGTGCCGCCGGCCCCCCTGTCCCACCACGACTCCCGCCCCACCACGACCAGGTCCCACCACGACTCCCACAGCGCCTCAGCCCTCCGCAGCAAACCGCCGAACGCCCCGAAGGGACACAAGAGTTGACATCCGCACCGCTCGCCGCCGTCACCGGAGCCGAGGGCTTCATCGGCTCGCACCTCACCGAGGTGCTCGTCGCCTCCGGCCACCGGGTCAGGGCGATGGCCCAGTACAACTCCTTCTCCTCCTACGGGTGGCTGGAGACCCTGCCCGCCGATGTCCTGGACCACGTGGAGATCGTGCTCGGCGACGTGCGCGACCCCGGCTCGGTCCGCGGCCTGCTCGAAGGGGCCGACTGCGCCTACCACTTGGCGGCCCTCATCGCGATCCCGTACTCCTACCAGGCGCCGCACAGCTACGTGGACACCAACGTCACCGGCACGCTCAACGTGCTGGAGGCGGTGCGCGCCCTGGGCACGCCCCGGCTGGTGCACACCTCCACCAGCGAGACGTACGGCACCGCGCGGACCGTGCCGATCACCGAGGACCACCCCATCAACACCCAGTCGCCGTACGCCGCTTCGAAGGCGGGAGGGGACCGGCTCGCCGACAGCTACTACGCGAGCTTCGGCACCCCCGTGGTGACGCTGCGGCCGTTCAACACCTTCGGACCGCGCCAGTCGATGCGCGCGGTGATCCCCACCGTCATCGGCCAGGTGGCGGCCGGACAGCACGCCATCACGCTCGGCGACCTGCGTCCCACCCGTGACTTCACCTACGTCAAGGACACCGCGCGGGCGTTCCTCGCGGTGGGCACGTCCGCGGCCGAACGGGTCGTCGGGCGCACCTTCAACGCCGGAACCGGCGGTGAGATCTCGGTCGGCGACCTGGTCGCGCTGATCGGCAAGGTCATGGACACCGCCCTCGACGTGCGCGAGGACACCGAACGCCTGCGGCCCGCCGCCTCCGAGGTGATGCGCCTGGTCGCGGACGCGACGCGGCTCGCCGATGCGACCGGCTGGCGGCCCGCGCACACCCTGGAGCAGGGGCTCGCGCACACCGTGGAGTTCTTCCGCGACCCGGCCAACCTGGCCCGCTACAAGACCGGCATCTACAACATCTGACCTCGTACGGCCCGTCCACGAAGGAGAGAGGCCCCATGCACGCAGTCATCCTGGCAGGAGGCAAGGGCGTCCGGCTGCGGCCTTACACCACGGCGCTGCCCAAGCCGCTCGTGCCCATCGGCGACCAGCACGCCATCCTCGAGATCGTGCTGCGCCAGCTCTCCGCGGCCGGTTTCACCACGTGCACCATCGCCATCGGTCATCTGGGCGAGATCATCCGCGCCTATGTCGGCGACGGTTCGCAGTGGGGGATGAAGGTCGAATACTCCACCGAGGAAAGCCCGCTGGGGACCATGGGTCCCCTGCTGACGATGCGCGACCGGCTGCCGGAGACCTTCCTGGTGATGAACGGCGACGTCCTGACCGACCTCGACTACGCGGACATGCTGCACCGGCACCGGGACTCGGGCGCGCCGCTGACCATCGCCACGTACACCCGCAAGGTGCACATCGACTTCGGGGTGCTGACCACCGACGCGAGCAGGGTCGTCGCCTTCACCGAGAAGCCCAGCCTGGACTACCGGGTCTCGATGGGGGTCTACGGGCTGTCCCGTTCGACGCTCGACGGCTACACGCCCGGACTGCCGCTGGGCTTCGACGAACTGGTCCTGGACCTGCTCGCGGACCGGCGTCCGCCGTACGCCTACGAGTTCGACGGATACTGGCTGGACATCGGCCGCCCCGACGACTACGACCAGGCCAACGCCGAGTTCACCACCCGCAAGTCACTGCTGCTCAAGGGAGCCTGAACCGCGCATGCGCATTCTCGTCCTGGGCTCCACCGGCTATCTGGGACAGCACGTCACCGCACGACTGCGCGCGCTGCCGGGCGCGCGGGTGCGTACGGCGGGCCGCTCCGCGGACGCCGACGTCGCGGTCGATCTCGCCGGTGACCCACCTGAGCGCCTGGCCGGGCTCCTCGCGTCCGAGGCACCGGACGCCGTGGTCAACTGCGCGGGCGTGACCGGCGGCGACGCCGTCGCGCTCGCGGAGGTCAACGCCCGCGGCCCGGCCGCCCTGTGCGCGGCGCTGCGCGAGGCGGCCCCGGCCGCCCGCCTGGTGCACCTCGGCTCGGCCGCCGAGTACGGTCCGGGCCTGCCGGGGACGAAGGCGGCCGAGTCGGCCGCCACCTGTCCGCTCGGCCCGTACGGCGCCACCAAGCTCGCGGGCACGGTCGCGGTGACCGTCTCCGGTCTGGACGCGGTGGTGCTGCGTGTCGGCAACCCGGTGGGCCCGGGAGCACCGGTCACCGGGCTGCCCGGCCGGATCACCGCGCTGCTGCGCGCGGCCGGTCCGGACCCGGACGCGGTGCTGCGGCTCGGCGACCTGTCCGCCCATCGCGACTTCGTGGACGTACGCGATGTGGCCGGCGCGGTGGAGCTGGCGGTCACGGTCGGCGGTCCGCTGCCGCCGGTGCTCAACATCGGCGGCGGCGAGGCCGTCCGGGTCCGCCGTCTGGTGCGCGAGCTGGCCGGGCGGGCCGGGTTCCGGGGCCGTGTCGAGGAGGACGGGGGCGGCTCCGCGCGCTCGGCGCGGGTGTCCTGGCAGTGCTCCGACATCGGCGCGGCCGCCGGGGCCCTGGGCTGGCGGCCGTCGCACACCCTCGACGAGTCGCTGGCCGCGCTGTGGGCGGCCGCCGGGCCGGCGTCCCACGCCCCGGAAGTCGAGGTCGTGCCGTGAGCCTGCTGGTTCCGTTGTACGTGCACCCGGCCGAGGATCCGGGTGCCTGGCACCGGCTGATCAGATCGGCGGCCCGCACGTACGCGGTCGTGCTGAATCCGGCCAGCGGGCCGGGGTCGGGTCCGGACCCGGCGTTCACGGCGGTGGCCGAGGCGCTGCGGGCGGCCGGTGCCCGGCTGCTCGGCTACGTGGACACCGACTACGGAATGCGCGACGCGGCCGAGGTCGCCGACGACGTGCGAAGGCACCGCGAGTGGTACGCGGCCGACGGCTGCTTCCTGGACCGCGTGACGGCGGCGCCGGACGGGCTGCCGGCCTGCCGGAAACTGGTCCGGTCGGCCCGCCGGCTCGGCGCCGGGACGGTGGTGCTGAACCCGGGCGTCCATCCGGCGCCCGGCTATGCCCGCATCGCCGATCTGACGGTTACCTTCGAGGGCCACTGGTCGACGTACGTGTCGGCCTTCAGCCGCCCGGCCTGGGCGGCCCGGCAGCCCGCCGAGCGGTTCTGCCACCTCGTCTACGGGGTGCCGGAGGCGCTCGTGCCGCTCGCGGTGCGGACCGCGTGCGCGCGCGGTGCGGCGGTGTGCGGGCCGGTGACGGGAGAACAACCGAATCCCTGGGCCGGGTTGACCCCGGCCCTGACCGGGACGGAGCGATGAGGATCAGGACACTGACATGCGCGGCGGCGCTGACCGCGCTGGCCGCCTCCCTGCTGACGGGCTGCTCGGACACCGACCGGGACGAGGGCGGGGCCCAACGGCCCGGTCCGACCGGCACGGCACCGGGCGGCCCCGGCCACCCGACGACCCCGGAGGCGACGCGCTCTCCCACGGCAGCCACCACGGGGCCGGAAAGAACGAGCCCTCCCGCGACGGCCGGGCCGACCCCCGGCACGCCTCGGAAGGCGCTGTGGCGGCCGCGCCCCGGACTGGCCTGGCAGTGGCAGCTCAACGGCAGGGCCGATCCGTCGGTCGACGTGCCCGTCTACGACATCGACGGCTTCGAGAACTCCGCGGCGGACGTGGCCCGTCTGCACCGGGACGGGCGCAAGGTGATCTGTTACGTCAACGTCGGCGCCTGGGAGAACTTCCGGCCCGACAAGGACGCCTTCCCGCGCTCGGTGCTCGGCGGGACCAACGGGTGGGACGGCGAGCGCTGGCTCGACATCCGCCGTCTCTCCGTCCTGCGCCCGATCATGGAGCGGCGGTTCGACATGTGCCGGGACAAGGGATTCGACGCGGTGGAACCCGACCTGCTGGAGGCCTACTCCAACCGGACCGGCTTCCCGCTCACCGCGCGCGACCAGCTCCGCTACAACCGCATGATCGCCGAAGTCGCCCACGAGCGCGGCCTGTCGGTGGGTCTCAAGAACGACCTGCCGCAGATTCCGCAGCTCGTCAGCGACTTCGACTTCGCCGTCAACGAGGAGTGCGCGCAGTACCGGGAGTGCGAGCGGCTCACCCCGTTCGTGAAGGCCGGCAAGGCCGTCTTCCATGTGGAGTACGCGGTGTCCGCCGACGGCTTCTGTCCGATCTCGCGCAGGCTGGGCCTGTCGTCGATGCGGAAGAAGCTGGAGCTGGGGGTGTGGCGCGAGCCCTGCTGAACAGGCCCTGAGGCCCGCGCCTCCCGGTCAGACCGGTTCGGGGGTCCTGGTCTCCTCGGAGAAGTCGATCTCCGGCGGCGGGGTCCGGAACAGGCGGGTGAGGTAGGCGAGGTAGAGCACGCCCACGGCCAGCCAGATCAGGCCCAGGGTGATGGCCTTGCCGTCGAGGCGGGTCAGCAGCCAGATGTCGACCGCCGCGCCGATCAGCGGGAAGACGACGTGGGTGAGCGGGTTGAGTCTGCGGCCCTCGCGGCGCTCGCGCATGAACGTGGCGATCACGCTGAGGTTCACCGAGGTGAAGGCGGTGAAGGCACCGAAGTTGATGAACGAGGTGGAGGTCGTCACGTTGAGCCGCAGCGCGATGAGCCCGATCACGCCCGTCAGCACGATGTTGACGGCGGGGGTGCGGAACCGGGGGTGGACGAACCCGAAGAAGCGGCGGGGCAGCACGCCGTCCCGGCCCATCGCGAACAGCAGGCGGGAGGCGCTGGCCTGGGCGGCGATGCCCGAGGCGAACTGGGCGACCACCAGGCCGGCCAGGAAGATCGAGGAGAACAGGCTCCCGGCGATCGTCTTGGCGATCTCGAAGGCGGCCGAGTCCGGGTCGGCGAAGGTGCTCCCGGGGTGGACGAGCTGGGTCGTGTAGGCGAGGAAGACGAAGATGCCGCCGCCGATGAGGGCGATGAGGATGATCGCGCGGGGGATGGTGCGGCGCGGGTCGACGGTCTCCTCAGTGAGGGTGGTGACGGCGTCGAAGCCGAGGAAGGAGTACGCGGCGATGGCCGCGCCGGCCGAGATGCCGACCAGGGTGCTGTTGTCGTTGAAGAACGGCGTGGCGCTGAACAGGCCTCCGGCTCCCGAGTGGTGGAAGACGTGGAGCAGCGAGAAGACCGCGAAGAAGCCGATGACCAGCACCTGGAAGGTCATGAGCAGGTCGTTGGTCTTCTCCGCGGTGCGGATGCCGCGGACGTTCAGCGCGGTGGTGATCGCGATGAAGCCGACGATCCAGACCCAGAAGGGCACGCCGGGGAACTGGGCGTGCAGATAGGCGCCGCCGATCAGCCAGATGACCATCGGCAGGAAGAAGTAGTCGAGGAGCGTCGCCCACCCGACGAGGAAGCCCGCCCTGGAGTCGATGGCCCGCCGCACGTAGGTGTAGGCCGAGCCCGCCACCGGATGGGCCGCGGCCATCTTGCCGTAGCTGTGTGCGGTGAAGATCATCGCGACCATGGCCAGCAGATAGGCGGTCGGGACGGTGCCGTTGGTCGTCTGCGCGATGACTCCGTACGTGCCGAGCACGATCAGGGGGGTCATGTAGGCGAGGCCGAAGGCGACGACTGATCTGAGGGTCAGGGTCCGGTTCAGCGTCGGGGTGGGTTGTTCCATGGCGTGGCTCCAGGAGGGCGGGTGGGGGCCGGGCGGGCTTTCGGGGAGGTGCGGGCGGGCGTGGGGGACGGGGAGGGGGCGGACACGCGGGGCGGTCAGTCGCAGGGGCGGCGGTCCGGATTCCAGCGGCGGGGGTCGATCCGGCCCTGGTACAGCGGCAGTTCGATCGGGGCGTCACCGTCGCGGAACTGGTCCCAGACGCGGTTGAGACCCGCCGTGCCGTGGGTTCTGACCCGGGTGACGTCGTCGAGGTCGAGCACATCGGTGAGGACGGTGGGCAGGGCGTCGGGGGACTCGACGCGTACCCGGCCCTCCGGGTCCACCACGAGGCTGCGGCCGGTGCCGACCGGGCCCGCGGTGTTGACGCTGATCACGTAGACCTGGTTGACCATGGCGTTGGCCCGGGCCAGGACCAGCTCCTGGGCGCGGTCGGCGGTCGTGGTCATGACCGGGTTGACGATCACTTCGGCGCCCATCCAGGCCAGGTGCCGGGAGACCTCGGGGAACCACGCGTCGTAGCAGATCGCGAAGCCGATCCGGCCCGCCTCGGCCAGGTCGGCCACGACGAAGCGGTCGCCGGGGTCGTACGGCTCGTAGGGGCGCCAGGGGAAGACCTTGCGGTAGGAGGCGGCGAGCCGGCCCTCGGGCGAGAAGGCCAGCGCTGTGTTGAACAGCTCGCCGCCCGCACCGCGCTCGCACACGCTGCCCGGCAGCAGCCAGACGCCCAGGTCACCGGCGAGTTCGGCGAGCATCCTGGTCCGGGGGCCGTCCAGCGGCTCCGCGGCCTCCTGGAGCTGTGCCTCCCGCTCCTCCGCGGAGCCCTCCACGCCGCACAGGTGCAGCTCGGGATACACCGCCAGACGGGTTCCGGGGAACCGTGCGACGAGGTCCTGGACCTCGTCGGCGAAGCCGGCCAGCGGCAGCCGGGAGGAGCGCGGAGGGGCCTGCGCGAGGGCGATGGGGAGGGGCCGTGACACGGGAGTCACCACTTTCGAGACAGCAGGTGGCCTGATGGCGAAAAAAAATAGAGCATGATGAGCACTTAAACAAGAGTGTTCAAGATGAGCACTTTTGAGTACGGTGTCGCCATGCCCGGCTCACCCGTGAACTCCCGTCCGGCGCGCGCGGAGCCCACGCTCGGCCTGAACGCGCCACCGCTCACCGCCATCCGGCGACTGTCAGCCCTGGACGCCGTGCGGGCCCGGATCGCGCTCGCCGTCGATCTCGGCCTGCTGGCGCCCGGCGAGCGGCTGCCCGGCAGCGACCGGATCGCCGAGGCGCTCGGCGTCTCCGAGATCACGGTCCGCCGCGCCCTGGTGGCACTGTGCAAGGAGGGCGTGCTCGAGCGCCGGCGCGGGCGCACCGGGGGAACACTGGTGGCCGAGCGGCCCGCCCACTCGACGGTCGGGGCCGTCGAGACGTACCGGGCGGCGTCCGCGGACGTGCACCAGCTGATCGACCACCGGCTGGTCCTGGAGTGCGGGGTGGCCCATCTGGCCGCGCTCCGCGGCCTCGGCGCGGAATCCGCGCGGGAGCTGGACCGGCTGGTCGAGGAGATGGACCGGGCCCCGAGCTGGGCGGAGTTCCACGGCTGCGACGAGCGGTTCCACATGGCGGTGGCCGCCGCGACCGGGCTGGAGTCCGTCGCCGAGCCGTACGGCGCCGTGCTGCGGGAGCTGTACCGCTACTACCTGCCCTACCCGCTGGACTTCCTGCGCCACTCCAACAACGAGCACCGCACCCTGGTGAAGGCGATCCGGCGCGGGGACGCGGTGGAGGCGGCCGAGGTGGCTTGCCGCCATGTCGAGGACCTCCACAAGACCATGTTCATGGACCTCCTCGACCGGCGCTGACCGGACGGGCGGTCCAGGGCCGCGCCGGGCGCACCCCCGCTCCGGCCGGTTCCCGCACGCGCACCCCGGCCGTCGGGCGACCACACTCGAAAGCACGAACGCGGAGCCGGTCACGGCCGCACGCGGTGAAGGAGGAGGCCATGTCCACCGCGCGAGAGGAGCGGGGCCGGGTGGCGAAGGAGGCCGACCGGCTGACGGCGCAGGGAGTGAGCGGGGTCGCCCTCACCATGGTGGACACCGCGGGCATCACCCGCGTCAAGACGGTGCCGGTCACGGCGCTGTCCGACGCCGCGCGATGGGGCGTCGCCATGCCGCCGGTCTTCGACCTGTTCCTGGCCGACGACTCCGTCACCTCCGGGGCACCCTCCGGCACCCCCGAGGGCGATCTGCGGCTGCTGCCCGACCTCGACCGGCTGACACCGCTGGCCGCGCAGCCCGGCTGGGCCTGGGCGCCGGCCGACCGCCACGACCAGCGGGGCACCGAGTACCCCGGCTGCCAGCGGCTGTTCGCCCGGCGGATGACCGAGCGGGCCGCCGAGCGCGGACTCGCCCTGCGCATGGGCTTCGAGACCGAGTGGGTGGTCGGCCGGGACGCGGACTTCTCCCCGTCGCCGTCCGGCCCGGCCGCGGGGCCCGCGTTCGGCATGGCACGGTTCGTCGAACTGTCCGACTACCTGCGCGACGTGCTGGACGCCCTCGTCGCGCAGGGGGTCGCCGTGCAGCAGCTTCACCCGGAGTACGCGCCCGGCCAGTTCGAGGTGTCCGTGGCACCGGCGGACCCGGTGGGGGCGGCCGATCTGGCGGTGCTCGTGCGGGAGACGGTCAGGGCGGTCTCCGCGCGGCACGGGCTGACGGCCTCGTTCGCCCCGGTCGTCGAGGCGGGGACGGTCGGCAACGGACGCCATCTGCATCTGAGCCTCTGGCAGGACGGCCGGAACCTGTGCCGGGACGGGGACGGACCGCACGGCATGACGGCGGTCTGCGAGGCGTTCCTCGCGGGCGTCCTAGGGGAGCTGCCCGCGCTGCTCGCCCTCGGCGCGCCCTCCGCCGCCAGTTATCTGCGGCTGGAGCCCTCACGCTGGGCCGGCGCGTTCCAGTGCTGGGGCCCGGAGAACCGGGAGGCCGCGATCCGCTTCGTCGCCGGAGCCCCGGACGCCGTCTGGGCGGCGAACGCGGAGATCAAGAGCTTCGACGCGGCGGCCAACCCCTATCTGGTGGTGGGCGCGGTCATCGCCGCGGGACTCGCCGGGATCGATGCCGCTGCGACCCTCCCGCCGCCCGTGGTGGACGATCCCGCGCAGGTGGGAGGGCAGACGCGGCTGCCCGGCTCGCTCGCCGAGGCGCTGGCGCACTTCGAGCGGTCCGTGGTGCTGCGCGAGGCGCTGGGAGAGACGCTGTTCGGCGCGGTCGTCGCCGTACGCCGTGCGGAGGCCGCCCGGTTCGAGGGGGCGACGCCGCAGAGCGTCGTGGCGGCCACGCGCCTGCGGTACTGACGGCCGTTGAGCGGTGCACCGAAGGAGCCCGCCCCGGCCCTTCGCCCGGCGCATCGGCGCCGGGCGAAGGGCGGCGGGCGGCGGGCGGCGGGCGGCGGGCGGCGGGCGGCGGGCGGCGGGCGGCGGGCGGCGGGCGGCGGGCGGCGGGCGGCGGGCGGCGGGCGGCGGCTCAGCGTGCGGTCTGCGTGTGGACGTACTCGACGAGGTGGGTGAGCGCGTCGGGATCGGTCGAGGGCATGACGCCGTGGCCGAGGTTGAAGATGTGGCCCTCAAGCCCGGCGGCCGAGTCCAGCACCTCCCGGGCCTTGGCCTCCATGGCCTGCCGGGGGGCGAACACCGAGGTCGGGTCGAGGTTGCCCTGGAGCGCCTTGCCGGGGCCGACACGGCGGGCGGCCTCGTCGAGCGGGACCCGCCAGTCGACGCCGACGACGTCCGCGCCCGCGTCGCCCATCAGGCCGAGCAGCTCGCCGGTGCCGACACCGAAGTGGATGCGCGGGACGCCGTACCCGGCGACCGCCTCGAAGACCTTGGCGGAGGCCGGCAGCACCGAGCGGCGGTAGTCGACGGGCGAGAGGGCGCCGGCCCAGGAGTCGAAGAGCTGCACGGCGCTGGCGCCCGCCTCGATCTGCACCTTCAGGAAGGCGGTCGTGATGGCGGCGAGGCGGTCGAGCAGGTCGGCCCACAGCTCGGGGTCGCCGTACATCATCGCCTTGGCGTTCTCGTACGTCCGGGAGGGCCCGCCCTCGACGAGGTAGCTCGCGAGGGTGAAGGGGGCTCCGGCGAAGCCGATGAGCGGGGTGGACCCCAGTTCGCGGGTGAGCAGGCCGATCGCCTCGGTGACGTAGGAGACGTCCTCGGGGGTCAGGTCGCGCAGCCGGGCGAGGTCCTCGCGGGTGCGCACCGGACGCTCGACGACCGGGCCGATGCCGGGCTTGATGTCCAGGTCGATGCCGATGGCCTTGAGGGGCACGACGATGTCGCTGAAGTAGATCGCCGCGTCCACGTTGTGCCGGCGGACCGGCTGGAGCGTGATCTCTGCGACCAGCTCCGGACGCATGCAGGACTCGAGCATCGGGATGCCCTCGCGCACCTTGCGGTACTCCGGCAGGGAGCGCCCGGCCTGCCGCATGAACCACACCGGGGTGTGCGGCACGGGTTCACGCCTGCACGCCTTCATGAAGGCGGAGTCGAAGGTGGCTGTCTGCGGCTGCCGGCTTGCGGGCGTCTCGTTGGCACTCACGTCCGCAAGTCTCGCATGCCCCCGATGACGCGAAGGCCCCGGTGTGGGGTCCCGGACGGCGCCGCCGACGGCGGCGGGGTGTCTTGCCCTGCACGAAGGCCCGGTTCCCCTTAATCTTCCCGGCATGGCTGCGGCTCAGGGACGACTGTCGGACGGCACGGGCGGAATGGACGATCCGAAGGATCCGGGAAATCCGGGAAATCCAGGACATCAGGGAAATCCGGGAAAGGGGGACGGTGATACGAGCAGGAAACCCCAGGCTCCGTTGCCGTTCCGGGCGGCGGTCGACGCGCTGAGGGCCGCGCGGCTGCGGCCGCAGCTGGAGATCGAGCAGGTTCCGCCGCCGCAGCGGCTCGCCCCCTTCACGTACGCGCTGGAGGCCACGGTCGTCGACGGGGAGCAGGACCTGGCCGACGGCCGCCTTGTGCTGCTGCACGATCCCGCCGGGCACGACGCCTGGCAGGGCACCTTCCGGCTGGTGACGCTGGTGCGCGCGGAGCTGGAGGCGGAGATGGCCGCCGACCCGCTGCTGCCGGACGTGTGCTGGTCCTGGCTGACCGGGGCGCTCCAGGCGCGCGGGCTGATGTACGGCGAGCCGAGCGGGACCGTCACGCGCGCGAGTTCGCACTACTTCGGCGGGCTTTCCTCGCGCCCTGCCGCCTCGCAGATCGAGATCCGTGCCTCCTGGACGCCACGGGAAGGGGTGGGCGGGGTGCCGGACACCGCGGCGCACCTGGCGTCCTGGTGCGATCTGCTCGCCCAGGTCGCCGGGCTGCCGCCGGCCGGTCCCGGGGACGCGTCGGTGGTGACGCTGCCGCAGCGGCGCGGCCCGCAGCCGCGCTGACCACCGACCGGCCGCTGACGGCGGTCCCGCACCCTCGCTGACGACGGCCCCTCACCCATGCGCGTACACCTGTCCGGGTGGCCCACCGGCTTCTTGCCGTTTCTTTGTCGATACGGCCACTTTCAGGCAGGTATCGCTCTCGAATGGCCCCAAGCGACCCCAAGCGAACCGACTCGACCTTCGGATTATCGCCAATGTGTTCGAATTAAACGCTCGGGCAGTCACCAGATCGTGATCATTCTCTAAAGGACACCGGGTTTGGTGCCGAAGACCACTGTGACCTTGCAAGCACGGTTCTTCCGGCTTCATCCCCACAAGCCGGCCCCGTCCCCCCACCCCCAGGAGGCCTGGTGTCCGTTCTCCTCGAGCAGCCCGCAAGCCTGGTCGCCTACCGTCCGAACAAGCCGACTGCCATGGTCGTCGTGGCGGACCCGCGCGTCCGTTCCACCGTCACCCGCCATCTGTGGGCGCTCGGAGTCCGTGACGTCATCGAGGCTTCGTCCGTCGCGGAGGCCCGTCCCCGTATCGGCAATCCGCGGGACATCTGCGTAGCCGACGTCCACCTGCCCGACGGCTCCGGGCTCACCCTGCTGTCCGAGACCCGGGCCGCCGGATGGCCCAACGGCCTGGCCCTGTCCGCCGCCGACGACATCGGCGCCGTACGCAACGCCCTGGCGGGCGGTGTGAAGGGCTATGTCGTCACCGGCACCCGCACCAACGTCGGGCTCCCCACCCGGCCCGGCGCCGCCCCCATCGGCGCCGCGGCCGCCCGGCTGCACCGCCGTCCCCCGGGTGCCCCGAGCCACCCGGGTGGTTTTCGTGAGCTGTCCGGCCGCGAGGTCGAGGTGCTGCGGCTGGTCGCGGAGGGCCAGTCGAACAAGGCCATCGGCGTCTCGATGGGCCTGTCCGCGCTGACCGTCAAGAGCCATCTCGCCCGCATCGCCCGCAAGCTCGGCACCGGCGACCGCGCCGGCATGGTCGCCGTGGCGCTGCGGACCGGCATCATCCACTGACCGCCTCGACCGCCCTGACCAGCATCTTTCTCGAATTGTCCGGCTCCGTCCCCAATTCCCCGCTCGCTCCCTTCCCCCCACTCCCCTCAGCACTCGCCTCTCCCCGCCGGCACGCACCGCGGCCGATGCGTCCGCCCCGGAAACCGTCCCCTCCCCCAGGTCGCGCCCCGCGCGTGCCCCTTGCCGGTCGTGCACCGGACGTCTCACCTGCCTGACCGGTTTACGACCCCCCGGTGCCCGCCGACGGAACGTTCCGTCGGCGGGCGCCGTCCATCCACGGATACTCTTGACATGTGACCGACGCCCAAGAGACCGCAGCAGACAGCTCACTGCGAACCACCGGAGGCGCCCCTCCGGAAGACGGCGGATCTTCTGGTAGCGGGGCGCCGATTCCCCTGCTCGAACCCCGTGAGGGCATCCCGCCCGTGATCGTCGACGCGGACGCGCTCGCCGAGGTGACCGCCGCGTTCGCGGCCGGCTCCGGCCCCGTCGCCGTCGACGCCGAACGGGCCTCCGGCTACCGCTACGGCCAGCGCGCCTACCTGGTGCAGCTGCGCCGCGAGGGCGCCGGCACCGCGCTGATCGACCCCGTCGCCTGCCCCGACCTGTCCGAACTCGGCGAGGCGCTGTCCGGGACCGAGTGGGTGCTGCACGCGGCCACCCAGGACCTGCCCTGCCTGCGCGGGATAGGCATGCAGCCGACCAGCCTGTTCGACACCGAACTGGCCGGCCGGCTCGCCGGGTTCCCGCGGGTCGGGCTCGGCGCGATGGTCGAGGGCGTGCTGGGCTACGTCCTGGAGAAGGGCCACTCCGCCGTCGACTGGTCGAACCGCCCGCTCCCCGAGCCCTGGCTGCGGTACGCGGCACTCGACGTGGAACTGCTCGTCGACCTGCGCGACGCCCTGGAGAAGGAACTGGACCGCCAGGGCAAGCTGGAGTGGGCCCTCCAGGAGTTCGACGCCATCGCCTCGGCGCCGCCGGCCGAACCGCGCAAGGATCCCTGGCGGCGCACCTCCGGAATGCACAAGGTGCGGCGCAGGCGGCAGCTCGCGGTCGTCCGGGAGCTGTGGGAGACCCGGGACCGGATCGCCCAGCGCCGGGACGTCTCGCCGGGCAAGGTGCTCTCGGACGCGGCCATCGTGGAGGCCGCGCTCGCCGTACCCGCCAACGCGCACGCGCTCGCCGCGCTGAACGGCTTCGGGCACCGGACCGGCCGACGGCAGCTGGAGCAGTGGCAGAGCGCGGTGGACCGGGCCAAGGCCCTGCCCGAGTCGGCGCTGCCGCAGCAGGGACAGCAGGTGACCGGGCCTCCGCCGCCGCGGGCGTGGGCCGACAAGGACCCGGTGGCGGCGGCCCGGCTGGCCGCCGCCAAGGCCGGGGTGTCGGAGCTGGCCGAGCGGCTGAACATGCCGCAGGAGAACCTCGTCTCGCCGGACACCGTACGGCGCCTGTGCTGGGAGCCGCCGCAGGGCGCCGACGCCGAGGCGGTGGGCGCCGCCCTCGCCGGGTACGGTGCGCGGCCCTGGCAGGTGGAGCAGGTCGCGCCGACGCTGGTGAAGGCGCTGGCGGCCCGGGGCGTGTAGGGCCCGGCCGGCGCCCCCTCCGGCGCCCCGCTGTCCGTGCCTGGTCGCCCTACCTGGTCGCCCCCTTCATGAAGCCGTTGTAGATGAAGCGCTGAAGGAACAGGAAGACGACCAGGGTCGGCAGGATCACGAGCACCGCTCCCGCCGAGATCGTCTCCCAGTGGGCGCCGAAGGGGCCGCGGAAGCGGAACAGCGACGTCGAGATCACGCCAAGGTCGTCGGAGGGCATGTACAGGAAGGGGATGTAGAAGTCGTTGTAGACGGTGATCCCCTTCACGATCACGACCGTCGCGATCGCGGGCTTCAGCAGCGGGAAGATGATCTTCCGGTAGATCGTGAAGGAGTTGGCGCCGTCCAGGCGGGCCGCCTCGTCAAGGGACACGGGGATCGACCGGACGAACTGCAGGAAGATGTAGATCGACACGATGTCCGTGCCCATGTAGAGGGCGATCGGCGCCCAGCGCGTGTCGAAGAGGCCGAAGCTGTTGACGATCTGGAAGGTCGCCACCTGGGTGGTGACCCCGGGGACCAGCGCGGCGACCAGGAACAGCGTCACCACGAGCTTCTTGAAGCGGAAGGTGAACCGGTCGATGGCGTAGGCCGTCATCGAGCCGATCAGTACCGTGCCGCCGACGGCGAAGAACAGGATGAAGGCCGTGTTGCCGAACGCGGAGAGCATCCGGCCGTCCTGGAACGCCGTGGCGTAGTTGGCGAAGTTCAGCAGGTCGCCGGGGAGCGTGAGCGCCCCGCCGTCGTCGGCCATCTCCTCCGGCGTCTTCAGCGAGGTCAGCAGGACCGCGCCGAGCGGGAGCAGCACGACCACCGACGCGGCGGCCAGCGAGACGTAGACAAGCGTGCGGGCGACGATGCGGCGCGTCATACGAGGTCCACCCTGTCGTCGGGGACGAGGCGGCGCTGCGCCCAGGTCACTGCCAGGACGATCAGCAGCAGCACGACCGCCGCCGCCGAGGCGAGCCCCGTCTTGTTGAACTGGAAGGCCAGCTTCACGGTCTGGATCACGAAGGTCTCGGTGCCGGTCGCCCCGCCGGTCATGATGTACGGGATCTCGAAGGCCGCCAGCGAGCCGGAGACGGAAAGGATCACGGTCAGCGTGAGCACCGGCTTGATGCCGGGCACGATGATGTGCCGGAACTGCTGCCAGCGGTTCGCCCCGTCCAGTTCGGCCGCCTCGTACAGCTCCCCCGGGATGGACTGGATCGCGCCCAGGAACAGGACGAAGTTCAGGCCCAGGTAGCGCCAGACGGAGACCCCGGCGAGAGAGGTGTTCGCGGAGACGGGCGTACCCAGCCAGGCGTGCGAGGAGTGGTGGCCGAACAGGGCCAGGACGGAGTCGAGGGTGCCCCCGTCCTGGAAGAAGTAGAGGAAGACGAAGCCGATCGCGACCCCGTTGATCAGGTACGGGAAGAAGAGCACACCCTTGAAGAAGTTCCTGAACCGCACGTCGAAACTGAGCACGGTGGCGAAGTAGAGGGCGGCGGCTATCTGGACGGCGGAGGCGGCGAGGTAGTAGCCGCTGACGAAGAACACCTCGAACAGCTCGGGGCGGGTGAACAGTTCGGCGTAGTTGTGGGCGCCGGTGTACCGCAGTTCGGGGCTCACCCCGTCCCAGTCGGTGAAGCTGTACGCGACCATGTTGGCGACCGGCACGTAGGTGAAGGTGATCAGCAGCGCGAGCGGGGCGAGCAGGAAGAGCCACGGGGTCAGCCCCCGCCGCACGCGCGCGCGGCGCGGGGCGGGGGCCGGGGCGGCGGCGACGGGTGGCGCGGCCGTCCGGGCGGTGGTGTCCGTCATCAGGACCCCGTGTCCTTCCGCGCCGCGTCCCACTTCCCGCCGAGGTCGCCGAGGAAGCCGTCCAGGCTGCCCTTGCGGGCGCCGCGCGCGAGGTCGACGAGATTCTGCCGGTAGCCGGGCTTGTAGATGCCGACCTCGGACTCGTCGTCGATCAGCTTCACCCGGGCGCCGGCGGTGTCGTCCAGTTCGATGAGCTTCACGCCCGCGTCCGTGTAGGGCGTGAGGACCGCCGGCAGGGGCGCGTCCTTCAGCGGGGAGATGGCGAGGTTGTCCTTGTCGTAGCCGGACTTGTCGGTGAACCAGTCGATCCAGGCGCGGGCCGCCTCCTTGTGCCGGGAGTGGATGTTGACGGCCTGGTTGTAGTCGGGGCCCACGACCCCGCAGAACGTGCCGTCCTTCTGGGCCGGGAAGGGCATGAACCCGATGTCGGCGGGGTCCACTCCGGCCTTCTTCGCCGCGTCCTGGAACTGGATGATCGCCCAGGTGCCGAGCCACTGCGTGGCGATCTCGCCCTTGGCCAGCCGGGCCTTGGAGGCCTCCCAGTTGGTGGTGGTCGGGTCCCGCTCGGCCAGGCCCCGGCGCACGATGTCGTACAGCAGCGTGTCGCCGACCCGCAGGTCGGCGCCCTGCGCCCAGGGGTCCCCCTCGGCCAGCTTCGTGGTCGCGCCGGTGTCGCAGTGCACGGAGCCGTTGACGTAGGTCCAGGAGGTCAGCGGCCACTGGGCGGCGAAGTTGGTGTAGTACGGGATCGCGCCGGTCCTGTCCTTGACGGCCTTCAGATCGGCCAGGAACTCGGCGGACGTGGTGGGCCATCGGGTGATCCCGGCCCGTTCCCAGACCTTCTTGTTGTAGACGAAGCCGGGCATCACGCCGATCGGGCTCTGCCCGTAGACCTTGCCGTCGACGGTGGTGAAGTCGGTGAACCGGTACTTCTCGGCGCGTTCGGCCCGGGTGCCGAGCGAGGCGAAGAACCTCGGGTAGTCGCTCTTCTTGATCACGCCGGGGATCATCAGGACGTCACCGTAGTTCTCGGTGTTCATCCGGATCTTGACCTCGGACTCGTAGTCGGTGAGGGCCTGGAACTCCACCTTCACCTTCGGGTACGTCCGGTTGAACGCGGCGGCGTACTTCTTCATCGTGCCGTCCTGCACCAGGTCGGTGCGCTGGGTGAGGACGGTGATCGTCCCGCTCACCTTCGCGGGGTCCTTCGGCGCCTCGGCGTCCTGCCCCTTGGCGGCGCCTCCGGTGCCGGTGCACCCGGCGAGCAGCAGGGCCGTGGTCGCGGCGGTGGCGGCGAGGAATGTGCGGCGGTTCATGTGCGTCAGCTCCGTTCTGCGGACGGACGAGCACTGCGGATTGGGCCGGTCCTCCGGCCGGGCGGCCGGGTTGGCTGGTTCGGCACTCTGACAGCGCTTTCTCAACCGGTAAAGTCCGAATCTCGCCAACGCCGCTACATCGCAGACCAATTGGGTTGGACCGGTTCAGGGAGGGCGAATGCTTCGGGCCACACCGCTCACCGAGGGATGGATCCTGCGGCACCCCGACGACACGGGTGCGGCGCTCCCGGCGGCCGTGCCGGGCTGCGTGCACACGGATCTGCTGGCCGCGGGACTGATCCCGGATCCCTTCCTCGGCCGGAACGAGGCGGACGTGGCCTGGGTGGGCCGCCGGGAGTGGACGTACGAGAGGCACCTGAGCAGCGCCTCACCGCATGGCTCGGGGCACGAGCGGACCGACCTGGTCTTCGACGGGCTCGACACCGCCGCCGAGATCACCCTGGACGGCGAACCGCTGGGCCGGGTGCGCAACATGCACCGCTCGTACCGCTTCGACGTGACCGGCCGTCAGGGCTGCCTGGCGGTGCGCTTCGACTCCGCGTACACGGAGGCGGAGGCCGTGCGGGCACTGGTCGGTGAGCGGCCCGGTGCCTATGCCGAGCCCTACGCCCATATCCGCAAGATGGCCTGCTCCTTCGGCTGGGACTGGGGGCCGACCCTGGTCACGGCGGGCATCTGGCGCCCGGTGCGCCTTGAGTCGTGGTCCACGGCCCGGATCGACCGGGTGCGCCCTCTCGTCACCGTCGAGGAGGGCACGGGCGTGGTCGAGGCGCACATCGAGGTGGAGCGGACCCGCCCGGAGGCCGAACTCGCCGTCGAGGCACGGGTGGGTGGGGTGCGGGCGCGGGCGGCCGTCGACGGCACGACCGGGGTGGTGCGGCTCCGGGTGCCGGACGCCGACCTGTGGTGGCCCCGGGGATACGGCGGACAGCCGCTGTACGAGCTGGAGTTGACGCTGCTGCACGGCGCGGAGGCGCTGGACGCGAGGCGTCTCCGGATCGGCTTCAGGACCGTGGAGCTCGACACCTCAGCCGACGCGCACGGCACCGGTTTCACCCTCGTGGTCAACGGGGAGCGGCTGTTCGCGCGGGGCGTCAACTGGATCCCGGACGACGTGTTCCTCTCCCGGGTCACCCGCGAACGCTACCGGGAGCGGCTCGGCCAGGCGGCAGCGGCGGGAGTGGACCTGGTCCGGGTGTGGGGCGGCGGGATCTACGAGAGCGCGGACTTCTACGACGCCTGCGACGAACTCGGCCTGCTGGTCTGGCAGGACTTCCCGTTCGCCTGCGCCGCCTACCCCGAGGAGCAGCCGCTGCGCGGCGAGGTGGTGGCCGAGGCGCGCGAGAACGTCGTACGTCTGATGCCGCATCCCTCGCTCGTGCTGTGGAACGGCAACAACGAGAACCTGTGGGGTTTCAGGGACTGGGGCTGGGAGCCGGAGCTGGCCGGCGACTCGTGGGGCGAGGGCTACTACCTGGGGCTGCTGCCCCGGGTGGTGGCCGACCTCGACCCGACCCGGCCGTACACGGCGGGCAGCCCCTGGTCCGGGTCCTGGGCGCACCACCCCAACGACCCGGCGCACGGCACCCACCACTCGTGGGAGGTGTGGAACCGGCGCGGCTGGGCCGACTACCGGCTGAACGTGCCGCGTTTCGTGGCCGAGTTCGGCTGGCAGGCGCCGCCCGCCCACGCGACCCTGCGGCGCGCCCTGCCCGGCGAGGAGCTGGCCCCGGACTCCCCCGGCATGCTGCACCATCAGAAGGCCGAGGACGGCAACGGCAAGCTGGAGCGCGGTCTTGCCCCGCACTTCGCCCTGCCCGAGGGAGACTTCGACCGCTGGCACTACCTCACCCAGCTCAACCAGGCCCGCGCGGTGGCCGCGGGCATCGAGCACTGGCGCGCGCACTGGCCGGTGTGCGCGGGCACCATCGTGTGGCAGCTCAACGACTGCTGGCCGGTGACGTCCTGGGCGGCGATCGACGGCGACGGGCGGGAGAAGCCGCTGTACCACGAGCTGAAGCGGCTCTACGCGGACCGGCTGCTGACACTCGGGGAGCGGGAGGGCGGGCTCGTGCTGGCGGCGGTCAACCAGTCGGCCGCGCCGTGGGCGGGTGAGCTCACCCTGCGCCGGATGTCCGTGGCGGGCGAGGTGGTCGCCGCCACGCACACGGACCTGCGCGCCGCGGCACGCACGGTCGCGGACGTCCGCGTCCCGCCCGAACTGGTGCCGGACGGACCGAAGGAGTTCCTGGTCGCGGACGCGTCGGGGTCCCCCCGCTCGAGCGAGGGCGGGGGTGGCGGCGGCCTGCGCGCCCTGTACTTCCCGGTGCCGGACCGCGACATCCCCTATCCCCGGCCGGAGTTCGACGTGTCCGTGGCGCCGGGAGCGGTCACCGTGACGGCCCGCACCCTGGTGCGGGACCTGCTGCTCCAGGCGGACCGTCTTGACCCGTCCGCGCGGGCGGACACGGGGCTGGTCACGCTGCTCCCCGGTGAACGGGTGACCATCGGGGTCGACGGCTGGCGGATCCCGGGCGGCCAGGAGGCGGCCGAAGCCGTACGGGCCGCCCTGTACTGCGTGGAGCCCGCCCGATGACGGCTCCCCGCGTCACCATCAAGGACGTCGCCGCCCGTGCGGGGGTGTCGAAGGGAGCGGTGTCGCTGGCCTTCAACCGCAAGCCGGGGCTTTCGGAGGCGACCCGCGAGCGCATCTTCCGGGCCGCGCGCGAGCTGGGCTGGGCGCCGAACCCGGCCGCCCGGTCGCTGGCCGGTTCACGCGTGGACGTGGTCGGGCTCGCCATCTGCCGGCCGGCCCGGCTGCTCGGGCTCGAACCCTTCTACATGGAGTTCATCTCGGGCGTGGAGAGCGTCCTCGCCGAGCACTCCTGCTCGCTGCTGCTGCGGCTCGTGCGCGCGCCGCAGGAGGAGGCGGGCCTGCTGGAGACGTGGTGGAAGGCCCGGCAGATCGCGGGTTCGATCCTGGTCGACTTCCGCACCGACGATCCCCGGCCGGCGGTGGCGCAGCGGATCGGGCTGCCCGCGGTGGCCGTGGGCCACCCGTCGCTGACCGGCGGGCTCACCTCGGTGTGGACCGACGACACCACCGCGGTCACCGAGGCCGTGCGCTATCTGGCGGCGCTCGGGCACCGGCGGATCGCCCGCGTCGGCGGGGCTGCGGCGCTCGGGCACACGGCGATCCGCGCGGCGGCGTTCGACACGGCGGCGCGGAGCCTGGGGCTGGCCGGGGCATGGCAGGTGGCGACCGACTTCTCCGGCGAGACGGGGGCGCGGGCGACGCGGTCACTGCTGTCCGCGGCGCCGCCGGAGCGGCCCACGGCGATCGTCTACGACAACGACATCATGGCGGTGGCCGGACTGTCGGTGGCGGCGGAGATGGGTCTGCGCGTCCCGGCCGACGTGTCCCTGCTGGCCTGGGACGACTCCCAGCTGTGCCGGCTGACCCATCCGACGCTGTCCGCGATGAGCCACGACGTGCACGGCTTCGGCGCGGACGTGGCCCGCACGCTGTTCGGCGTCCTCCTGGACGAGGGTCCGGGCCCGCATCCGGTGCCGACTCCGGTGCTGACTCCGCGGGGTTCGACGGCACCGCCGGACGTGTGACGTTCACCGCTGTGGGCGCGGGGACTGGGCAGTTACATTACTCATGAGTAGCATGGGGGTGAGCGCGCGCTCAGCGCTGCGCGGCAGTGCCGTTCCGCACCCTGGAGGAGAGCCATCGTGCCTCGTACCGTCAGGGACGTCGTCTTCGTCGACGGCGTCCGCACCCCGTTCGGCAAGGCGGGCCCGAAGGGCATCTACCACGAGACTCGCGCCGACGACCTCGTCGTCAAGGCGATCCGGGAGCTGCTGCGCCGCAACCCCGGTCTCGACCCGCGGCAGGTCGACGAGGTCGCCGTCGCCGCGACCACGCAGATCGGCGACCAGGGCCTGACCATCGGCCGCACCGCGGGCATCCTGGCCGGCCTGCCCGCCTCGGTGCCCGGCTACTCCATCGACCGGATGTGCGCGGGCGCGCTGACCGCCGTGACCACGGTGGCCGGCTCCGTCGCGTTCGGCGCGTACGACGTCGCCATCGCGGGCGGTGTCGAGCACATGGGCCGCCATCCGATGGGCGAGGGCGTGGACCCCAACCCGCGCTTCGTCAGCGAGAAGCTGGTCGACGAGTCCGCCCTGTTCATGGGCATGACCGCGGAGAACCTGCACGACCGCTTCCCGCACATCACCAAGCTGCGCGCCGACGCGTACGCGGTGCGCTCGCAGGAGAAGGCCGCCAAGGCGTACGCCGACGGCAGCATCCAGGCCGACCTGGTCCCGATCTCCGTGCGCCGGACCACCCCGGAGGGCGGCGAGACCGGCTGGGGCCTGGTCACGGCGGACGAGCCGATGCGCCCGGGCACCACCCTGGAGGACCTGGCGGGCCTCAAGACGCCGTTCCGCGTGCACGGCCGGGTCACCGCGGGCAACGCGGCCGGTCTGAACGACGGCGCCACCGCCTCGATCGTCGCGAGCGAGGAGTTCGCCCACGAGCACGGCCTGCCGGTCAAGATGCGCCTGGTCTCCTACGCCTTCGCGGGCGTGGAGCCGGAGGTCATGGGCTACGGCCCGATCCCGGCCACCGAGAAGGCCCTGGCCAAGGCGGGCCTGTCGATCTCCGACATCGGCCTGTTCGAGATCAACGAGGCCTTCGCCGTGCAGGTCCTGGCCTTCCTCGACCACTACGGCATCGCGGACGACGACGAGCGCGTCAACCAGTACGGCGGCGCGATCGCCTTCGGCCACCCCCTCGCCTCCTCAGGCGTCCGCCTGATGACGCAGCTGGCCCGCCAGTTCGAGCAGCAGCCGCAGGTCCGTTACGGCCTGACCACCATGTGCGTCGGCTTCGGCATGGGCGCCACGGTCATCTGGGAGAACCCACACTTCGAGAGCGCTTCCGGAGGCGACAAGTGAGCACCACCGCTGAGCTGTTGAAGGGCGCGGCCGAGCTGTTCCCGGGCGAGGTCGTCACACAGGCGCACGTACGCCACTTCGACCTGCCCCGGGGAGCGGGCCGCTTCGCCCTCATCACCCTGGACAACGGCCTGGACCACACCAAGCCGACCACCTTCGGGCCGGCCTCGCTGGCGAACCTGGACGCGGCGATCGACCAGGTGGAGAAGGAGGCCGCGGACGGCGAGATCGTCGGCGTCGGCATCACCGGCAAGCCGTTCATCTTCGCGGTCGGCGCCGACCTCAAGGGCGTGGAGCTGCTCAAGGAGCGCGAGCACGCGCTGGCCATCGGCAGGGGCGGCCACGAGGTCTTCAAGCGGCTGTCCACGCTGGCCGTGCCCACCTTCGCGTACTACAACGGCGCGGCGATGGGCGGCGGCGTCGAGGTCGGCCTGCACTGCACCTACCGCACGGTCTCCGCGGCCCTCCCGGCGTTCTCGCTCCCCGAAGTGTTCCTGGGCCTGGTCCCGGGCTGGGGCGGCTGCACGCTGCTGCCGAACCTGATCGGCGCCGACAGGGCCGTCACGGTCGTCATCGAGAACAGCCTCAACCAGAACAAGCAGCTCAAGGGCAGGCAGGTCCACGAACTCGGCATCGCCGACGCGCTGTTCGAGGGCGCGGACTTCCTGGAGCAGTCGCTGGTCTGGACGACGGCGGTCCTCAAGGGCGAGATCGAGGTCGAGCGCCCGGTGATCGACCGGGGCGAGGCCTGGGACCAGGCCGTCGCGCGCGGCCGGTTCATCGCCGACTCCAAGGTGCACGGTGCGGCCCCCGCCGCCTACCGCGCCCTGGACATCATCGCCGCCGCGAAGAACGGCGACCTCCAGCAGGGCTTCGACGCCGAGGACGAGGCCCTCGCCGACCTGATCATGAGCGGCGAACTGCGCGCCGGCATCTACGCGTTCAACCTGGTGCAGAAGCGCGCCAAGCGCCCGGCCGGCGCCCCGGACAAGAACCTGGCGCGCCCGGTGACCAAGGTGGGCGTGGTCGGCGCGGGCCTGATGGCCTCCCAGCTCGCGCTGCTCTTCCTGCGCCGCCTCGAAGTGCCCGTCGTTCTCACGGACATCGACCAGGAGCGTGTCGACAAGGGCGTGGGCTACGTGCACGCCGAGATCGACAAGCTGCTCGGCAAGGGCCGCGTCAACCAGGACAAGGCCAACCGCCTCAAGGCGCTGGTGACCGGTGTCCTGGACAAGGCGGAGGGCTTCGCGGACGCCGACTTCGTCATCGAAGCGGTCTTCGAGGAGATGGGCGTCAAGCAGAAGGTGTTCGCCGAGGTCGAGGCGGTCGCCCCGGCGCACGCGATCCTCGCCACCAACACCTCCTCCCTCTCCGTCACGGAGATGGCGTCGAAGCTGAAGCACCCCGAGCGGGTCGTCGGCTTCCACTTCTTCAACCCGGTCGCGATCCTGCCGCTGCTGGAGATCGTCCGCGGCGAGAAGACCGACGATGCCTCGCTGGCGACCGCCTTCGGGGTGGCCAGGAAGCTGAAGAAGACCGCGGTCCTGGTCAAGGACGCCCCGGCGTTCGTCGTGAACCGCATCCTGACCCGCTTCATGGGCGAGATCCAGAACGTCATCGACGAGGGCACCCCGGTCGACGTGGCGGAGCGTGCGGTGGAGCCGCTCGGCCTGCCCATGTCCCCGCTGGTCCTGCTCGAACTGGTCGGTCCGGCGATCGGCCTGCACGTCTCGGAGACCCTCCACCGGGCCTTCCCGGACCGCTTCACGGTCTCCCCGAACCTCAAGGCGGTCGTCGAGGCCGGCAAGCGCGGCTTCTACGTGTACGACAGCGGCAGGCCCGAGCTGGACCCGGAGGTCGCCGCCCTTCTGAAGCAGGGCGACAGCGTCCTGACGGAGGAGCAGGTGCGGGCGCGGGTGCTCGACGCGGTCGCGCAGGAGATCGGGCTCATGCTTGACGAGGGCGTCGTCGCCGAGGCCCAGGACATCGACCTGTGCCTGATCACCGGCGCCGGCTGGCCCTTCCACCTGGGCGGCATCACGCCGTACCTGGACCGCGAGGGCGTGTCGGAGCGCGTGAACGGCAGGCGGTTCCTGGAGCCGGGGGTGGCGAGCGTCCCGGCGTAACGCCTCCCGGCCCGCAGCGGCCCCGCACCGCCGTCCGCCCCTGTCGCTCATCGCAGCGGCAGGGGCGGACGCGTACCGCGGGTCGATCCGCGGGCGTTCCGCGGTGGAGGGGACACGACGCCGCTGCCGCGGCCGGCGGTCACTTCAACTCCCTTACGCACAGCGCGTGATGTACGCCACTGCCGTACAACGCCCCCCATGGGTCACGGGTCTGTCCGATAGCCCGAGCGCTCCCTGCCCGGGCATGAGGAGACGAGGACAGCGCGCGATGACAAACCCAGCCGTAGAGAGCCCCCGCGGCCCGCACCGCCCCGACCAGGAGGGGACTCCCCGTCGCCGGCGCCGCACCGGCCGGTGGATCCTGCTCTCACTGGCCGTGCTGGTCGCGGCCGGGGCGGGGACCGTGTACTGGCTGTACAGCGGCCTGGACAACAACATCAAGGGCGTCGACATCGACCAGGCCATCGGTGACGACCGGCCCGAGAGGCTGCCCACGTCCGGGCAGAACGTCCTGATCCTCGGCTCCGACTCCCGCGCCGGCGCCAACGCCGCGCTCAACACCGGCAACGTCTCCGGCGCCCGCTCCGACACCGCGCTGATGATGCACATACCCGAGGGCCGCACCCAGGCCGTCGCCATCAGCATTCCCCGCGACACCCTGGTGACCCGGCCCGAGTGCACGAAGTCCGACGGCACGGCGGTGGCGTCGGCGAAGCGCGTGATGTTCAACTCCATCTACGGACAGGTCGGTCCGGCCTGTGTGGTGAAGACCGTGGAGCAGATGTCCGGCACCCGCGTGGACCACTACATGGAGATCGACTTCTCCGGCTTCCAGGGGCTGGTGGACGCGATAGGCGGGGTCACCGTCACCGTGGACCAGGACATCCACGACAAGTCCAGCGGCCTGGACCTGACCGCCGGTACCCACCGTCTGGACGGCACCCGGTCCCTGCAGTTCGTCCGCACCCGGCACGGCATCGGCGACGGCAGCGACCTCGGACGCATCAGCCTCCAGCAGCAGTTCATGCTGGACCTGCTGAGCGAGATCAAGAAGCAGGACCTCCTGGGCAGCCCCACCAAGACGTACAAGATCGCCGACAGCCTCACCGCGGCCCTCACCACCGACTCCGAGCTCGCCTCCCTCACCAAGCTGGCGGAGTTCGGGCGCAGCCTGAACGGGGTCGACCCGTCCAGCATGGAGACGATCATGCTGCCGGTGAAGTACGACAAGATCGACCCCAACCGCGTGGTGGCCGCGGAGCCCCAGGCGACCGAACTGTGGGAGGCGCTCCGCACCGACTCGACCATCCCGGAGTCCGCCAGGAAGTCCCCCGCGACGGGCGGTTGATCCGCCCAGCGGGTCGGGCTCGTCCACGGGCCGGCGTCCGCCGGGCGGGACGGGGCGGGCGGGACGGGCGGGAAGCCCGCGGGCGCGCCACGTCATCGACACTGGTACCGCGTCTGATCCCGACGGAAGGACCGAACCAGGATGCCGACCCTGCTGATCGTCGACGGGGCCAACGTCGTCGGCTCCGTCCCGGACGGATGGTGGCGCGACCGGCGGGCCGCCGCCGAACGCCTGCGCGACCGGCTCGCCGGGTACGTCGAGGAGGGCGTTCCCGGCGTGCCCGGTCCACTGGAGATCGTCCTGGTCCTCGAGGGCGCCGCCCGGGGCGTGCCGTCCCTGCCCGGCGTACGGGTCGAGGAGGCGTCCGGCAGCGGCGACGACCACATCGCCCGGCTGGCCGCCGCCACGGCGGACCGGTCCCGCGTGGTCGTCACCGCCGACCGCGAACTGCGCCGCAGGGTGACCGCGACGGGCGCCACCGCCGTGGGCCCGCGCACGGTGTACGGCCCCGGCGGCCAGGACGCCTCCGGTCAGGAGCGTTGAGCGCGGGACCGGGCAGGGCTCGGAGACCGGGTCAGCCCAGCGTGGCCTGGTACAGCGCGGCGCAGGCGCTGGCGACCAGTACCCCGAGGACGATCTTCTTGAAGCGCGCGGGGTCCGTGCGGGTGAAGAGACGGTCGCCGAGCCACCAGCCCACCAGCAGACCGGGGAGCCCGGCGGCGGTCAGCAGCAGGCTGTCCCCGGTCAGCCGGCCGACGGCGAGGAACCCGGCGAGGGCCAGGGCGTCCTGGACGCAGAAGGTGGCCTGGAGGGTGGCCCGGAACTCGCGGGGCGTCAGGCCCATGGCCTGGAAGGCGGCAACCAGCGGCGGCCCGTTCATGCCGGTCGCGGTCAGCAGCGCCCCGCTGGCGACACCCGCGGCGACGGTGGGCCCGGTGCCGCGCCGGAAGGTCAGGCCCCGGCCGATCAGGACGGCGAACACCAGCACCACGCAGGCGATGAGGACGGACAGCGAGCGGGCGCCCAGCACCGTCACCGCGAGCAGCCCGAGCGGCATGCCCACCAGTCCGGCTCCGCTCACCAGGCCCGCGGTGCGCACACTGACGTGTTCCCTCTGGTGGACGCAGACCGCCAGAGAGAGCACCCCGCCCAGCGCGGTGACCACGACGACGGCGTTCTGAGGGGTGGTGAGCAGGGTCAGCAGCGGCACCGCCACCAGCGCGAACCCGAAGCCGCTCAGCGCCTGTGCGAACGACGCCAGCGCGGTGACCAGCGCCACCTCGGCGATCAGGGTGGTCGTCACGTGCTCCCTCTCCGGCCCGCTGCCGACGGGGTGACCCGTCCGCCCCTGTACCTCCCGCACATTACCGAGCGGGAGAGCGCGCACCGCCTCTCGGGGGCACCCGGAGAACGCCCGGCACCGTCCTCATCTGCGCAGCAGCAGCGAGGTGACCCGCAGCCGGCCGCTGTGGATCCATACATCCGAGTACTCCACCGGCCGGTCGTCGGCGAGGTAGGTGACCTGCTGGAGATACTGCACGGGCGCGCCCTCGGGCAGTGACAGGGCGTCGGCGACATCGGCGGTGGCGGCCTCCGCGCTGAAGGTCCGGCGGGCCGTGGCGATCTTCAGTCCATACGTGCCCTCCAGGACCCCGAAGAGGCTGGAGGCGGTGAAGTCCACCTCTTCGATGCCGGGCGCGACGTCCGTGCGCACGAAGTTGAACAGCAGCGCGACCGGGCCTTCGCCGGTGCTGCGCACCCGCACCAGGCGCAGCACACGGGTGCCGGGAGCGACGTCGAGCAGGGCCGCGACGGGCCGGGGCGGAATGATCAGCGAGCACTCCCGCACCGACGTGGTGGTGACCACGCCCTGGCTGGCGAAGTCCTCGGACAGGGTGCTCAGCTTCTGGGCGATGGCCGGTTCGATCGTCGTCGAGGTGACGAACGTGCCGCGCCCGCGCACCTGCCGGAGCAGGCCCTCCTCGATGAGCGTGGTCAGGGCGCGCCGCAGGGTGCCGCGGCTGACACCGAACTCCTGAGCCAGTTCGGGCTCGCTCTTGAGGCGGTAGTGCGCCGGCCACTCGCCGCTGGCGATACGCAGTCGGATGTGCTCCGAGATCTGGACGTGGATCGCCGTGGGGACGTCACGCTTGATGCCCGGAAGCCCCCCTTTGTCGGCCGTCACAGTTGTCGCATCTCCTTCTCCGGTCTCACCGGAGGACGGGCGTCGCTCCGGAAAATGGGGAGCCGCACCCCGGCCGCGAGATGCGGGCGGGGTGCGGCGGCAGTGGCCGGTCAGTAGCTGACGGTCGACTCGTCACCGGTGTCGGCCACGATCGCCAGGCCGGCGCTGGTCCCGAGCAGGGAGGCACCCGCGCGCAGGAGTTCCAGGCCCTGCCGGTAGGTCTTGATGGACCCGGACGCCTTCACCTGAACCCCGTTCCGCGCCCGGTCAACAAGGTAGCGAACGCTCGTCGGATTCGCAGTCTCGATCTGTCCGCTGCTGGCGTTCTTCAGGAAGGCGGCGCCCGCCTCCATGGCGAGCTCGACGGCGGCCTCCTTCTCGTCGTCGGTGAGCAGCGGCAGTTCCAGCATGACCTTGACGGGCAGGCCCGAGGCCCGGACCACGCCCGCGATGTCCTCGCGGAAGTCGTCGTAGCGGCCGCTCTTGAGCCAGCCGATCTGGACGCCGATGTCGAGCTGGGTCGCGCCGAGCCGGGCTATCTCCGCGGCCTCGGCGGCCTTGCCCGCGCTGGTCATGACGCCGACGGTCGGGAAGTCCAGGGCGGAGGCCACTCCGACCCCGGTGCCGCGCAGTTCGGCCGCCACGACGGGCAGCCAGGACGCGGGAACCATCGCGGCGTTGAAACCGTGGGTGACCGCCTCCTGGGCGTGGGCGACCATGTCGTCGCGGGTCGCATCCGGATCGATCTTGGTGTGCTGGATGTAGGGAGCCAACTCGGCAGGGGTGAGGTCGAGTTCGGCTGCGATGGCGGTCGTGGTGGACACGGAGTGATCTCCCTGTGTGGAGGGCGGTGGGGCACCCGGCGAATCGGCCGCCGGGTGCTTTCGACGGACGGGCCGTCGCAGGAAAACAGGAGCCGGGACGTGGGGTCCGGCGGCCGCGTACGAGCCGTGGCGGCGTACCGGCCGGTGGGCGGTGTACAGGCCGGCGGGGGCTCAGAGCCTGGACGCGTAGTGGTCCGGGACGACGACGCCCTCGCCGCCGAACCACCTGGGGACGTCGACGCCGCAGAACAAACCGATGTTGCCCCAGGGTTCGAAGGCTCCGGTGCGTACGACGACCTTGGCCTGCCGGGCCAGTTCGCCGAGGACCTCCGCGTGCGGACGGGTGGTGAACTCGGCGCCGGAGAAGCGTTCGCGCAGCCACGCGTCCAGCCGGGGGTTGTGGGTGGGGACGTCCTCGGCCCGGACCACGCCCTCGACGACCAGTTCGTCGGCGATGAGCCCGAGCACCGTCCGCAGGTCCGGCAGGTTCTCGGCGAGGGCGAGATCGACGCGGTGCGCGTCCCGCGGGATGGGGAAGCCGGCGTCCACGACCAGCAGCAGGTCGGTGTGGCCGAGCGTGGCCAGGGCCCCGCTCAGTTCGGCGTTGAGGATGCCGGAGCGTTTCACGGTGGGTTCCTTTCGGTGGGTTCTTGCAGGTCGGACTGTGCGTTTTCAGGCCGCCGCCGGCGTCGCTCCGGTCGCGAGGGCCATGATGGATTCTTCGGTCGCCTCCGCGGTGTCGACGATTTTCACCAGCCGGCCCTCGCTCATCACGGCGATCCGGTCGGTCAGGGTCAGCAGTTCGGGCAGGTCGGAGGAGGAGCAGAGGATCGCCAGGCCCTTCTGGGCGAGCGCGAACAACTGCTCGTAGATCTCGGCCTTCGCCCCGATGTCCACGCCGCGGGTGGGCTCGTCGAGGATCAGCACATCGGGGTTGATCGCCAGCCAGCGTCCGAGTACGGCCTTCTGCTGGTTGCCGCCGGACAGGCTGGTGATGGGCTGGTTCATGGTGGCGGTCTTGACCCGCAGCTGTTTCGCCTGGTCGGCGGCGCTCGTGTCGAAGGCACGTCGGCGGACGAGCCCGAACCGGCTGAAGGTCCTCGTGGTGAGCGCGCCGATGTTCTCGCCGACGCTCATGGTGGTCAGCAGCCCCTGGGCGCGGCGCTCGCCGGGCACGAACGCGAGCCGGCGTTCGACGCTGGCGATCGGGTCGCGCCGTTCGTAGGGCTTGCCCAGCAGTTCCACGGTGCCGCCGGTCCCCCGGTCCCCGCCGAAGAGGTTGTGCAGCATCTCCACCCGGCCGGAGTCCGGCAGTCCGGCCACGCCCAGGATCTCGCCGGGGCGCAGGTCGAAGGAGACGTCATTGTGCCGACGCCCACTCAACTCCCGTACCTTCAGAACGGGTTCGCCGGAGGACTCGGTGCTGCGCTCCGCGCGGCGGGTGAACTGGCCCAGTTCACGGCCGACCATGGCGGCGACCGCCTGGTCGGGGGTGGTGTCCGCACTCCGCCAGGACGCGACGTGGGTGCCGTCGCGCAGCACCTGGATGTGGTCGGCGAGGCGGAAGACCTCGGGCATGCGGTGGGAGACGTAGAGCATGGTCGTCCCGGCCGCCTTGAGCTTGTCCATCAGGGCGAACAGCCGGTCGGCCTCGGCCGGGGTGAGCATGGCCGTCGGTTCGTCCAGGATCAGCACTCGGCAGCCCCGGGCGATGGACCGGGCGACCACGATGAGCTGCTGGGTGGCCAGGTCCAGGGTCCGCACGGAGGCGTTCGGGTCCAGGCTGAGGTCGAGTTCGGCGAGGAGCTCGGTGGTGCGCTCCAGCATGCGGCGCCGGGAGGGGAACCAGCGGTTGCCCGGCTCGACCCCGCTCAGCACGTTCTCCGCCACGCTGCGGTCGGGCAGCAGCGACAGCTCCTGGGGGACGATCGCGACGCCGTGCCGGCCGAGCATGGTGCTCGGGTCGAAGGACGTGACCTCCTCGCCGAAGACGGTGACGCTCCCGTCGCTGGGCGGCTGGAGGCCGGCCAGGATCTTGAGCAGGGTCGACTTGCCGGCCCCGTTCTCCCCCAGCAGGGCGGTGACCTCGCCGGCCGGGACGTCGAAGGAGACGTCGCCGAGGGCACGGACCGGACCGAAGTTGCGGGACAGGCCGCGAATCCGGACGGCCGGGACGGCGGCGGGCGGGCCACCGGGAGGCGCCGAGCCGCCCGTGGCGGCGTCGCGGGAGGCGGCGCTCATCAGTCCTCCACCGTCGCGGCGTCGAGGTTCTTACGGGTGATGAACTGCGCGCCGGTGTCCACACCGGCGATCTCGGTGCCCTTGGTGAGGAAGTCGTACAGCACCTTGACCGCCTGGTAGCCCTGCTCGGACGGGTTCTGGCTGATGGTGAAGTCCAGGACCCCGCGGTCGATGTACTCGGCGGTCTGGGTGAGCAGGTCGAAGCCGCCCATGGTGATGGCGTCGGCGCGTCCGGACTGGGCCACCCACTTGGCGGCGGCCGTGGTCGAGCAGCAGTCGAGCCCGGCGACGGCCACGACACCGGACTGGCCGGACATGGTGGACTCGACGGTGTTGTACGCGGCGTTGGGCTCGTTGCCGACGTTCACCGGTCCGACGACCTTCAGATCACTGTCGGCCAGGCCCTCCTTGAAGCCGTTGAACCGGTCGTGCGACCAGCCGGCGCCGGTGTCCACGGAGAAGACGACGACGGACTTGTCCTTGCCGGTGCCCTTGAGGTCCTTGAGCAGTTGTTCGGCCTCGGCCTTGCCGGAGGCCTTGAGGTCCTGGCCGACGAAGCCCATCTGCTGGGAGTCGGGGTTGTCGGTGTTGAACGAGATGATCGGGATGCCCGCCTTGTAGGCCTGGCTGATGACCGGCTTCAGCGCGTCGCTGGAGGCGGAGGAGACGGCGAGCCCGTCCACGGCCTTCTGCTGGATGAGCGTCTGGATCTCGGAGACCTGCTTGGCGGCGTCGCCGCCGGTGGGGCCTATGAGGGAGACGTCGGCCCCGAGTTCCTTGCCGGCCCGCTTCATGCCCGCGCCGATCGGCGTCGCGAAGGCGAGGGACGGGTCGTGGTAGCTCAGCTTGATACGCATCGGCTTGTGGTCGTCGACCCGCTGCTGGATGTACGGGGCGAGCTTGAAGGAGCCGTCGCTCGAGCCGGCTGAGTCGCCGGCGGTGACGGCGCCGCACGCGGTGAGGGTGAGCGCCGCGGCTGCGGCCGTCGCAGCAAAAAGGGATCTGAGGAGGGTGCGCGGGGACATCGTGACTCCCTTGTCGTGTCCGTGAGTCTGCGTCTGCGTGAGGTGGGAAGCGGGCGGCGGTCAGGCGCGGGTCTTGCGCTTGCGCTGCCAGGTGTCGGCCGCGACGGCGGCGACGATGACGAGACCGGTGACCACGGTCTGCCAGAAGGAGGAGATGCCCTTGATGTTCAGGATGTTCTGGAGCAGGCCGATGAAGGCGACGCCGATGACGGTGCCCCACATGGTGCCGGAGCCGCCGAAGAGGGCCGCGCCGCCGATGATGACGGCGGAGATGACGGTGAGTTCCAGCCCCTGGCCGGTCACGCCCTGCACATAGGAGAGGAAGGACAGGCCGAGTACGCCGGCGAGGCCGGCGGTGAAACCGGACAGGACGAACGCGGTGAGCTTGACCCGCTTGACGTTGACGCCGACGAGGCGGGCGGCCTCCTGGTTGCCGCCGACCGCGTAGGTGTTGAAGCCGAAACGGGAGCGGGACAGCAGCACCACGCCGAGGGCGGCGACGGCGGCGAAGAAGACGAACTGCATCGGGACCACCCCGAAGAGCCGTCCCTGGCCGAGGAGGTTGAACTCCGCGACCCCGGGCCGGGAGGAACTCAGGGAGATCGGGGCCCCGTCGGAGATGAGCAGGGCGATACCGCGGAAGACGCTGAGCGTGCCGAGGGTGACGATGAAGGACGGCACGCCGAGGACCACCACCGCCAGCCCGTTGAGCAGTCCGGCCAGGGCGCCCACGGCCAGTCCGACGAGCATCGCCGCGGGCCAGCTCCAGCCGTCCGAGATGAGCAGGCCGGTGGAGATCGCGGACAGGGCGTAGGTCGAGCCGACCGAGAGGTCGATCTCGCCGTTGAGGATCACGAAGGTCGCACCGACGGCCATGATGCCGATCTGCGCGATCTGCTGCCCCACCGAGAGCAGGTTGTCGGACTGGGCGAAGGTCGGCGAGAGCACGGTGCCCAGCAGGAAGAGCAGGACGAGCGCGGCGAAGACGCCGGCCTCGCGTGCGTGCAGCAGCCTGCGCAACGCGAGCGGGGCCTGTCGTGCCGGTCCGGTGGCCGACGGCGCCGCGGCGGTCGGGGGTTTCGAGGTCGTCGAGGTCACGGGGTTCTTCCAATCCGGGCGTTCAGCTGGTCTCGGGTGGGCAGGGCGGGGACGACGCCCGCGATCGTCACGGTGTGGGCGCCCGCGGCGGCGGCGAACCGGGCCGCCCGGTCGAGGGGCTGCCCTTCGGCGAGGGCGACGGCGAGGGCGGCGGTGAAGGAGTCGCCGGCGCCCGTGGTGTCGACGACCGTCCCGGCCGGGTGCGGTGGCACCGCGGTCACCCCGGAGGCCTGGGCGATCAGGGCGCCCTCGCCACCCCGGGTGAGGACGGCGGCGCCCCCGGTGCGTTCCCGCAGGGCGTGGACCAGTTCCTCGTCGCTGAGCCCGTGACCCTCGTCGAGGCCGAGGAGGACGGGCGCCTCCGTCTGGTTCGGCGTGATCACGTCGATGAGCGGCCAGCACTCGTCGGGAAGCGGACGGGCGGGCGCGGGGTTCAGCAGGGTCCGCGTACCGGTCTCACGGCCCAGACGGAGCGCGGCGGCCACGGCCTCCTCGGGGATCTCCATCGACACGACCAGGATGTCGGCGGAGGCGATCTCGGCGCGGAAGGGTTCGACGGCAGCGGCGTCCAGTTCGTCCAGGGCGCCCGGTGCGATGGCGATGCGGTTCTCCCCGGACGGTTCGACCAGGATGAAGCCGACCATCGTGGGGGCCCCGGCGGTCAGCACATGCTCGGCGCCGACCCCTTCGCGCTGCCACAACTCGCGTGCGGAGCGGCCGAAGTCGTCGTCGCCCACGGCGGTCAGCAGCGAGACCTCGGCCCCCAGCCGGGCGGCGGCGATGGCCTGGTTGCTGCCCTTGCCGCCGGGGCCGGGATCGAACACCCCGCCCGAGACGGTCTCACCGGCGGCGGGGGCCTTGGGGACCCGCATGGTGAGGCCGGCTCCATAACTTCCGACAACCGCGATCTTCATGGGCGCACCGCTTTGTGTATGGACAACCATGGACAAGCGAGATCGTAGGTACAGGGATGTCCATAGTCAACGGTTGTCGGGAAGATGAACTCCGGTTGTTCTCGCGCCCACAGAAAACGGGCCCGGGTTCCTCGTCGGCGAGGAACCCGGGCCCGTCCGGCAACGAAAGACCCTAGGAGGTGCCGCCGCCCGCCGTGCGGCGCTCCTGTGCCTGGCGTTCGGCGAGCCTGCTGTGCTTGCGGCCGTAGAGGAAGTACACGACGAATCCGACGACCATCCAGATGGCGAAGCGGAGCCAGGTCTCGGCGGGGAGGTTGACCATCAGCCAGAGGCAGGCGCAGACGGAGAGGACCGGGATCACCGGGACCCAGGGGGTGCGGAAGGCGCGGGGCAGGTCGGGCCGGGTGTTGCGCAGGATGATCACGCTGATCGCGACGACGATGAACGCGAACAGGGTGCCGATGTTCACGAGTTCGGCCAGTTCGCTCAGGCTGGTGAACCCCGCGACGACGGCGATGATCACGCCGAGCAGGATGGTCGGCCGGTACGGGGTGCGGAACCGCGGGTGGGTGTGCGAGAAGAAGCGGGGCAGCAGTCCGTCCCGGCTCATCGCGAAGAAGACCCGCGCCTGGCCCAGGAGCAGGATCATGCACACGGTGGTCAGGCCGATGGCCGCGCCGAAGCTGATCAGGCCCGAGTACCACGGATGCCCGGTGGACTTGAAGGCGTCGGCGAGCGGCGCGTCGATGGACAGCGCGCTGTACTTCTGCATCCCGGTGACGACGATCGACACGGCGACGTACAGGACGGTGCAGATGATCAGCGAGCCGAGGATGCCGCGCGGCACGTCGCGCTGCGGATTGCGGGTCTCCTCGGCCGCCGTGGCGACCACGTCGAAGCCGATGAAGGCGAAGAAGACGACGGACGCGGCCGTGAAGATGCCCATGACGCCGAAGTTCGAGGGCGCCCAGCCGAACATCAGCTGGATGAGGGGTGCCTTGAGGTTGCCGCCCGCGGGCACCGGCTGCGGACTCGGGATGAACGGGTCGTAGTTGCCGCCCTTGATGAAGAAGGCGCCCGCGATGATCACCACGAGCACGACGGCCACCTTGATGGCCACGACGACCGAGGTGACCCGCGCGGAGAGCTTCATGCCGAGTACGAGGATGACGGTGATGACCAGGACCAGGAGGGCGGCGAGGATGTCGAAGCCGAAGCCGGACGCCGTGTCACGCCCGCTGAGGTATTCGGGCAGGTGCCAGCCCGCGTTGTCGAGCAGCGAGTGGATGTAGCCGGACCATCCGACGGCGACCACCGCCGTGCCGAGCGCGAGTTCGAGGACCAGGTCCCAGCCGATGATCCAGGCGGGGAACTCGCCGAGCGAGGCGTAGGAGAAGGTGTAGGCGGAGCCGGCCACCGGGACCGTGGAGGCGAACTCCGCGTAGCACAGCGCGGCGAGCGCGCAGACCACACCGGCGACGACGAAGGACAGCGAGACGGCGGGGCCGGCGGTGTTCCTGGCCGCCGTGCCGGTGAGGACGAAGATGCCGGTGCCGATGATGACGCCGACGCCGAAGACCGTCAGATCGAGGGCGGACAGGGATTTTCTGAGCGCGTGCTCGGGTTCCTCGGTGTCCTGGATCGACTGCTCGACGTTCTTGGTCCGAAAGAGCGTGCTGCTCACGGCGTGACCTCCCCTGCTTGTCGTCCTCGACCCGGCTCGCCACTGCTCGGCATGATCGAGAGAGCTGGGGATGCGTATGCCCCGGCACTCGCAGGTTCACGCAGACGGGCCGGTCGCGCCACCCGTAAGAGGGGGAGCGACCGGCCCGTACCGCGTCGGGGAGGTCCCGGTGGTCAGTCGCGCGCGGACTGCACCGCCGCGTCGACCCCCGTCTCGGCCTCCGGCCGCTCGAACCGGCCGTCCAGCTTGGAGACCAGGCCCGTGACCTGACGGGCGATGTCCGGCGCGGTCAGTCCGATCTCCACCAGCACCTCGTTGCGGGAGGCGTGGTCGAGGAAGCGCGGCGGAATGCCGAAGTCGCGCAGCGGCACGTCCACGCCCGCGTCCCGCAGGGCCTGGGCGATCGCCGAGCCGACACCGCCGACACGGGAGTTGTCCTCGACGGTGACGACCACGCGATGCCGCGCGGCGAGCGGCGCCATGGCATCGTCGACGGGCTTGACCCAGCGCGGGTCGACGACGGTGGTGGTGATGCCCTGCTTGTCGAGGAGCGTGGCCACCTCGAGACACATCGGGGCCAGGGCGCCGACGGAGACGAGCAGGACGTCCGGGGTCTCGGTGCCGGGCTCGCGCAGTACGTCCATGCCGCCGACGCGGCCCACCGCGGGTACGGCGGGACCGACGGCGCCCTTGGAGAAGCGGACCACGGTCGGCGCGTCGTCGACCTCGACGGCCTCGCGGAGCTGGGCGCGGACCTGGTCGGCGTCGCGCGGGGCGGCCAGCCGCAGACCCGGGACGACCTGAAGGATCGACATGTCCCACATGCCGTTGTGGGAGGCGCCGTCGGTGCCGGTGACACCGGCCCGGTCCAGGACGAAGGTGACCCCGCACTTGTGCAGGGCCACGTCCATCAGAACCTGGTCGAAGGCGCGGTTGAGGAAGGTGGCGTAGACGGCGAAGACGGGATGCACGCCGGCGTGGGCGAGGCCGGCCGCGGACACGGCGCCGTGCTGCTCGGCGATGCCGACGTCGTAGACCCGGTCCGGGAAGGCCTTGGCGAACTTGTCCAGGCCGACCGGCTGGAGCATGGCCGCGGTGATGGCGACGATGTCCTTCCGCTCCTTGCCGAGCCTGACCATCTCGTCACCGAAGACGGAGGTCCAGTCGGCGCCGGAGGTGGCGATCGGCAGCCCGGTGTCGGGGTGGATCTTCCCCACGGCGTGGAAGCGGTCGGCCTCGTCCTGGAGGGCGGGCTGGTAGCCGCGGCCCTTCTCGGTGAGGCAGTGCACGATGACGGGACCGCCGAACCGCTTGGCGCGGGCCAGCGCCGACTCCAGGGCCTCGATGTCGTGGCCGTCGATGGGGCCCACGTACTTCAGGCCCAGGTCCTCGAACATGCCCTGCGGGGCGATGAAGTCCTTCAGGCCCTTCTTGGCGCCGTGCAGGGTCTCGTACAGCGGTCTGCCGACGACCGGGGTGCGCTCGAGCACCTCACGGGTGCGGGCCAGGAAGCGCTCGTAGCCGTCGGTGGTGCGCAGGGTCGCCAGGTGGTTGGCGAGGCCGCCGATGGTCGGGGCGTAGGAGCGCTCGTTGTCGTTGACGACGATGACGAGCGGGCGGTCCTTGGCGTCGGCGATGTTGTTCAGCGCCTCCCAGGCCATGCCGCCGGTCAGCGCGCCGTCACCGATGACCGCGGCGACGTGGCTGTCCCGCTCAAGGAGCTGGTTGGCCTTGGCGATGCCGTCGGCCCAGCCCAGCACGGTCGAGGCGTGGCTGTTCTCGATGACGTCGTGCTCGGACTCGGCCTGCGAGGGGTAGCCGGACAGGCCGCCCTTCATCTTCAGCTTGGAGAAGTCCTGGCGGCCGGTGAGCAGCTTGTGCACGTAGGACTGGTGGCCGGTGTCCCACAGCACCTTGTCCTTGGGCGACTGGAAGACGCGGTGCAGGGCGATGGTCAGCTCCACCACACCCAGGTTGGGGCCGAGGTGGCCGCCGGTCTTGGAGACCTCGGTGACGAGGAAGGTCCGGATCTCCTGCGCCAGCTGGTCCAGCTCCTCCAGGCTGAGCCGGTCCAGATCGCGCGGTCCCCTGATGCGGGTCAGCAGCGGCACCCGTGCCTCCTTGCGTAGAGCTGATCGAGCTGTTGCCGGGCTCGTCGAGTCTAATGTTCCGTTCGAGCGCCCGGTGTCCGGGCTGGGGGTCGTATGTCACGCGAACGGCGGTACCCAGCGAAAGGACTGTCAGACACGGCCGTGCCCGGCACCGTCGTCGGTGCCGGGCACGGTCCTGGTGCGGGCGGCGCTCAGGCGCGTCCGGCCGACTTCTGCGTCTTGCGGGTGACCGAGTCGATGACGACCGTGGCGAGAAGCACACCACCGGTGATCATGTACTGGATCGGGGTGGCGATGCCCTGCAGGGCGAGGCCGTACTGGATCGACGTGATCACGAGCACACCCAGCAGCGCGTTCCAGGTGCGGCCCCGGCCGCCGAAGAGGCTGGTGCCGCCGATGACGGCTGCGGCGATGACGTTCATCAGCAGGTCGCCGGAGCCGGCGCTCTGGTTGGCGGCCGCGATCTTGGAGGCCCAGAAGAGACCGCCGACCGAGGCGAAGAGGCCCGCGACGGCGAAGACCGAGACACGGACCGCGGTGACGTTGATACCGGCGCGGCGGGATGCCTCGACGCTGCCGCCGAGCGCGAAGACCTTGCGGCCGTACGCGGTGCGGCGCAACACGAAGTCGCTGCCGACCAGGACGATCGCGAAGAGCAGCACCGCGAGCGGAAGACCCTTGTACTGGTTGAACATGAACGCCACGGCGAACGCGGCGACCGCGAGCAGCACGGTGCGCAGCACTATGTCGCTCAGCGGGCGGGACGGGATGCCCGCGGCCTCGCGGCGGCGGTTGCCGAGGAAGGCCGACAGGAAGTATCCGGCGACCGCGACGACGGCCAGGAGGTAGGCGGCGGCCACGTCCGAGAAGTAGTACGTGGTGAGCTTGCCGACCACGCCGTCGCCGTCGATGTTGATCGTGCCGTTGGAACCCAGGATCTGGAGCATGAAGCCGTTCCAGAACAGCAGACCGGCCAGGGTCACCGCGAACGCGGGCGCACCGATCCGGGCGAAGAAGAAGCCGTGCAGGGCGCCGATGACCGCGCCGGCCGCGAGGGCGGTGACGACGGCGAGCCACTCGTTCACGCCGTGGGTGATGCTCATCACGGCCATGATCGCCGAGGAGACACCGGAGACGGAGCCGACCGACAGGTCGATCTCGCCGAGCAGCAGCACGAAGATGATGCCGACCGACATCATGCCGGTGGCCACCATGGCGACGAAGATGTTGTTGAGGTTCTCCGCGCCCAGGAAGGCCGAGTCGAGGCTCTGGAAGATCGCGCAGATGGCGATGAGGCCGATGACGACCGGGATGGCCCCTAGGTCGCCGGCGCGCATCTTGCGCTTGAACTCGCCGATGTAGCCGGCGAATCCCTGCTCGCGCACGAGCAGGCGGGGGTCGACGGCGGGGGCGGCGTCGGCCGCGGCGGCGGGCGCGTCCACGGGGGCGTCGGCGGGGGCGGCCTGGGACTTGTCGATGCTCACTTCTGAGCCTCCGCGTTGGTGCGCGCCGCACGACGGGTCACGGCGTTGTCCGTGGCACCGGTGATGGCGGAGATGATTTCTTCCTGCGAGGTGGTCCCGACCTCGAACACGCCGTTGTTGCGGCCGAGCCGGAGGACGGCGACCTTGTCGGCGACGGCCTTCACATCCGCCATGTTGTGGCTGATGAGGATGACCGCGAGGCCGCGCTCACGCAGCCGCTCGACGAGGTCGAGGACCTGGGCGGTCTGCTCGACGCCGAGGGCGGCCGTCGGCTCGTCGAGGATGACCAGTTTGGGCTCGCCGAGCATGGAGCGGGCGATGGCCACGACCTGGCGCTGACCGCCGGAGAGCGAGGCGATCGGGATGCGCACGCTGGGGATGCGGATGGACAGGGTCTGGAGCAGATCGCGCGAGCGGCGCTCCATCTCGACCTCGTCCAGGACACCGCGGCGCTTGATCTCACGGCCGAGGAACAGGTTGCCGACGACGTCGATGTTGTCGCACAGGGACAGGTCCTGGTAGACCGTCGCGATGCCCAGGTTCTGGGAGTCGTGCGGCCGGTTGACCGTGACGGGGTTGCCCTCCCACTCGATGACACCGTCATCGATGGGGTGCACGCCGGCGATCGTCTTGACAAGGGTGGACTTTCCGGCGCCGTTGTCGCCGACGAGGGCGACGACCTCTCCGGCGTGGACCTCAAGCTCTACGTCGGTGAGCGCCTGGACAGCACCGAATCGCTTGGAGACCCCGCGCAACGCCAGCACGGGCGTAGCGGACACGTGAACCATCTCCTTCGCCGCCCGAGCCTGACCCCGGCGGGAGGTTGATACAAGAGGAGTGAGGGGGGTGTTCCGTCCGGCGCCCCGCCGTTGTGCTGCGGGGCTGTCGGCGGCAGGGCGCCGGACGAGCCGACACGGGGCCGCGTGTTCGATGGACGCGGTGTCCCGTGCAGGTCGGCGGGGCCGCCGCTCGGGCGGCCCCGGAGGTGTTACTTCAGGCCGATCTTGTCGCAGGCGGCCTTGTACTTGGCCGTGCAGATCTCGCCGATGGTGTAGTAACCCTGGTCGATGACCGTGTCCTTGATGTTGTCCTTCGTCAGCGAGACGACGGGGACGATGACCGCCGGGACGCCCTTGTCGGTACCGCTGTCGACGGTGCTCGTCGTCAGCGAGCTGTCGAGCTTGCCGGTCTTGGCGATCGAGACGGCCATCTTGGCGACGGTCTCGGCCTCCTGAGGGTACGACTTGAAGACGCTCATGTACTGCTCGCCGGTCACGATGCGCTGCACGCCCGCGAGTTCGGCGTCCTGGCCGGTGACCGGGGGAAGCGTCTTGAGGCCCGCGCCCTTGAGCGCGGTGATGATGCCGCCCGCCATGCCGTCGTTGGCGGAGTAGACGCCGACGATCTTGTCCTTGCCGAGGGCGGAGATGGCACCCTCCATGTTGGCGTTGGCGTTCTCCGCCTTCCACTGCTTGGTGTCGTACTCCTTGCCGACGTTCACCTTGCCGTCGAGGGCGGCGTGGGCGCCCTTCTTGAACTGCGCGGCGTTCGGGTCGGTCACGGCGCCGTTCATCATGACGATCTTGCCGGACTTGGCCTTGTCACCCATGGCCTTCAGCAGGGCCTCGCCCTGAGCCTTGCCGACCTCCTCGTTGTCGAACGAGGTGTAGGCGGCGATCGGGCCCTCGGCGAGGCGGTCGTAGGCGACGACCGGGATGCCGGCCTCCTTGGCCCTCTTCACGCCCGAGGCGACGGCCTTGTAGTCGACCGCGTCCAGGATCAGCACGTCGACCTTCTTGGTGATCATCGTGTCGATCTGCTGCGCCTGGAGGGTCGCGTCCTCCTTGGCGTTGAGGTACTCGACCTTGCCCTTGCCGTTCGTCAGCTCCGCGATCTGCTTCTCGATGATCGGCTTGTCGAACTTCTCGTAACGAGCGGTCTGGTTCTCCGGCAGGAGCAGGCCGACCGTGATGTTGTCGCCCTTCTTCTCGCTGCCGGTCGACTTCGAGGAGCCACCGGACTCCTTGGCGCTGCCACAGGCGGCGAGCGAGACGGCCATGGCACCAGCAGCAACGGCGAAAGCCGCGCGACGCATACGCGTGTTCACTTCTTCAAACCTCCCTGACGAGGCCGCGTCGTTGCGGCCGAGGTGGCTGGAAGTCAACTCGGCTGCGCGTGCGACGTCAAGAAGTAAATCCTTAACGAGATGGCAACGGTGCCATCCGTTCTCTAAGTGAAGGCAGGAGTCGCCGCGTTGAGTGTACCGTCCAAAAGGGTTGAATCGCCCATCTCGCTCAACGCGAGGGCCAGCGCGCCAAGTACTTCGGCGCGGCCGCCAAGCGCGCCGGGAAGCACGGAGAGTTGGCGCGCGGCACTGGGGATGGCGTACCGCCCGACCGACCCCCTGATCGGGCCGAGCACCAGCTCACCGGCCTCGGCGAGGTCCCCGCCGAGCACCACCCGGCTGGGGTTGAGCAGGTTGCAGAGGTTGGCGACCCCGCTGCCGATGTGGCGGCCGACGTCGGCGATCACCCGGCGGCAGCCCGGATCGCCCTCCCGCGCCAGCCGTACGACGCCCTCCATGGTCAGGTCGGTGCCGTGACTGGGCCGCAGCAGCGGGAGCACGTACCCGGCGGCGGTGAAGGTCTCCAGGCAACCGCGGTTGCCGCAGCGGCAGACCGGGCCGGACTCGTCGAGCGTGATGTGCCCGATCTCACCCGCCGTGCCGCCGGGGCCGCGGTAGATCCTGCCGCTGATCACCAGGCCGGCGCCGACCCCGCTGGCGATCTTGATGTACGCCAGGTCGCGCACGCCCCGGCCGCTGCCCCAGACCAACTCGCCCAGAGCGCCGAGGTTGGCGTCGTTGTCCACGTGCACCGGCACTCCGAGGCGCCCCCGCAGCTCCTCGGCGGGCCTGACGCCCGTCCAGCCCGGCAGGATGGCCGTGGAGCCCAGCGTGCCGGACTCCACGTCGATCGGGCCGGGTACGCCGACACCCACGCCGGCGATCTTGGAACGGTCGACGCCCGTGGCCGCGATCAGGCGGTTGACCAGTTCCTCCGCGCGGTCGAAACCCTGCGCCGAGGAGGCGTCCACGTCCAGCGGCTCGGACTCCTCGGCGAGCACCTGGTGGGCGAGGTTGCCGACCGCGACCCGCAGGTGGGTGTGCCCGAAGTCCACGCCGATCACGATGCCGGCGTCTCCGCTCAGGGAGACGCTGCGGGCCCGGCGGCCGCCCGCGGAAGTGGGCGTGACCTGGACCGTTCCGCCGTCCTTCAGCTCGCGCACGATATTGGAGACCGTCGCCGCGGACAGGCCCGTGGTCCGCGCGATCTCCGCCTGCGTGAGTGATCCGGCAAGGCGCACGGCACGTACGACCCGCTCCAGGTTGGCTCGGTGCAGCGATGACTGCGAGCCTGGAGTCTCCACGACGACCTCCTGAGCGCGGGGCCGCATCAGCGAGGCCCCGGTCCATGTCCAACTAGTGAACTCTAAGCTGAGCTGTTCGGGTCCCCTCCCGTCAAGAGGTTGAACGGTATCCGCCCCCTTGGACAAACAGCTGCGCCCGTGCCACGCGCCCGCGCACGACCCGAGCCCGCACGCCCCCGCACGCACGCGGCGGGCCCCCGCGTTTGTGCGGGGGCCCGCCGCCCTGGGGAAAGTCAGGAGCGCTACTTCAGCGTCGCCGAGGTCAGCCCGGCCTGCACCTGACGCTGGAAGGACAGGTACACCGCCAGCATCGGGATCATCGCGATGGTCACGCCCGCGAACAGAACGGGCAGGTCCGTCGCGTATCCCTGCTGCTGTTGGAGCTGGATGAGCCCCTGCGTCAGCATGTACCGCTCCGGATCGGCTCCGCTCTGCGGCTGCATCAGCACCGAGGGCAGAATGTACTGGTTCCACTGGCCGAGGGTGTTGAAGATGCCCACGCTCAACAGACCGGGCTTCGCCATCGGCAACATCACCTGGAAGAACACCCGGGTGTGCGAGGCCCCGTCGATCACCGCCGCCTCGTGCACGGCCGTCGGTAGCGTGCGGAAGAACGAATGCATGAAGAAGACGGTGAACGGCATCGAGTACGCGATGTAGACCAGGATCAGGCCCTGGTACGAGTTGAGCATGTCGAGCCGCTTGACCATGAAGAACAGCGGCACCAGTGCCAGGAACACGGGGAACATCGCCCCGCCGACGAAGAAGTAGTAGATCAGCCGGTTGCCGGGGAACTCGTAGCGCGCCAGGACGTAGGCGGCCATCGAGCCCAGCAGCATCGTCAGCGGCACGGAGAACACCAGCACGATGACGGTGTTCAGGAAGTAGTCCCCGATGCCCTTCTCCCAGGCGCGCCGGAAGACGTCGAAGTCCCAGGTCGTGGGCCAGCTCAGCGCCGAACCGCCGATCTGGGCATCGGTCTTGAAGGAGCTGAGCACCAGCCACAGCAGCGGCAGGACGATCAGCACGGCCCACACGGCGAGGAAGCCGTGCGAGAAGACGTTGAGGGTCACGCCCTCGGTGTGCCGGCCGCCCGGGCGCAGCGGCGCACCCCTGCCGGACCGCCGGCCCGGAACGCCGTCGGCGGGGGTCGTCGGCTTCGCGATGGGTGTACTCGATGTGGTCATGACGGGCCCCGCTCAGTACTCGATGCGCTCGCGGCGGGAAGCGCGCAGCGTGACGATGGACAGGATCAGGGTGAGCAGGAGCATGACCACGCCCATGGCGCAGGCGTAGCCACTCTTTCCGAAGTAGAGGAAGTTGCGCATCATGACGGTCGCCATGACATCGCTGTGGTGGTCGGGGCCGCCGCCGAAGCCGGTGCCGGCCGTCATCGTGGAGACGAGGACGAACATGTCCATCGCGACGATGCCGAGGTACACCCAGGCGGTCTGCACGGAGTCCCACAGCAGCGGCAGCGTGACGCGGAAGAAGGTCTGCGCGCGGCCGGCTCCGTCCAGCAGCGCGGCCTCGTAGATGTCGCGCGGAATGGACTGCATGGCGGCGGAGAACAGCACCAGGTAGAAGCCGACGCCGTGCCAGATCACCACGATCATGAGGCACCACAGCACCAGGTTGGGACTGTTAAGCCATTCGACGGGACTGTCGGAGTCGACCAGTCCGATCTTGTTCAGTACGCCGTTGAGGAGTCCGCCCGTGTCACTGCGGTACACGGCGCCGAAGAGAACGGCGAGAATCGCGAGGGAGAGCACCTGGGGAAAGAAGTAGACGATCTTGTAGAACTTCGATCCCCGCACGCCCTGGACACCACCGGCACCACCCCGCCCGCCCGCGTTCACCATGAAGGCGAAGAACAGGGCGAGCAGGATGGTGATGACCGGAACGAAGAGCAGGAGCAGGATGTTGTGCCAGATCGCTCCGAGGAAGACATCGTCCTGGAAGAGTGCTTTGTAGTTGTCCAGGCCGATGAAACGGAACGTCGGGGACTGGCCCTTCCAGTCGGTGAAGGAGTAACCGAATGTCTGGATGTACGGCCAGATCACGAAGATCAGATACAGCGCCATGGGGAAGAGGAGAAACCCCGTGATGAATCGGTACTGCCCTTTTCGCATGACATCCTGCTCCTGCTGCTGCCGGGTGAACGTGCTCAGTCGCGGTGGTTGTTCTTGGAGGCAGGGTCCTTGGCCGCCTTGTCGACGGCGGCCTGCGCCCGCTTGAGCCATTCTGTCGGCTGGATGCGCTTGGCCATCAGCTCATTGGACGCGTTCTGAATGTCGGTGTCCATCTGGCTGTACCAGTTGGGGTACAGGTAGTTGAAGGTGTTGTCGCCGGCAGCCTTGCTGACCTCGACGGTGGACTGGGTGCCGGGACGCAGCTGGACGCCCGAGTTGACGCCGTCCTTGACGATGGTGAGGGAGTTGGCCTGCTGCGCGAAGAGCGTCGACCACTCCTTCGACAGCATCATCCGCATGAACTCCTTGGCCGCGGGCAGGTTCGCCGCCTTGGCCGGGATGATGAAGGGCTCGCCGGAGCCGGCCCGGATCGCCTCGAAGGGCAGCTTGCTGTCGGGCAGGTTCGGCATCGGCATGAATTTCATGTCGAAGTCCGACGGGGTCTGCTTGAGCTGCTCGTTCTCCAGCCAGGAGCCGCAGGTGATGAAGGCGGCCTTGTACTGGTTCCAGCGGGTCTGCGACTCGGTGTGCGTCAGGCCGTTGGTGCCCGGCATCAGGTAGCCCTTTTCGACGATCTCGTAGATCGCCTCGATCGCCTCCTTGGCGGCGTCGCTGCCGACGAACGCCTTCGGATCCAGGTTGTCGATCGCCTTCATGGCGTCCAGGCCGCCCTTCTTGGCGATCAGGTCCATGATGGCGACGTTGATGTAGTACGGGTACTTGCCCTGGTGGGCGAGACCACCGATGCCCTGCGCCTTGGCGTCCTTGCACAGCGCGAGGAAGTCGTCCCAGGTCTTCGGTTCCTCCCAGCCCTTCTCCTTGAAGAGCTTGCCGGAGTACCACAGGCCCCACACGGTGTAGATGTAGTTGAGGGCGACGACCTTGCCCTCCTGCAGGCCCGGGTCAAGGGTGCCCGTGATCAGGTTGTCGCGGACCTTCCTGCTCGGGTCGTCGACCGACGGCGCGTCAAGGACCTCGGAAAGATCCAGGAGTTGGCCGTTCTTGTACAGCACGTCCAGGTTGATCTTCTGGGCGCCGGAGTCGTCGACGATGTCCGGCGGGTTACCACCGTTGAAGCGCGGCTGGAGCTTTCCGGTGATCTCCTGGGTACCCGTGTGCGTGCTGGTGACGCCCCACTTCTTCTGGAAGGAGGTTTCCCACGCCTTGGCGTAGTCGTCGCCGTAGCCGCCCTTGAAGACGACGACGTCGAGCTTGCTGCCCTTCTCCACACCGAAGGGGTTGTCCTTGGACGTCTTGCCCTTGGTGTTGTTGTCCGAGCTGTCGCCACCGCCACCACTGGCGCACGCGGACAGGAAGCTCATGGCAGGAACGCTGATCAGACCGAGTGCGGCGGACCGCTTGATCAGATCCCGGCGGCCGACGCCTGCCGAACCGGTGTTCTCGACAGAAGTGGATCCCATCAGATTCCTTTCGAGGGAGCCACCGGCCTCGGCCGGTGGGGAGATCGAATCGTCAGTCGAGCCACGGCGTGGCGCGGAGCCCGGCCTGCGACTGTCACGAACGGTGTACCGTTGGATACGCTACGCAGGCAAGGTTCCAGCTTGACCGCGGATAGCGAGGTTCTTCGCCCCTCCGGCGAGTTCGATCTCAGGCTGTGCGCGGTGTGGTTCTCGACGTACGGCCGAACAGTCCTCGGCGACCGTGTCGCGGTCCGACCGCGTGAGCCGATCGAGCAGAATGCCGACGAACGGGGGTGGCAGGTCATGGCGTCTGAGGCGATGCCCGACCACGCCCAGCGGGAGCGTCTCCGGCCACAGCACACAGGGGCAGCGCCATGATCCGCGCGTACAAGTTCCGGCTTCGCCCCACTGCCCGGCAGGCCCAGGCCCTGACAGAGATGCTGCGAGACCACCGCTCGCTCTACAACGGCGCCTTGCAGGAGCGGCGTGACGCTTACCGGCACCCGTCGAGGACGCACATCAAATACGGCGACCATTCCGCGCAGTTGAAGGAGATCCGGACGTTCGACCCGGAGCACCAAGGCCACTGGTCCTTCAGCTCGCAGCAGGCGACGTTGCGTCGCTTGGACAAGGCGTTCCAGGCGTTCTTCCGCCGAGTCAGGAAGGGCAAGAAGGCGGGGTACCCGCGATTCAGAGGCGCCGGGCACTTCGACACCGTCGTCTTCCCGAAGGACGGGGACGGCTGCCGCTGGGACTCCACCCCTCACGACCGCCAGACTCGCGTACGTCTCCAAGGCGTCGGGCACGTGCGCGTGCACCAGCACCGGAAGGTGAAGGGGCGGGTGAAGACGGTCTCGGTAAAACGCGAGGGCAAGCGCTGGTACGCAGTTCTCGCGTGCGACGAGGTGCCGACCGAGCCCCTGGATGCCACCGGCAACATCGTGGGCATCGACATGGGTACGGTGCACTTTTTCACCGACTCCAACGGCAAGCACGCCGAGAATCCGCGCTTCCTCCAGGCCACCGCCAATGCCTTGGCCGACGCACAACGGCACCTGGACAGCTTCCCCAAGCGCACCCGCCAACGGTCCAAGAAGCACCGAGCAGCCGCTCGGAAAGTCGCCAAGCTGCACGCCAAGGTTCGGCGTCAGCGCCTCGACCACCATCACAAGGCCACGAACGCGCTGATCCGCGACAACGACGTGATCGTGCACGAGCGGCTGAACATCGCAGACATGACCCGCGCCCCGAAGCCCAAGCCCGACCCGGCCGACGAGGGAGCGTTCCTTCCCAACAAGGCTGCCGCCAAGGCTGGCCTCAACCGCAGTATTCTGGATGCGGGTTGGGGACAGTTCTTCAGGATCCTGGCGAACAAGGCTGAGAGTGCCGGTCGCCTCCTGATCCCGGTGGACGCCCGCAACACCTCGCGCACCTGCCCCACATGCGGGCACGTGTCGAAGGAGAACCGCGTCACCCAAGCGAAGTTCGCCTGCGTCTCCTGTGGTTTCTTCGCCAATGCGGACCATGTCGGCGCACGCAATATCGTCAACAGGGCCGGGCTGGCCCTCCGCGAGGCTGCTTAGCAGGCGACGCGGGAAGCCCGCGCGCCAACGCGTGGGTGGAGTCACGCTCAAGTCCTCGCTTTCTCCTCCAGGACTCAGGCGGGGAACCGGACGATTCTCGACTGCACCGCGGTCGGATGAGGCTGGGCCGTGCAGGAGTGCTTCGTGCGTCATCCACCAGAAACGGCCTAAAACCAAAGAGGTTGGCGTGTTTGGCACGTCGTACCACCCTTTCCGACTCCCCCGGGTCCGCTTCCGGCCGGTCTCACGGTCGCGCGGACGCCGACAGGTATAGTCCACTTCCGGTCAGCGGAGCAAGATCAGAAGCAAGGTTCGCCGCGGGTCTTTTCCGAGTTGAGACCTCACGCGGAATATGAGCCGCCCATGGGCTTCCGTTGACGGATATATCCGCGCCTTTGCGCCCGAATGCCACACCCAACACCCTTGACATCACTGGCCACTTGGCTCCCTACTGGTCCTTGCGTACAGAGCTGACAACGTTGTCCGAAACGCAGGGAGGGACGCCGCGCATGCAGCGCAGAGTACGGCACAGATGGGGTCCGGCGGTCGTCGTCACGGCCGCCTTCGTCACGGCAGCCGGCTCGCAGGGGGCGGCGGTCGCCCTGCCCGGCAAGCCCCCGGCCGTCGGCCGGGAGTTCAGCTCCTCGTTCGAGGCCGGCGACCCGGCGCCGGACTGGCTGAACACGGTCGACACCGCCAAGGGCGGCGGCAAGCGCGCCTCGGGCGTGGACGGCGGCTACAGCACCGGCATCCCCGGCAATGTGGACGACCACATCACCGAGGTCCGGGCCAGCGCGGAGAACACCGGCGGCGGGGAGGTCAAGGAGAACCTCATCGACGGTGAGTCCGGCACCAAGTGGCTGGCCTTTGAGGACACCGGCTGGGTCGAGTTCGACTTCGACAAGCCGGTGAACATCACCCGTTACGCCCTCACGTCCGCCAACGACTTCGACGGGCGCGACCCCAAGGACTGGACCCTGAAGGGGTCCACCGACGGCAAGGACTGGAAGGCCCTCGACACCCGTGCCGGGGAGAAGTTCTCCGAACGGTTCCAGACCAGGACCTTCGACCTGGCCGAGCCGGCCCAGTACCAGCACTTCCGGCTCGACGTCACCAGGAACAACGGAGCCTCGGGCATACTCCAGCTCGCCGATGTGCAGTTCTCCACCGGCGGCGACGACGCGCCGGTCCCGCAGGACATGCTCTCGCTGGTCGACCGCGGCCCGAGCGGCTCCCCGACCGCGAAGTCCGGCGCCGGCTACACCGGCAAGCGGGCCCTGCGCTACGCGGGCCGGCACACCGCGCAGGGCCGGGCGTACTCGTACAACAAGGTCTTCGACGTCGACGTCAAGGTGCTGCCCGACACGCAACTGTCGTACCGCCTCTACCCGTCGATGGCCGACGGCGACCGCGACTACGACGCCACCAACGTCGCCGTCGACCTCGCCTTCACCGACGGCACCTACCTCAGCGGCCTCGGCGCGACCGACCAGCACGGTTTCACCCTGAGCCCGCAGGGCCAGGGCGCGGCCAGGACGCTGTACGTCAACCAGTGGAACAACGTGGCCTCCCGGATCGGCTCGGTCGCCGCGGGCAAGACGATCGACCGGGTCCTGCTCGCCTACGACTCCCCCACCGGCCCCGCGAAGTTCCGCGGCTGGCTGGATGACGTGGTGATCAAGCAGGTGCCGCAGGAGAAGCCGAAGGCGCACCTGTCGGACTACGCGCTGACCACCCGCGGCACCAACTCCAGCGGCAGCTTCTCGCGCGGCAACAACTTCCCCGCGACCGCGGTGCCGCACGGCTTCAACTTCTGGACGCCGGTGACCAACGCGTCCTCGCTGAGCTGGCTCTACGAGTACGCGCGCGCGAACAACGAGGACAACCTGCCGACGATCCAGGCGCTCAGCGTGAGCCACGAGCCGAGCCCCTGGATGGGTGACCGGCAGACCTTCCAGGTGATGCCGTCCGCCGCCGCGGGCACCCCCGACACCGGCCGCGCCGCCCGCGCGCTCGCCTTCCGGCACGAGAACGAGACCGCGCGGCCCTACTACTACGGGGTGCGCTTCGAGAACGGCCTCAAGGCCGAGATGACGCCGACCGACCACGCGGCCGTCCTGCGCTTCACCTACCCGGGCGACGACGCGAGCGTGGTGTTCGACAACGTCACCGAGCAGGCGGGCCTGACCCTGGACAAGGAGCACGGCGTCGTCACCGGCTACTCGGACGTCAAGTCCGGGCTGTCCACCGGCGCCACCCGGCTGTTCGTCTACGGCACGTTCGACAAGCCGGTGAAGGACGGCTCGTCGAGCGGCGTCAAGGGCCACCTGCGCTTCGACGCGGGCAAGGACCGTACGGTCACCCTGCGCCTGGCCACCTCCCTCATCAGCCTCGACCAGGCGAAGGACAACCTCCGCCAGGAGGTCCCGGACGGCACCTCCTTCGACACCGTCAAGGCGTCCGCCCAGCGGACCTGGGACAAGCTGCTCGGCAAGGTCGAGGTCAAGGGCGCCACGCCCGACCAGCTCACCACGCTCTACTCCAGCATGTACCGGCTGTACCTGTACCCGAACTCCGGCTTCGAGAAGGTCGGCGGGAAGTACCAGTACGCCTCCCCGTTCTCACCGATGCCGAGCCAGGACACGCCGACGCACACCGGTGCGAAGATCGTCGACGGCAAGGTGTACGTCAACAACGGCTTCTGGGACACCTACCGGACCACCTGGCCGGCGTACTCGCTGCTGACACCGGGTCAGGCCGGGCAGATGGTCGACGGCTTCGTGCAGCAGTACAAGGACGGCGGCTGGACCTCGCGCTGGTCCTCCCCCGGCTACGCCGACCTGATGACCGGCACCTCCTCGGACGTCGCCTTCGCGGACGCCTACGTCAAGGGCGTGCCGATGGACGCCGAGGCGGCCTACGACGCGGCCCTGAAGAACGCTACCGTGGTGCCTCCGTCCTCGGGCGTGGGCCGCAAGGGCATGGCCACCTCGCCCTTCCTCGGCTACACCAGCACGTCCACCGGCGAGGGCCTGTCCTGGGCGATGGAGGGCTACGTCAACGACTACGGCATCGCGAAGATGGGCGAGGCCCTCTACAGGAAGACGGGCGAGAAGCACTACAAGGAGGAGGCGGACTACTTCCTCAACCGGGCCCAGGACTACGTGAACCTGTTCGACTCCCGGGTCGGCTTCTTCCAGGGCCGCGACGCCCGGGGCAACTGGCGCCTGGACTCCTCGAAGTACGACCCGCGCGTGTGGGGCTACGACTACACGGAGACCAACGGCTGGGGCTACGCCTTCACCGCCCCGCAGGACAGCCGGGGCCTGGCGAACCTGTACGGCGGGCAGAAGGGCCTGGCCGACAAGCTGGACACCTACTTCGCCACGCCCGAGACGGCCGGCCCGGAGTTCGTCGGGTCCTACGGCGGTGTCATCCACGAGATGACCGAGGCGCGGGACGTGCGGATGGGCCAGTACGGCCACTCCAACCAGGTCGCCCACCACGTGATCTACATGTACGACGCGGCGGGGCAGCCGTGGAAGGCGCAGGCGAACGTCCGTGAGGCGCTCTCCCGGCTGTACGTGGGCAGCGAGATCGGCCAGGGCTACCACGGCGACGAGGACAACGGCGAGCAGTCGGCCTGGTACCTGTTCTCCGCTCTCGGCTTCTACCCGCTGGCCATGGGCAGCGGCGAGTACGCCATCGGCTCCCCGCTGTTCACCAAGGCGACGCTGCATCTGGACGGCGGCCGCGATCTGGTGATCCAGGCCCCGAAGAACAGCGCCAAGAACGTGTACGTGCAGGGCGTGCGGTTCAACGGCAAGGCGTGGAACTCGACGAGCCTGCCCCACTCCCTGCTGTCCAAGGGTGGTGTCCTGCAGTTCGACATGGGCCCGCGGCCCTCGTCGTGGGGCACGGGCAAGGACGCGGCGCCGGTGTCGATCACGACGAGTGACAAGGCGCCGAGCCCGCGGGCGGACGTGCTGAAGGGCGCCGGGGCGCTGTTCGACGACACCTCGTCGACGGAGGCCGCGGTGACGACGGTGGACCTGCCGGTGTCCGGGCCCGTCAAGGCGGTCCAGTACACCCTGACCTCGTCCGCCGACCGCGCCAAGGCCCCGGCCGGCTGGACGCTCCAGGCCTCCACCGACGGCACGACCTGGAAGACGGTGGACCAGCGCTCGGGCGAGTCCTTCGCCTGGAACAAGCAGACCCGGCCCTTCACCATCGCCTCTCCGGGCACCTACCAGAAGTACCGCCTGGTCCTGGACGGCACCGCGACGCTCGCGGAGGTGGAGCTGCTGGCCTGAGCCGCCGAGCATCCGGCATGGCGAAGGGGCGGGCCCGCCGGGCCCGCCCCTTCCTGCCGCCCGGCGGACCGGTCAGCCCGTGGCGACGGTGAAGACGTGCAGGTCGGCGTTGCCGGGCAGCCGCACGCCGCTGATCCGCTTGCCCGCCGGGGCCTCGTACGGCGCGGTGGCGAAGACGTAGGTGGTCACCTTGTCCTGGTCCGCGCCCGCGACGTTGCGGTACGCGGTCCTGGCCACCACCGTGTTCCCGAACTGGACGGTGCCGCCGCCCCCGCCGACGGTCCAGTCGGTGAAGGAGAGGTCGACGGTGCCCGTGGTGCCGTCGGTGTAGGTGACGGTGGCCTTCGTCTGCTGGTTGCCGTTGACCGCGCTGCCGACGAAGGACAACCGGGAAGCGGGCGTCCTCAGTTCGATGCTCTGGCCGGCTCCCGAGGCGTTGTCCGGGCGCCCGCTGGGCGAGTTGGGCCAGGTGAAGGACAGGCCGTTCACCGTGCCCTGCCCGCCCGGGGTCAGGCCGGCCGCCGCGAGGGCCTGGCGGGAGTAGCTCCAGCCGCCCCCGTCGTAGTCGGCCTCGTCGTGTTCGCCCTCGTCGTCCGAGATCCCGGTGTTGTCGTAGGCGGCCAGCAGGCTGCCCGGGGCCGCCACCGTCAGGGACACCGGCTGCTCGTAGGACTGGCTGCCGGAGGTGACCGTGACCTGCGTGTCGTAGAAGCCCTGTTCGGCGTCCGGGGCGGCGGTGAGCGTGATCTGTCGGGCGCCGTCGGTCACCGTGCCCTCGGCGGGGGTGGCCGTGACACCGGACGGGGTGCGGACGCTGAAGCGCACCTCGGGGCCCTGGCCGCCGTTCAGGGAGAGGGCGCGGACCCCGATCGTCGTGCTGCCGCCGGGCGCGAGCGTCGCCGCGGTCGGGCCCACACCGATCTGGTACGGCTGCTCGCCCTGGCGGAAGGAGGGCGGGGCGGCGGACGCGGCGCTGCCCCAGGCGCGGTCCGGGGTGGACGCGAGGGTGTAGTCGAGCCGGCCGCCGTCACGGACGAAGCTCGCCGGCAGCCAGGGGCGGTCGCTCGCCCGGCCGTTCACCTTCAGGGACCGGACGTACGGGGATCCGGCCGCCGCTCCCGTGGCGCGCACGGAGATGCCCCTGCCGTGCGGGCGTTGGATGTCGATCCGCTCGAACAGCGGTGAGGCCAGCACGAGTTCGGCGCGAGAGGGCACCTGCGGATACATGCCGAGCGCGGAGAAGACGTACCAGGCGGACATCGCGCCGAGATCGTCGTTGCCGGGGATACCGCCCGGCTGCGTGGTCCACAGCTGCCGCATGGCCGCGCGGACGGTCTCCTGCGTCTTGTAGGGCGCGCCCGCGTAGTCGTACAGGTAGGGGACGTTGATCGAGGGCTCGTTGTCGAGTTCGGACTTGGCGCCGCCGTTGCCGGTGAACGCCCAACCGCCGTCGGCGTTGTGGAAGAAGTCGTCCAGGCGGGCCAGCGCCGTCTCCCGGCCGCCCATCGCCGCGAACAGGCCGGCCGGGTTGTGTTGGACCATCCAGGTGTACTGGGCCGCCGAACCCTCGACGAAGCCGTTGCCGGTGTCCGGGGTGAAGCCGGTGACCCAACTGCCGTCGGCCTTGCGGTTGGCGATGTAGCCGCCGGAGGAGTGGGCCGCGACGTTGAAGTTGTTCTGCCACCACTGGGCGCGCTCGGCGAAGGCGGCGGCGGTCTTCTTCTGCCCGGCCGCGTCGGCGAGCTGGGCCAGGGCGAAGTCGGCCGTGGACATCTCCAGCGTTTCGGCCGCGCCGCCCCAGGCGTTGGAGACGGACGGCATGTAGTGCAGCTTCAGGTACTTGTCCAGGGAGGGCCGCTGGCCGGCCGACAGGACCGGCTTGCCCGCCGGGGACAGGTCCCGCTCGGTCGGCACGGTCGCCGCCTTCACCAGGGAGGCGAGGGCCCCCTTCAGGTCGAAGCCGGTGCCGCCGAAGGCGTGGATGCCGGCGAGGGCGGTCGGCGAGGGGTCGCCGTTCATGACGTGGGTGCCGCTCGCGCCGTGCAGCCAGCGGTCCCAGACACCGCCGTTCTGGCCGGCCAGCTCGTACAGGGACTGGGCGATGTCCGAACCGGTGTCCGGGCTGAGCAGGGTCAGCAGCTGCACCTGGTCGCGGTAGACGTCCCAGCCGGAGAAGGTGCCGTACTGGGCCTGGTGGCCGCGGCCCACGGTGTGGACCTTGTCGTCGGCGCCGCGATACCGGCGGTCGGCGTCGCTGATGACGTTCGGGTGGAGCAGGGCGTGGTAGAGCGCGGTGTAGAAGGTGGTGCGCTCGTCGTCGGTGCCGCCGCCGACGCGGATCGCGCGCAGTCGGTCCCGCCAGGCGCGGCGGGCCGCGTCCTTGACCGAGTCGAAGGAGCGCTGGGGCGGGTTCTCCGCGGCCAGGTTGGCCTCGGCGCCGGCCTGACTGACGTAGGAGACGCCGACCTTGACGCCGACCGGGCCGGTGCCGGGGGCGAACTCGACGTAGCCGCCGGCGCCCTTGCCCGCCACGGGCCTGCCGCCGTTCGCGAAGCCGCCCGTGCCGCCGGTCGCCGAGGTCGCGCCCGGGTTCAGCTTGTCGTCCTGCCAGGTGCCGGAAGCCGTGAAGGGGCGGTCGAAGCGGGCGGTGAAGTACAGGGTGTAGTAGGCGCGCCGGCCCTCGGGGTCGAGGTAGCCGCAGAAGTTCCCGGAGGTGACGGAGCCGGAGACGGTGCGCTTCGCCGGGTCGATGGTGACCGACGAACCGGTCGAGCCCACCTGGGAGTTGGCGGTACGGATGAGAAGCGAGGCGGGCTGGTCCGCGGGGTAGGTGAAGCGGGCCGAGCCGGTGCGGGCCGTGGCCGTGAGGTCGGCGGTGACTCCGGAGGCGAGGCCCACCTTGTAGTGGCCGGGCTCGGCGGTCTCGTCGGAGTGGCGGAAGTCGGAGGCGTAGACGGCGTCCTTGGTGTCGCTCGCCGGTGAGGTGGTGACCTTCCCCGCGTACGGGAAGAAGGGGATGTCGCCGCTGCCGCCCGCGCAACCGGTGCCGGACATGTGGGTGAGGCTGAAGCCGCGGATGCGGGTCGCGTCGTACTGGTAGCCGCCGGGCGCGGCCGTCCTCGTGGCGTCGCCGCGGGTGTTCTCGGGGCTGAAGGAGAGCATGCCGAACGGGGCGACGGCGCCCGGGAAGACGTTGCCGCCGTTCCTGGTGCCGATCAGCGGGTCCACGTACGCGGTCGCGTCCTGGACCAGGGCGGGACCGGGTCCCGGTGGCGCGGCGGACGCCGCGAGGGCAGGGGTGGCGCCGCCGGTCGCGAGCACCGCGGCCAGCAGCAGGGACATGGGACGGAAACGCATGACGCGGCCCCTCCTTCGGACGGGTCGCGCACCACGGGTCGCACAAGCCTCGGGGACAGTAGCGTGCGCCGGTGGTATCACGGAAGACCGCGTTCGGGCGCGCGGGCGCGCTCGGTGCCGACGCCGTGCTCACGCGGGCGGAGTCTCGGCGTCGGCCGTGCTGACATCGTTGTCGGCGGGCATGGTCCCCCAGTAAAGTCATGTACAGACCAATACGACAACGTTGTCGCACCACGGTGTCGCACAAGCCGGCCGCACCGGGGGCGAGGTGGGATACCCCCAGGGACGACGGGTTCCGGTCCGCTGTCATGGGAGCGCTCCCACCTCGCTTGTCAGTGAAAGCTAGCGTGGACGGCGGCGGCTGTAAACGCCTGGGGAGAAAGAGGGAGGGCCGCACCCCCGTTACCGGGGATGCGGCCCAACTGCCTTGCGGGATCCGTTACTTGCGGATCAGGCTGCGCAGCACGTACTGCATGATGCCGCCGTTGCGGTAGTAGTCGGCCTCACCGGGGGTGTCGATGCGGACGACCGCGTCGAACTCGACACCGGTGTCGGTGGTGACCTTCATGGTGCTCGGCGTGCGGCCGTCGTTGAGCTCGGTGACGCCGGTGATGGTGAAGGACTCCTCGCCGGTCAGGCCGAGCGAGTCGGCCGTCCGGCCCTCCGGGAACTGCAGCGGCAGAACGCCCATGCCGATGAGGTTCGAGCGGTGGATGCGCTCGTAGGACTCGGCGATGACGGCCTTGACGCCGAGCAGCGCGGTGCCCTTCGCGGCCCAGTCACGGGACGAGCCGGAGCCGTACTCCTTGCCGGCCAGGACGACCAGCGGGATGCCCTGCTCGATGTAGTTGCGCGAGGCGTCGTAGATGAAGGAGACCGGCGCGCCGTCCTGGGTGAAGTCGCGGGTGTAGCCGCCCTCCGTCCCCGGCGCGATCTGGTTGCGCAGGCGGATGTTGGCGAACGTACCGCGGATCATCACCTCGTGGTTGCCGCGGCGGGAACCGTAGGAGTTGAAGTCGCGGCGCTCGACGCCGTGCTCGGTGAGGTACTGGCCCGCCGGAGTGTCGGCCTTGATGGCGCCGGCCGGGGAGATGTGGTCGGTGGTGACCGAGTCGCCGAGCTTGGCGAGCACCCGGGCGCCGGCGATGTCCTCGACCGGGGCCGGGTCCATGCCCATGCCCTCGAAGTACGGGGGCTTGCGGACGTAGGTGGACTCGGCGTCCCACTCGAAGGTGTTGCCGGTCGGGATCGGCAGCGACTGCCACTGGGCGTCGCCGGCGAACACGTCGGAGTAGGACTTGGAGAACATGTCCTCGCCGATGGCGTTGGCCACGACGTCGTTGACCTCGGCCTCCGACGGCCAGATGTCCTTCAGGTGGACCGGCTTGCCGTCCTGGTCGACACCGAGCGCGTCCTGGGTGATGTCCACCTTCATGGAGCCGGCGATGGCGTAGGCGACGACCAGCGGCGGGGACGCCAGGTAGTTCATCTTGACGTCGGGGTTGATCCGGCCCTCGAAGTTGCGGTTGCCGGACAGCACCGAGGTGACCGCGAGGTCGTGCTCGTTGACGGCCTTGGAGACCTCCTCCGGCAGCGGGCCGGAGTTGCCGATGCAGGTGGTGCAGCCGTAGCCGACGAGGTTGAAGCCCAGCTTGTCCAGGTACGGGGTCAGGCCGGCCTTGTCGAAGTAGTCCGTCACGACCTTCGAACCCGGGGCGAGGGTGGTCTTGACCCACGGCTTGCGGGTCAGGCCCTTCTCCACCGCCTTCTTGGCCACCAGCGCGGCGGCGACCATGACGTACGGGTTGGAGGTGTTGGTGCAGGAGGTGATGGCCGCGACGGTGACCGCGCCGTGGTCCAGCTCGTAGGTGGTGCCGTCGGGGGCGGTGACCGGGACCGGGTTGCTCGGGGCGCCGTTGGGGCGGACGGCCGGGGCGTCGGAGGCCGGGAAGGACTCCACGCCCGCCTCGTCGACGGTGTCGACGTAGTTGCGGACGTCCAGCTTGAACTGCTCGGCGGCGTTGGCCAGGACGATGCGGTCCTGCGGGCGCTTGGGGCCGGCGATGGACGGCACGACGGTGGACAGGTCCAGCTCGAGCTTCTCGGAGTAGTCCGGCTCGGCGTTCGGGTCCAGCCAGAGGCCCTGCTCCTTGGCGTACGCCTCGACGAGCGCGAGCTGCTGCTCGGGGCGGCCGGTCAGGCGCATGTACTTGATGGTCTCGTCGTCGATCGGGAAGATCGCGGCGGTGGAGCCGAACTCCGGCGACATGTTGCCGATGGTGGCGCGGTTGGCCAGGCTCGTCGCGGCCACGCCCTCGCCGTAGAACTCGACGAACTTGCCGACCACGCCGTGCTTGCGCAGCATCTCGGTGATGGTCAGCACCAGGTCGGTGGCGGTGGTGCCGGTGGGCAGCTCGCCGGTCAGCTTGAAGCCGACGACCCGCGGGATGAGCATGGAGACCGGCTGGCCGAGCATGGCGGCCTCGGCCTCGATGCCACCGACGCCCCAGCCGAGAACGCCGAGGCCGTTGACCATGGTGGTGTGCGAGTCGGTGCCGACGAGCGTGTCGGGGTACGCCTTGCCGTCGCGCACCATCACCACGCGGGCCAGGTGCTCGATGTTCACCTGGTGGACGATGCCGGTGCCGGGCGGGACGACCTTGAACTCGTCGAAGGCGGTCTGGCCCCAGCGCAGGAACTGGTAGCGCTCCTTGTTGCGGCCGTACTCCAGCTCGACGTTCTGCTTGAAGGCGTCGTTGGTGCCGAACTTGTCGGCGATGACGGAGTGGTCGATGACCAGCTCGGCCGGGGCCAGCGGGTTGATCTTCGCCGCGTCGCCGCCGAGCTCCTTGACGGCCTCGCGCATGGTGGCGAGGTCCACGACGCAGGGCACGCCGGTGAAGTCCTGCATGATCACGCGAGCCGGCGTGAACTGGATCTCCTGCGACGGCTTGGCCTGGGAGTCCCAGCCGCCGAGGGCACGGATGTGGTCGGCGGTGATGTTCGCGCCGTCCTCGGTGCGGAGCAGGTTCTCCAGCAGCACCTTCAGGCTGTAAGGCAGTCGGGCCGCGCCCTCGACCTTGTCAAGCCGGAAGATCTCGTACGACTCGTCGCCCACCTGCAGCGTGCTGCGGGCGTCGAAGCTGTTCGCCGACACGACAGTCTCCTTCATTCATGTGCGCCTACCACCACGATCCTGCCGCCACGGCGACTCGGCCGATCCAGTAAGGTACGGCTAAGTTAGGTCACCCTTACCAAGTGGCGGCTGTGGTGCACCCCGGCAGATATCTCGATGTCGAGATAACTCTAGTACATGGGGGCCGGATGGTCATGCGCGGACCGGGCGGAGAGGGGGGCGGGGCGGGATACGCGGGGCGTCGCGCACCGCACGGGCGCGCCGCGGACCGCGCGGGAGCGCCGCGCGCGGTGCGGGAACGCCGCGCATCACGCCGACACGCCGCGCAGCACAGAGGCGCGGGCACGCCGCGCAGCACAGAGGCGCGGGCACGCCGCACGCCGGACGTCGCACGCCACCAATGGGCGCCGCTGCGTGCAGCCGATGGACGCACGCCAGGGACACATCCGAGGGCTGCACCCGAGAGGCACACCCGGCATACCTGCCACACCCGGACCTCTCCGACAGGCTCGAACCCGTCGGTCCGGGCGCCACTGACGGCTCATCACTCGAATGGACCCCCCAGGAAGCGCCATCTCATATCTGAGATAACCTCAACCTCATGGCAGACGACTACCTCGTACGCATCGGCAAGCTCATCCGTGACGCCCGACAGCACCGGGGCTGGACGCAGGCACAGCTGGCCGAGGCACTCGGCACCAGTCAGAGCGCCGTCAATCGCGTCGAGCGGGGCAACCAGAACATCAGCCTTGAGATGATCGCCCGCATCGGTGAAGCCCTGGACAGCGAGATCGTCTCGCTGGGCTACGCGGGCCCCATGCACCTTCGGGTGGTGGGCGGCCGCCGGCTCTCCGGCGCGATCGACGTGAAGACGAGCAAGAACGCGTGCGTGGCGCTGCTGTGCGCCTCGCTGCTCAACAAGGGGCGCACGGTGCTGCGCCGGGTCGCCAGGATCGAGGAGGTGTACCGCCTGCTGGAGGTGCTGAACTCCATCGGCGTGCGCACCCGCTGGATCAACGACGGCACCGACCTGGAGATCGTGCCGACGGCCGACCTCGACCTGGACGCCATCGACGCCGAGGCCGCCCGCCGCACGCGGTCCATCATCATGTTCCTCGGGCCGCTGCTGCACCGGGTGGACCAGTTCAAGCTGCCCTACGCGGGCGGTTGCGACCTCGGTACGCGGACCATCGAGCCGCACATGATCGCGCTGCGCCGGTTCGGTCTGGACATCACCGCGACCGAGGGCCAGTACCACGCCGTGGTGGACCACGCCGTCCGCCCGGACCGCCCGATCGTGCTGACCGAGCGCGGCGACACCGTGACCGAGAACGCGCTGCTGGCGGCGGCCCGCCACAACGGCGTGACGGTCATCCGCAACGCCTCCTCCAACTACATGGTCCAGGACCTGTGCTTCTTCCTGGAGGTGGTCGGCGTCAGGGTCGAGGGCATCGGCACGACGACGCTCACCGTGCACGGTGTGCCGGAGATCGACGTCGACGTCGACTACTCGCCCTCCGAGGACCCGGTGGAGGCGATGAGCCTGGTGGCGGCCGCCGTGGTCACCGAGTCGGAGCTGACGGTGCGCCGGGTGCCGATCGAGTTCCTGGAGATCGAGCTCGCGGTCCTGGAGGAGATGGGCCTGGACCACGACCGCACGCCCGAGTACTTCGCCGACAACGGCCGCACCCGGCTGGTGGACCTCACCGTACGGCCCTCCAAGCTGGAGGCGCCGATCGACAAGATCCACCCGATGCCGTTCCCGGGCCTGAACATCGACAACGTCCCGTTCTTCGCGGCGATCGCGGCCGCCGCGCAGGGCAAGACACTGATCCACGACTGGGTCTACGACAACCGCGCGATCTACCTGACGGACCTGAACCGCCTGGGCGGCCGCCTGCAACTCCTCGACCCCCACCGGGTCCTGGTCGAAGGCCCCACCCGCTGGCGCGCAGCCGAGATGATGTGCCCACCGGCCCTGCGCCCCGCCGTGGTCGTCCTCCTGGCCATGATGGCCGCGGAGGGCACGTCGGTCCTGCGCAACGTCTACGTCATCAACCGCGGCTACGAGGACCTGGCGGAGCGACTGAACTCGATCGGGGCGCAGATCGAGACGTTCCGGGACATCTGACCGACGGCTGCCGCCGCACCCTGTCCGGCCCGCGTTGCTGCGGGCCTGGAGGGGTGCGGCGGCACCGCATCCGGCCCAGTACGTGCTCGACGCGGGCGCGGATCTTTCGCTGGGCGGCGTTGTTCACTGGGCGTGGCAGTTCCCGGGCCGGGTGGCCCTGGAGCGGTCCAGTTACCGGCCGTGCAGCCAGATCCGCAGTGGACCGACCGGCTCGAAGCCGTGGCGGATGGCTGCCGCCAGGTCGTCACCCTGCTCGTAGCCGACCACCGGCAAGGTGGGGAACAGGCTGTGTACGGCGTCCAGTACCACCGGCCAGGCCGCGTCGGGGCCGCCGTCCAGCGCGAATAGATTGGAGATCCCGACCACGTGGTGGCTGTGGCTCGCCACTGCGCCGGCGACCACTTGGCCATCGGTGGAGTGTCCGGTGAGCACGAAAGTGGTGGGGTCTTCGAGCAGTCCGGGCTGGAAGAGGTCCGTGTTGCCGTCCCCGTCGTCCCAGGCGAGCGCCCAGGCGCGCAGCCTGTCCGGGGCGTCCGCCACGGCCCAGGCGAGGTCCGACGCGGGAGCGGGCGGACTTGCCGGGTGGTGGATCCACTGCGCCTCGAACAACACCTGGAAACCGATCCCCGTCAGGTCGAGGTCGGCGAAACTGTCCTTCACGCTGGCGCCGGGTGCGGTGGTGTCTATCCGGGCCGCCAGCGCGGTCCGGTCGGCTCCCGGCACCAGCGTCACCGCGTCAGGGTAGTAGAGCGGTGTGCGGGACGGGGCGGCCCAAGCCTGTGCCCCGAACTCGCCGGCCAAGCCGTGCGATCGGCTCATCGCTGCGCACCACTCAGCGTTGTTGCGGGCGCCGACGCTGACCGGGAGTTGCTTCGGAGTCGTCACGAGTGCGGATCATGACGACTCCGACTCGGCCGGTCGAGCGGTTTTCCGAACCGGCGTCGAGTCGCGAAGGAGTGAGTCCGGGATGGCCGCGGCACCGGAGGGGTCCGCGTGGTGTGGTGCACCGCTTCTCCGCCGGGGGGCCTGCGGGGAGCCGGCCGTGGCCGGCTCCCCGCAGGCCTGGCGCGGCGTTCAGTACTGCTCGGGCTCCACGAAACCCGTGTTCCCGTTGTCGTCCGCGTCGAAGGCGGCGGCGGTCGGGTCGAATCCGGGCGGGCTGTCCTTCAGGGCCAGGCCCATGCCGGCCAGCTTCGCCTTGACCTCGTCGATGGACTTCGCACCGAAGTTGCGGATGTCCAGCAGGTCCGCCTCGGAACGCGCCAGGAGCTCGCCCACGGAGTGGACGCCCTCACGCTTGAGGCAGTTGTAGGAGCGGACCGTGAGCTCCAGCTCCTCGATCGGCAGCGCCAGGTCGGCGGCCAGGGCGGCGTCCGTCGGGGACGGACCCATGTCGATGCCCTCGGCGTCGATGTTGAGCTCGCGGGCCAGACCGAACAGCTCCACCAAGGTCTTACCGGCGGACGCCATGGCGTCACGCGGACGCATGGCCTGCTTGGTCTCGACGTCGACGATCAGCTTGTCGAAGTCGGTACGCTGCTCGACACGCGTGGCCTCGACCTTGTACGTGACCTTGAGCACCGGCGAGTAGATCGAGTCGACCGGGATACGGCCGATCTCCTGACCGACCTGCTTGTTCTGCACGGCGGAGACGTAACCGCGACCGCGCTCGACGGTCAGCTCCATCTCCAGCTTGCCCTTGCCGTTGAGCGTGGCGAGGACGAGGTCCGGGTTGTGCACCTCGACACCGGCCGGCGGCGCGATGTCGGCGGCGGTGACCAGACCCGGGCCCTGCTTGCGCAGGTACATCACGACCGGCTCGTCGTGCTCCGAGGAGACGACCAGCTGCTTGATGTTGAGGATGAGGTCGGTGACGTCCTCCTTGACGCCCGGCACGGTGGTGAACTCGTGCAGGACACCGTCGATGCGGATGCTGGTGACAGCGGCACCGGGAATCGACGACAGGAGGGTACGGCGAAGGGAGTTGCCGAGGGTGTAGCCGAAGCCCGGCTCCAGCGGCTCGATCACGAACCGGGACCGGAACTCGTCGACGACCTCTTCGGTCAACGAGGGACGCTGAGCGATCAGCACGGGGTATTGCCTCCAGTGTTTGGCGCCCGCCATGTGACGCCGTAGACACCACGAAGGATACGGGCGGTTCGGCCGCCTGCGAGGCCGAACCGCCCGACCCCGCCCGTCTGCCGACCGGTCGGCGGGCTCAGCTCTCGCGGAGTGGAGGGCGATGATCAGCTCCTCCTACCGCAGGGTGTCGGCCACCAGCGCGGTTCGTAGGTGCATACTGGGGGCGATGACAAAGCCTGCTGCACCGAAGCGTCATTTGCCCACCAGCCCCTTCAAGGCCCCGGTCGCGCCGCCTCCCAAGCACTTCGCCGTGGGCGACCAGGTCACGCACGACGTGTACGGCCTCGGCCGGGTGATCGGCATCGAGGACGGAATCGCGGCGCTCGTGGATTTCGGCTCGGCGCAAATGCGGATCCTGAGCCCGTACGCCAAGATGACCAAGCTGTAGGACCACTGTGCCCGGCCACGGCACGCCAGGCCCCCTCAGGGACCTGCGACGAAAGGGAGGCCCCTCATCGATGTGACGTCGCTGTTCTCCGCCCTGGAAGACCAACCCGGCTGTTCCACTGCAGCATCGCCCCCTCCGGCGACAAACCCCTTCCGGGCGCCGGACTTCGGGGAAGGTGAGATCTTCCTGGCCGAGGATGTACAGGGGCCCGCCTCGGGCATGCGTGGCGCGCGACCCAACGCTGCCTAGCTCCCACGCGTGCGGTGGTTTCGGCAGCCGGCCACAGGCCGTCTGCGGAGCTGCGGTGAGGCGTGCGGTCGGCTGCACACAGCCCGGCGCGTTGGAAGGCGTTGCGTGCGACGCCGAGCGAAACTCGGCGAGGGACTGCCCGCCGGCACCTTCAGCAAGGTCGTCAGATGCCACGGTGAGCCGACCCGTCGTTGCTCGATGCCGGGGCTCGGTCGGCCGCCCGCTCAGTGCTTCATCGCCCGCCCGACGCTCCGGTCCCCGGGTCAGCGTCCCGCGACCACCCATCGCGGCAGGTCACGGGGCCGCCTGGTCTCTTCCGGGAGAGGCGTGGAAATGACGCAGGGCGTGGTAGCCGTGCTCTCGCGAGGGCTCCGCCCGAGGCGCTCTCCTCCAACGGGGCGATCACGTCGGCCTCGATGGAGGTGGGACCGAGGTCCTTCTCCAACCGCTTCTTCCAGCTCCGCGTCGCTTCCGTTCCGATGCTGATGAGCTAGCGAGTAGCGACCGCGGACACAAGCCGCCACAGGATCGGACATCGCCGCCGGCGCCGCGCACGCCTACGTCCACGACGTGGTGGAGTTGCCGCCACGGCCCGCGCACCGGCAGTGTCGGCTGCCGGCGCACGGCCTTGCGGTAGCCGTCGACCGCGCTCCGCGATCGGCCTTCCCGGCCGTCGCCGGGTACGGCCGACCAGCCGTCCGCACCACCCGGACCGTCACCGTTCGATGATGCCCGCCCGCAGCAGCAGCGCCTCCACCATGAGGTCGAACACCTCACGTGGGCGGGGAGAGGCGGGCTCCGAGATGTGCTGGAGGACCGCGCCGTCCACCGCGGCGATGTAGCCGCGCGCCAACACCCGGGGGTCGACCTCGGAGCGCTGGCCCGCAGCGTCCAGCGCCCGGGCGAACACGTCGCCGAGCGTCACCTCGTAGCGCGAGTACATCGACTCGGCGAGCGCCGGGTGCGTTCCGTCCCGTACGGCCCAGGTGACCAGTTCGATCTGGGCTCGCAGGTCGGCCGGAGTGGTCTCGATCAGCGTCCAGAACGCGGCCGAGATCCGGTCCATGACCGCCCGTAGACCGCCCTCCAGCGGAACCTCGTCGGGGACCGGGTCGTGGACGAAGCGTTCGAGCCAGTGATCGGCCGCCGCGCGCATCAGCTCGTCCTTGTCGCGGAAGCAGTAGTGGAGCGTGGCGAGCGGCGCACCCGCCTGTTGCGCGATGGCGCGCAGCGTGACCTGGTCGACGCCGTTGCGCCGCATCAGCTCAACAGCCGCTTCGATGATTTGTAGCCGCCGCTCGGTGGTGGGAACCCGCACGATGCCTCGTTCCTTCTGATGTTCCTCTTGTCCGTCCACTGCGCGGACCGTATCGGCCCGGGGCGGAGGTGTCCGTCGCCGGGCCATCCGCTTTCGGGCCGCCTCTTCAGCCCTGTTCTCCGGTATGGCCGCTCTCGCGTTCCGGCCCTCGGCACTGCACCAATCGCTTGTACCAGCAGGTAACAGTCCGTGACATGGACGTTTGACTAAGACTATTGACCAAGACAGTTGACCATGTTTGACTCCCGGACACAAGACGCCCCAAACGACGTTCTCCGGGCAGCTTCCTTCCCTGGTCAGCGGGCCAACGCAGCCCACACGGCCGCCCGTTGGAAGCCGGATCCGACCGTGTCTCGACTTCCCAGGGCCACCGCCTGAGGCTGCGAGGACGGGCACCTACGACACGTTGCGCCATCGCCTGTCCAATTGCCCCAACTGACCCAACTGCCCCAACGCCGCAACTCCGCGTGCGGCTGCCCACCCCGCATCACCCCGCCCGCGCGCCACTGCGCGTCCATCCCCCGGGCTACGGCCCGCTGATCCACGAGGTGCACAGCACATGGCAACCAACCTTCCCCGCCGGCGTGCGCTGCTGGCCGCCGCCGTGGCCTGCTCGCTAGGACTCGCTGCTTGCTCCCAGGAAGGTTCGCGTGCGGCCGGCAGGGACCAGCCCTCGCCCAAGCCCGCCCCGGCCCAGGCGGCCGGCCTGTTCGCCGACCCCGCGAAGAACACCCCGGACGCGCTGCGGGCGGCTGTGACCAAGAAGGACTGGGCTGTTCCCGTCCAGGTGATCGACTGTGCGTCACCCGGCTGCGACGGCCACCGCACACCGGGCGTCTACACCCCGTTGCCCAAGGACCAGATCAAGGGCGACTGGACGGTGTGCGCCCTGCTCCCCCACGTCAAGGACCCCTACTGGCTGGGGCAGAACGAGGCCCTGGTCGCCGAGGCCAAGCGCACCGGCGTCCACCTCCAGGTGTACGAGGCGGGCGGTTATACCGAGGTCGGCAAACAGCTCGACCAGCTCTCCAACTGCGTGGCAAAGGGCGCCGACGCGGTGCTGATCGGCGCGGTGAGCAACGAGGCGCTGAACCCGAAGATCGAGGAGATCGCCGACCAGGGCGTCGTCGTGATCGACACAGTCAACGGCGTCACTTCCAAGAAGGTGCACGGCCGGGCCCTGTTCGACTACTGCACGCTCGGCGGCAGCCTCGCGAAGTACCTCAAGGCGCAAGGCGATCCTGTCAACGGCGTCTGGTTCCCCGGTCCTTCGGGAGTCGGTTCCCTGGAGCAGTTGATGTCCTGCTTCAAGGACCAGGCCAAGGGGAGCGACATCAGGGTGCTCGGCACCAAGTACGGCGACACCGGCAAGGACACCCAGCTCAACCTGGTGGAGAACGCCCTCGGCGCCTACCCCGGGATGGACTACGTCCTCGGGAGCGCCACCACGGCCGACGCGGCCCACGGGGTACTGAAGGAACGGGGTCTGAGCCGCAAGGTCCGCACCGCCTCGTACTACTTCACGCCTGATGTGTACGCGCTGCTGAAGTCTGGGGACGCCACCTGCGCCAGCGCGGGCAACGACCTGATCCTGTCCCGCATCGCGATGGACATGGCGTTGCGCGTGCTGGAGAACAAGCCGTTTGTCGGCGGTCCCTACATCGGTACCAACGCGCAGGTGATCTGCGGCCCGGCTGCCGGGGCGAAGGCCGACAACCTCAGCGAGCTGGTCCAGGAACTGAACCTTCCGTCGGCGGGTTTCCGGCCCGTCTTCAACGTCAGATGAAGGGGCGTTCGTCCATGACCACGCAACCAGCGTCGCCGGCGGCGGGCACCGGCCCGGCGCTCCAGCCGCCCCGGCCCACGCTCTCCATACGGGACCTGACGAAGCGTTTTCAGGCCGTCACCGCGCTGCGCGACGTGAGTGTGGACTTCCTGCCGGGACAGGTCCATGTCCTGTTCGGGGAGAACGGCGCCGGGAAATCGACCCTCATCAAGATCCTCGCCGGCGTGCACCGGGCGGACGAGGGCACGGTGCTCGTCGACGGCGTCGCTGCCAGCGCGTCGAGCCCCCAGCAGGCACGGGAGCTGGGCGTCACAGCGGTGTTCCAGGACCCCGCGCTGGTTCCGCAGTTGACGGTCGCCGAGAACCTGACGCTGGGCCGGGAGCCGGGCCGCGCAGGGATGATCTCCCGGCGCGAGCGGCGGCGCGTCGCGGAGCAGGCGCTTCGCCGCGTCGGCTCCGCCATCCGGCCCGACGCGGTCACCGGCGATCTGCGCCGGGCGGAGCAGCAGATCGTGGAGATCGCCCGTGCCCTCCAGGACTCGGCGAAGGTGCTGATCCTCGACGAACCCACCGCCTCCCTCACCGACGAGGAGACCGACCGGCTGTTCACGCTGGTACGCGGATTGCGCCGGGAAGGGCTCGCCGTCATCTACATCACCCACCGGATGAAGGAGATCCGCGCCATCGGCGATGTGGTCACCGTCCTGCGCGACGGCGCCCATGTGCGGACCTGTCCGCTCGACGAGATCGACGACGACGGCCTGGTCACCCTGATGACGGGCCGCAGACTGGACGCCCTCTTCCCGGAGATCCACCACCGGCCGGGCGCCCCTGTCCTGGAGTTGCGCGGCGTCAGCGGCGAAGACGTGCGCGGCGTCGACCTGACCGTGCGGGCCGGGGAGATCGTCGGACTCGCCGGCCTGGTCGGATCGGGCAAGGGGACGATCGGACGGCTCTGCTTCGGCCTGGCCCGCCTCGACGCGGGCGAAGTGCTGATCCGGGGCAGATCCCTCGGCCCCCGGGCGACTCCCGCCCGGCATATCGCCGAAGGCGTCATGTACTACCCGGCGGACCGCAAGCGCGACGGTCTGATCGGCGTCCGGCCCGCCGCCGAGAACGTGTCCCTGTCGGCGCTGGGCAGTTGGACCGGCCGCGGGTTCCTCCGGCGCCGCGCGGAGCGCCGGGACACCACCGCCGTCCTCGACCGTCTCACGCTGCGCCCGATGCGGCCGGAGGCGCTGCCGCTCACTTTCTCCGGCGGCAACCAGCAGAAGATCGTACTGGCCCGCGGCTTCACCCGGCCCTACAGACTGCACGTCTTCGACGAGCCGACCGCCGGCGTGGATGTCGGCGCCCGCGCCGACATCTACGCGGCGATACGCGACCTCGTCGATTCCGGCGCGGGTGTCCTGCTGATCTCCTCCGACCTGCCCGAGGTGCTCAACCTCGCCCACCGCCTCTATGTGATCACCGAGGGCCGGGTCGCCGCGGAACTCTCCGGCGACCAGCTCGCCGAGGAGATCGTGCTGCCCCACTTCTTCCCTCAAGAGACCGGAACGACATCGTGACCGAGACCCAGAGACCGCCCGTCCAGGAGCTGCCGACGGCACCCGCCGTGCCGCCGCCCGCCGGAGCGGGCGCCCTGCTCCGGCGCCTCTTCGTCCGCTGGGGCATCCTGCCCGTGCTGCTGCTGGCGCTGATCATCACCTTCGCCGTGATCGAACCCCGGTTCATCGCCTCGGCGAACATCACCAACGTCGGCCGGCAGCTCAGTTTCCTGGGCATCGTCGCCATCGGCCAGATGCTGTACCTGATCACCCGTCACTACGACCTGTCGAACGGCGCCTGCGTCGCGCTGTCCTCCATCGTCAGCGCCACCGTGATGACCTCGGTCGCTCCCGGCGACCCGGGGACGGCGATCCTGCTGGGCTGCCTCGCGGGCATCGCGGTCGGGCTCGTCGTCGGACTCGTCAACGCCCTGCTCATCGCCGTGTTCCGGATCTCCGCGTTCATGGTGACCCTGGGCATGGCCTCGGTGGCCTCCGGCGCGGCCCTGATGCTGTCCGGTGGAACGCCCGTGGTAGGCCTGCCTCCTGAGTTCTCCCGGCAGTTCGGAACCTCGATGGTGCTCGGCGTGCCGTTCCCCACGGTTGTCCTGCTGATCGCCCTCGGCGCGGCCTACGTCTTCCTCAACTGGACGCGCGTCGGCCGCCAGGCGTACGCGGTCGGCGGCAACGAGAGCGCCGCGTTCCAGTCCGGCGTCAACGTGCGCCGCACCCTCTTCACCGTCATGATCATCGGAAGTCTGCTCGCCGCGCTGGTCGGGCTCATGCTGACCGCCCGGATGTCCACGGGCGAGGCGAACGTCGGTGTGCAGTACCCGTTGATGTCGATCATCGCGGCCGTACTCGGCGGAGTGACACTCGACGGCGGCGAGGGCCGGGTGTCCGGCGTGCTCATGGGTGCCCTCTTCCTCGTCCTGCTCAGCAACGGCATGGACCTGATCCGGGTCCAGAGCTACGTCCAGCAGATCCTGCTCGGCGCCCTGCTGGTGACCGCGCTGCTCGTGGACCGGCTCAGAAAGCGTATGCGGCTGGCCTGACCCCGCGAGTCCACCCGACCGCGCCCCCGCGCGGAACATCCGACCGTACCGCCGACACCGGCGAAACGTTTCGACACCTTACGGAGAACCCCTTGAGCGAGAAGCAGCACCTGCGCAACTTCGTGGGCGGCGCGTACACCGACACCGCCGACGGCGTCACCAGCGACCTGGTCGACCCCACCACCGGCGCCGTCTTCGCCACCGCGCCCGTCTCGGGGCGCGCCGACCTCGACCAGGCGTACGAGGCCGCGTCGGCGGCGTTCACCGACTGGCGCCGCACGACGCCCGCCGAACGGCAGAGGGCGCTCCTCGGGATCGCCGACGCGGTGGAGGCCCGGTCCGCCGACCTGGTCGCCGCCGAGTCCCGCAACACCGGCAAGCCGATCCCGTTGACGGCCGCCGAGGAGATCCCGCCGATGGCCGACCACCTGCGGTTCTTCGCCGGGGCCGCCCGCCAGCTCGAAGGCAAGGCGGCCGGCGAGTACATGGCCGACCACACCTCGTGGATCCGCCGGGAACCGGTCGGCGTCATCGGCCAGGTCGCCCCCTGGAACTACCCGATGATGATGGCCGTCTGGAAGTTCGCGCCCGCGATCGCCGCCGGGAACACGGTCGTCCTCAAGCCCAGCGACACGACGCCGGCCTCCACGCTGCTGCTTGCCGAGATCGCCGCCGAGTTCCTGCCGCCGGGTGTGCTCAACGTGGTGTGCGGTGACCGTGACACGGGCCGCGCGCTGGTGTCCCACCCACGTCCCGAGATGGTCGCCATCACCGGCTCGGTCGGCGCCGGGCAGCAAGTGGCGGCGGCAGCAGCTGGTGACGTCAAGCGTGTTCACCTCGAACTCGGAGGCAAAGCACCGGTCGTCGTGTTCGACGACGCCGACGTCGCGGCCGCTGCCGAGGCCATCGCCATCGCGGCGTTCTTCAACGCAGGTCAGGACTGCACGGCCGCCACCCGGGTCCTGGCCGCGCCGTCCGTCCACGCCGACCTCGTGGCCGCCCTCACCGAGCAGGCCAGGAACATCGTCACGACACACGCGGTCGGCGTGCACAGCGAGGACGCCCTGATGCCGGCGCTCAACAGCGCGCGCCACTTCGAGCGGGTCGCCGCCTTCCTCGACCGGCTCCCCGACCATGCCACCCTGCACACCGGCGGCCATCGGCTGGGCGAGGAGGGCTTCCACTACGCTCCGACCGTGGTCTCCGGACTGCGGCAGGACGACGAACTGGTCCAGCACGAGGTGTTCGGACCGGTCATCACCGTGCAGGAGTTCCCCGACGAGGAGTCCGCCCTGACGCTGGCCAACGACGTGCCGTACGGCCTGGCGTCCTCGGTGTGGACCTCGGACATCGGCCGCGCCCTGCGGTTCAGCCGCGACCTGGACTTCGGCTGCGTCTGGATCAACACCCACATCCCGCTCGTCGCCGAGATGCCGCACGGCGGCTTCAAGCACTCCGGATACGGCAAGGACCTGTCGCAGTACGGGTTCGAGGACTACACCCGCGTGAAGCACGTGATGGCCTCCCTCGCGGGCTGAGCCGACGACGACCCGGCTGACCCGCGAGAGGCAAAGGACAAGGAGGCACACCCGTGACCCAGCAAGACAGCACGCGGCCGGAGAGCGGCCCGGGAACCACACCGCGCGAACCCCGTGCGGCCCGCGAGGACCGGCTGGCCACCGCGACGCAGAACGACGGCATCGCGGTCTGGCGGCCGAGCGAACTGCGTCCCCTCAACGCGGCGACAGGAGGGATGCGCAGCCGCTGGATCATCCCGCCGGTCGACGGCGGCAGCGAGTACTCGGTCTCCGAGTGGAGCCTGACCCGGGCGGGCTGGTCCGACCGCCACCCGCACGACGAGCTCAACTACGTCATCGAAGGCGAGCTGCACATCGAGAGCGGCGGGACGACAGTGGTCCTGCGTCCCGGTGACGCGGCGCTGGTCGCCAAGGGCGAGACCGGTCGGTACTGGGCACCGGAGTACGCCCGCATGTTCGCCGTCTACGGTTCCAACCCCGAAGGGGAGAACTCGGACTACCTCGCCTACTGGGACATCACGGAGGCCGTCGGCAACTGACCGGCCGGCCCTGTCCGTGACCAGTTCGTACGCCGAGGGTCCGGACGGGATACCTGGGCTGCCCGGCACCCGCTGGTGCCGGGCAGCCCGGTGTGGGTTCAGTCTGCGACCAGTACCACGTCCCGATGGCGTGCGGCGTGGACGTCGGGCAGGGGCAGGCCGCTGTGGGAGCGGAGTTCGACGAGGGCGGCCTCGACGCGGGCCGGGCCGGGGGTGAGCCGGTTCGGCGTCACCGTGCCGGAGTTGTGCCAGCGGTGGTAGGCGCCGTCGCACACGGCACGCGTGCCGCCGATGCCGTAACGGGTGGCCGACGGGTCCTGGCTGATGGCGGCGCCGACGAAGACCAGGCCGTTCGCGTCGAAGCAGCGGTAGGTGCCGTAGACGGTCACGGTGCCGTCCGCCGACAGGCGGGCCGTCTGGTCGATGGTCAGGTTGGCGTCCGGAGCGGCCGTCGCGGGTGTGCCCAGCGTGAGCACGGCGGCCGCCGCCGCGCCCAGGGCTCCGAGTACGGGACGCAGGGGCATGGAAGAACCTCCCGGGTGGCTGGTGAACACGAGCTTCCACTCGTACCCGGCGTCCTCGGCGTTGGCCGCGATCCTCACTCTTCGGCGGCGCGTGCCCGTCGACCACTTGGCCGACACCGCCCGATCAGCCCTCGCCCAGTACCGCGAAGCCGTCGAGTTCCACCAGGGCGCGCTCGTCCCACAGCCGTACGATCCCGACCACGGCCATCGCGGGGTAGTCGCGGCCCGCCAACCGGCGCCATATGCGGCCGAGTTCGGCGGCGCGGGCTCGGTAGGCGGCGACGTCCGTGGTGTACACCGTGACCCTGGCCAGGTCCGACGCGGTGCCGCCGGCCGCCGCCAGCGCGGTCAGCAGGTTGGTCAGCGCCCGCTCGAACTGCTCGGGCAGGGTCTCTCCGACCACCTTGCCGTCGGCGTCCAGCGACGTCTGGCCCGCCAGGAACACCAGCCGTGAGCCGGTGGCGACCACCGCGTGCGAGAAGCCGGTGGGCGGGGACAGGACGGGAGGGTTCACACGGTCGGCGGTCACATGGCCTCCAGGGTCGTACGCGGCTCGGCGGTCACATGACCTCCCGGGTCGTACGCGGCTCGACAGTCACAAAAGTCGGTCACCGGCCCTCCCCGCGCTCATCCAGCCCCGCGTACAGCTCCTTCGCGATGATTCCCCGCTGTACCTCGCTCGCCCCCTCGTACACCCGGGGGGCGCGCACCTCCCTGTAGAGGTGTTCCAGCAGGTGGCCGCGGTGCAGGGCGCGGGCGCCGTGGAGTTGGACGGCGGTGTCGACGACGTGCTGCGCGGTCTCGGTGGCGAGGAGCTTCGCCATGGCGGCGCGGCCGGGGACGCCGGGGGCGCCCTCGTCGTACGCCGTCGCCGCCGCGTACACCATCAGGCGGGCCGCCTCCGTGCGCAGGGCCATCTCGGCGACCTGGTGGGCGACCGTCTGGAGGTCCCTCAGCTTGCCGCCGAAGGCGTCCCGGCGGGCGGTGTGGACGAGGGTGGCGTCCAGCGCCGCCTGAGCCATGCCCACGGCGAAGGCGCCGACGCTGGGGCGGAACAGGTTGAGCGTGCCCATGGCCACCCGGAAGCCGCGGTCCCTCTCGCCGATCACGTCCTCGGACGTGACGGGAACGCCGTCGAAGTGGAGCGCGCCGATGGGGTGCGGCGACAGCATCTCCAGCGCGGTGCCGGTGAGGCCGGGGCGGTCGGCGGGCACCAGGAACGCGGTCACGCCGCGGGAGCCCGCGTCCGGTGTCGTACGGGCGAAGACGGTGTAGAAGTCGGCCTCGGGGGCGTTGGAGATCCAGCACTTCTCGCCGGTGAGCCGCCAGCGGGCGGGGCCGTCCGGACGGGCCGCCAGCGCCAGTGCCGCCGCGTCCGAGCCCGCGCCCGGCTCGCTCAGGGCGAAGGCGGCGACCGCGCTGCCGTCCGTCGCCCTCGGCAGCCAGTGGGCGCGCTGTGCGTGGGTGCCGTGGGCATGGACGGGGTGGGCGCCGAGGCCTTGGAGGGCGAGGGCGGTCTCGGCCTCGGTGCAGGCGTGGGCCAGGGACTCGCGCATCAGGCACAGATCGAGGGCGCCGGAGGTGAACAGGCGCTCCAGCAGGCCGAGTCGGCCCAGTTCGGCGAGGAGCGCGCGGTTGACGTGGCCCGGCTCGCCCTTCTCGGCGAGCGGGCGCAGCCGTTCAGCCGCCAGGGTGCGCAACTCGGCGCACCAGGCAGCCTGTTCCGGTTCGAGTGAGAATGCGGGCATTCGCCGTCCTCCCTGCCTCCCGACCTCCCGACCTCCCGACCGGCCGATCCGCCGGCCGCCAGCCGCCAGCCGCCAGCCGCCAGCCGCCAGCCAACGGTCAACGGTCAACGGTCAACAACCAAAGGCCAGCCGCCAACCCTGCACCGCCCCGACCACCCGAGGCACGGTCCACCGTATCGCGTACCGTTGACTGTCGTCACCAACACGATACGCTCCTTGTGCGTGCCCACCACGACAAGGGGGCGAACCGCCATGGACACCGTGGACTCCGGCAGGGGCGGCACCGCGCGGCCGACGGCCTCCGCGCACGTGGACACCTTCGCGCGCGACCACCTGCCGCCCCCGGACCAGTGGCCCGAACTCCGCTTCGACCTCCCGGAGCTGCGCTACCCGGACCGGCTCAACTGCGCCGCCGAGCTGCTGGACCGCACCGACGCCGGGCGCCCGGTGTTCCGTACCGCCGCCGGGGAGACGTGGACCTACGGCGACCTGCGCGCCCGCGTCGACCGCATCGCGCACGTGCTGACCGGCGACCTCGGTGTGGTCCCCGGCAACCGGGTGCTGCTGCGCGGCCCCACCACCCCCTGGCTGGCGGCCTGCTGGCTGGCCGTGCTCAAGGCGGGCGCGGTCGCCGTCACCGTGCTGGCCCAGCAGCGCCCGCACGAGCTGAGCACGATCTGCGAGATCGCCCGGGTCCGGCACGCGCTGTGCGACATCCGGGCCGTGGACGACCTGGCCAAGGCGGGGATACCGGGTCTCGTCGTCACGACCTACGGCGGCGAAGGCCCCGACGACCTGCTGCGCCGTGCGGTGCCCGGCACGCCGTACCCGGCCGTGGACACCGCCGCCGACGACGTCGCGCTCATCGCGTTCACCTCGGGCACCACCGGGCGGCCCAAGGGCTGCGTGCACTTCCACCGGGACGTGCTGGCCGTCGCGGACACCTTCTCCCGCCATGTGCTCGGACCGCGCGCGGACGACGTGTTCGCGGGCAGTCCCCCGCTCGGTTTCACCTTCGGGCTCGGCGGGCTCGTGGTCTTCCCGATGCGGGCCGGCGCCTGTGCGCTCCTGCTCGAACAGGCCCACCCGCGGCAGCTGTTGCCCGCGATCGCCGAGCACCGGGTGTCCGTGCTGTTCACCGCCCCCACCGCCTACCGCGCGATGCTCGACGAACTCGGCGCGTACGACGTCTCCTCGCTGCGGCGCTGCGTGTCCGCCGGGGAGAACCTGCCCGCGGCCACCTGGCACGCCTGGCACGAGCGGACCGGAGTGCGCATCGTCAACGGCATCGGCGCCACCGAGCTGCTGCACATCTTCATCTCGGCGGCGGACGAGGACATCCGGCCCGGCACGACCGGGTTTCCCGTACCGGGGTGGCACGCGCGCGTGCAGGACGCGCACGGTGAGCCTGTGCCGGACGGGGTCCCGGGGCTGCTCGCCGTCCAGGGTCCGGTCGGCTGCCGCTACCTCGCCGATCCCCGGCAGCGCGTGTACGTGCGGGACGGCTGGAACGTCACCGGCGACACCTACGTCCGCGAGCCCGACGGCTACTTCCGCTACGTCGCCCGCGCCGACGACATGATCATCTCGGCCGGGTACAACATCGCCGGTCCGGAGGTCGAGGACGCGCTGCTGCGCCACCCGGACGTGGTGGAGACGGCGGTCGTCGGGCGGCCGGACGAGGACCGCGGGCAGGTCGTGGTCGCCTACGCCGTCCTGCGGCAGGGCGCTCGGCGGGACGCGGAGGCGCTGCGCGCGTACCTCAAGTCGGAGCTGGCTCCGTACAAGTGCCCGCGCGAGATCGTCTTCCTGGACGCGCTGCCGCGCACGGCCACCGGGAAGCTCCAGCGGTTCCGGCTGCGCGCCGACGGCGGCCGCCGGTGACACCGCCCAGCGGTGACAGCGCAGACATGACACCACCCGGCGGTGACAGCGCGCACGTGGCGCCGCCCGGCGGTGACGGCCCGCAGCGGCCCGGGTGACCAGTCGTGACGGTGACCAGCAGTGATGCCGAAGACCTAAAATGATCAACGTGTCCGAGCAGCAGGCGCTACACGCCCCGAGGTCCCTCATCGTCACGCTCTACGGCGCCTACGGCCGCTTCGCGCCGGGCCCCGTGCCCGTCGCCGAGCTGATCCGGCTGCTGGCCGCCGTCGGGGTGGACGCGCCGTCCGTGCGCTCCTCGGTGTCGCGGCTCAAGCGGCGCGGGCTGCTGCTGCCCGCCCGTACGGCGCAGGGCGCGGCCGGGTACGAACTGTCGGACGAAGCACGGCAGTTGCTCGACGACGGCGACCGCCGCATCTATGCCACGGCGCAGTCCGGGGACGAGGACTGGGTGCTGGCCGTGTTCTCCGTGCCGGAGTCGGAGCGCAACAAGCGGCACGTGCTGCGCTCCCGGCTGGCCGGGCTCGGCTTCGGCACGGCGGCGCCCGGTGTGTGGATCGCTCCGGCCCGTCTGTACGAGGAGACCCGGCACACCCTGCGGCGCCTGGACCTTGACCCGTACGTGGACTTCTTCCGCGGTGAGCACCTGGGGTTCACCCCGACCGCTCAGGCGGTCGCACGGTGGTGGGACCTGGCGGCTATCGCCGAGCAGCACGAGGCGTTCCTCGACCGGCACGCGCGCGTGCTGCGCTCCTGGGAGGAGCGTGCGGACACCCCGCCCGAGGAGGCCTACCGCGACTACCTCCTCGCCCTGGACTCCTGGCGCCATCTGCCGTACGCCGACCCGGGCCTGCCCGCGCGGCTGCTGCCCGCCGACTGGCCCGGTGCCCGCTCGGCCGCCGTCTTCCAGGGGCTGCACGAGCGGCTGCGGGACACGGGCGCCGAGTTCGCCGGTCTCTGACGCCGGTCACCTTCCGAGCGTTGACCTCCGCACGACCGGGGGTCCGAGCCCCTGCCCCCGCTCAACCCCTTAGCCCCAGCCGCGGCTTGGGCGCGTCCGTACGCCCCGTCGGCGGGCGGCGGCTGCCCGCCCGGTAGGGCGCCGGCCAGGGCGCGGCCGGGCCCGTGTAGTCCTGTTCGGCGGCCGCGTGCAGGGTCCAGTGCGGGTCGTACAGATGTGGGCGGGCCAGCGCGCACAGGTCCGTACGACCGGCCAGGATCAGGGAGTTGACGTCGTCCCAGGAGGAGATCGCGCCGACCGAGATCACCGGGACGCCCGCCTCCTGGCGGATGCGGCCGGCGAACGGCGTCTGGTACGAGCGCCCGAACTCGGGGCGCTCGTCCGAGACCACCTGCCCGGTCGACACGTCGATCGCGTCGGCGCCGTGCGCGGCGAAGGCGCGGGCGATCTCCACGGCCTCGGCGGCGGTCGTACCGCCCTCGGCCCAGTCGGTGGCGGAGATCCGTACGGTCATCGGCCGTTCCTCGGGCCACACTCCGCGTACGGCGTCGAAGACCTCCAGCGGGAAGCGCAGCCGCCTGTCCAGTGAGCCGCCGTAGGCGTCGGTGCGCCGGTTGGTCAGCGGGGAGAGGAAGCCGGAGAGCAGATAGCCGTGGGCGCAGTGCAGTTCGAGCAGGTCGAAGCCGGCCCCGGCGGCTCGCCGGGCGGCGGCGGTGAACTGCTCGCGGATGTCGGTGAGCTGGGCCCGGGTGGCCTGGCGCGGGACCTGGCTGTCCGGCCGGTACGGGAGCGGGGAGGCGGCCACCAGCGGCCAGTTGCCCTGCGGCAGCGGCTCGTCCATGCCCGCCCACATGAGCCGGGTCGACCCCTTGCGTCCGCTGTGGCCGAGCTGCACGCCGATCGCGGTGTCCGGGGCCTGCCGGCGCACGAAGCCGGTGATCCGCCGCCAGGCCTCGGCCTGCCGTCCGGTCCACAGGCCGGCGCAGCCCGGGGTGATCCGGCCCTCGGGGCTGACGCAGACCATCTCGGTCATCACCAGTCCGGCGCCGCCGAGCGCCCGGGCGCCCAGGTGGACGAGGTGGAAGTCGCCGGGGACGCCGTCGGTGGCCGAGTACATGTCCATGGGCGAGACGACGACCCGGTTGCGCAGGGTCAGTCCGCGCAGCCGGAACGGGGTGAACATGGGCGGCGTCCCGGGCGGGCAGCCGAACTCGCGCTCCACGGCGTCGGTGAAGCGGGGGTCGCGCAGGCGGAGGTTGCCGTGGGTGACGCGGCGGCTGCGGGTGAGCAGGTTGAAGGCGAACTGGCGGGGCGGCATGCCGAGGTGGCGGTCCAGGTTCTCGAACCACTCCAGGCTGGCCCGGGCCGCGCGCTGAGTGGAGGTGACGACCGGCCTGCGCTCCTCCTCGTAGGCGGTGAGCGCCTCGGGCAGGGACGGCTGTTCGTCCAGGCAGGCGGCGAGGGCGAGGGCGTCCTCGACGGCGAGCTTGGTGCCGGAGCCGATGGAGAAGTGGGCGGTGTGGGCGGCGTCGCCGAGCAGTACGAGGTTGCCGTGCGACCAGCGTTCGGTGACGACCGTGCGGAAGGTGGTCCACGTGGACTTGTTGGAGCGCAGCGGCCGCCCGCCGAGGGCGTCCGCGAAGATCTTGGCGCAGCGCTCGACGGACTCCTGCTCGTCCATGGTGTCGAAGCCGGCCGCGCGCCACACCTCCTCGCGCATCTCGACGATGACCGTCGAGGCGCCATTGTCCTGCGGCCCGGAGGGCCTCGTCGAGGGGTGGTGGTCGGGCGACGGGCGGGAATACGGGTAGCCGTGCAGTTGTGCCACGCCGTGCTCGGTCTCGGCGATCTCGAAGCGGAAGGCGTCGAGGGCGAAGTCGGCGGCCAGCCAGATGTAGCGGCAGCGGTGGCCGGTCACCCGGGGCCGGAAGACGTGGGCGTAGGCCTCGCGGGTGGCGCTGTGCACGCCGTCGGCGGCGACGACCAGGTCGTACGTCCGTGTCAGCCGCGCGGGGTCCGGTGCCTCGGTGCGAAAGCGCAGGTCGACGCCGAGCGCGCGGCAGCGTTCGTGCAGGATCCGCAGCAGGCGCCGTCTGCCGAGCGCGGCGAAGCCGTGGCCGCCGGAGGTGTGCCGGGTGCCCCGGTGGACGATGTCGATGTCGTCCCAGCGCACGAACTCCCGGCGCAGTGCCTCGTACACCACCGGGTCGGCGTGTTCGATGCCGCCGAGTGTCTCGTCGGAGAGCACGACGCCGAACCCGAAGGTGTCGTCGGGCGCGTTGCGCTCCCAGACGGTGATCTCACGGGCCGGGTCTAGCCGTTTCAGCAGGGCCGCCGCGTACAGGCCGCCGGGTCCGCCGCCGATGACCGCCACCCTCATGGCACCGGTCACCCCGGTCACCTCCCCCGCCACTTCGGCGGGCGCTTCTCGGTGAAGGCCGCGTGGAACTCGGCGTAGTCCTCGCCGTTCATCAGCAGGGCCTGGGTGGAGGCGTCCAGTTCGACCGCGGCGGACAGGGGCATGTCGAGTTCGGCGGTGAGCAGGGCCTTGGTCTGGGCGTGGGCGAGGGCGGGTCCGTCGGCCAGCCGGCGGGCCAGGGACCGCGCGGCCTCGTCGGCGCTGCCCTCGTCGGTGAGGTGGCTGATCAGGCCGATCCGCTCGGCCTCGGCCGCCCGCACCGGCTCGCCGAGCATCAGCAGCCGGGTGGCGTGGCCGAGCCCGACCACCCGGGGCAGCAGGTAGGCGGCGCCCATGTCGCCGCCGGAGAGGCCGACGCGGGTGAAGAGGAAGGCGAACCGTGCGGTGGGGTCCGCGACCCGGAAGTCCGCCGCCAGGGCGAGGACCGCTCCGGCCCCGGCCGCCACCCCGTGCACGGCGGCGATCACCGGGAACGGGCACTCCCGTACGGCGCGCACGACCTGTCCGGTCATCCGGTTGAAGTCGAGCAGCTCGGACGTGTTCATGCTCAGGGTGGCACCGATGATCTCGTCCACGTCGCCGCCGGAGCAGAAGCCGCGGCCCTCGCCGGCCAGCACCAGGGCGCGCACGGCACGTTCGCGGGACAGTTCGGCGAGCAGGTCGCGCAGGTCGGCGTAGGCGCCGAAGGTGAGCGCGTTGAGCTTGTCGGGGCGGGCGAGGGTGACCGTGGCGACGCCGTCGGCGCGCTCGACGCGCAGATGGCGCCAGTGGGGGGTGCGGTCGGTGGAGCCGGTGAAGGGACTCATGACGTGGGGCCTCCTCGGGGGACTGCCACGAAACCTCTGCCGCGCTGCGCCGGGGCCGCGCTGCGCCGATGAAGCGCCGGGCCTCTGCCGCGCCGGACTCTCCCCACGAAGTTATCACTCGTTCCTGACTGTCGTCACGAGTGCGCGATAGATACGCGTGCGGGGCGCCGCCGGCTCCGGAGCCGAGGCCGCCACAAGATCGCCTGGACGGCCCCCGTACCATTCCCCTCGTTGAAAGCGGGACAACCTGGTGGCCGCCGCCGGGACGCCCCCCGCCCCGAACGGACCCACCTTGCCCGAGCACCCTTCAGCCCCGGCCCACCCGTCACCCGACGACCGTCCCTCGCGGAGGCACTTCGTGCCGTCCTCTCCGTCCTGGCGCGTCGCGCTGCCGCACTCGGCGGCCGCCGTGCCGGTGGCGCGCGCCCTGGTGCGGACGGCGCTGACGGAGCTGGAGCACACGGCCGACTGCGACACCGCGGAGCTGCTGACCGCGGAGCTGGTCGCGAACGCCGTGGAGCACGCCGTGGGCCGGGGCCCGATAGAGCTGGTGGTGGAGCTGCTGCCGACCGGCTGCCATGTCGAGGTGCACGACCCGGACCCGGACCCGCCCGGCGGCCTGACCCGGCCGGGCCTCGCCGCCCCGGACCCCTGGCAGGAGCACGGGCGCGGCCTGCTGCTGATCCGCGCCCTCAGCTCCGCCTGCGGGCACCGCGTGACCGCCTCGGGCAAGGCGGTGTGGTTCAGGTTGTCCGCGGGTCCGCCCCGGCTGCACCCGGCGTGACCTCCGCGGCCCCGGCCCGCGCCGCCAGCCGGGAGTGCCGGCGGCCGTAGACGGCGTACACCAGCAGCCCGGCCACGAGGAAGCCGGCGAACTGGAGCCAGGTGGTCCAGCCGGTCTCGTACATCAGGTACAGGGAGCAGCCGACGCCGAGCACCGGCAGCACGGGGTACAGCGGCACCCGGAAGGTGCGGGCGAGCCCCGGCTCGCGGCGGCGCAGCGTGATCACGGCGATGTTGACGACGCCCATGATGGCGAGCGTGCCAATGGTGCAGAGGTTGACCACGACGTCCAGCGAGGCGAACGCCGCGGGGATCGCGAAGACCACGCCGACGATCAGGGTGCCGGCGACGGGCACCGAGGTGCGCGGCGAGACCTTCTGCAGGACGGGCGGCACGAGCCCGTCACGCGACATCGACATCAGGATGCGGGACTGGGCGTACGTCACGGTCAGCACCACGGAGGCGATGGCGACGACCGCGCCGAAGGCGATCACGGCGCCGCCGACCGTGGAGCCGGTGACCGTGTTGACGACGTACGACAGTGCCGCGGGCCGGCCGCCGACCTGGTCGCCGCCGATGGCGCCGATCGCGGCGAGCGCGACCGCGCAGTACAGCAGGGTGACCAGGCCGATACAGACGAGGATGGCGACCGGGATGTCCCGGCGCGGGTTCCTGGCCTCCTCGCCCGCGGTGGTGATCGCGTCGAAGCCGATGTAGGAGAAGAACGCGGCCGTGGTGCCCGCGCCGATGCCGCCGAGTCCGGCCGGCGAGAACGGGGTGAGGTTGCCGTGCTTGAAGGCGGAGAACCCGATGGCGCAGAAGGCGACCAGGATGACGATCTTGAGCACGGCCATCGCGGCGGTCGCCCGGGCGCTCTCGCGCACTCCGCGCACCAGCAGCAGGCAGGCCATGGCGATGACGAGGACGGCCGGAAGGTTGACGGCCCCGCCGTCGCCGGGTCCGGCGGAGAGGGCGGCCGGCAGCTGCCATCCGGTGAGGCTGTGCAGCAGCTCGTTGACGTACTGGCTCCAGCCGACGGCGACCGCGGAGATGGAGATGCCGTACTCGAGCAGCAGGCACCAGCCGACCAGGAAGGCGGTGGTCTCGCCGAGGCCCGCGTAGGCGAAGGAGTACGAGGATCCGGAGACGGGGATCGCGCCGCCGAGCTCGGCGAAGGAGAAGGCGGTGAACACGCAGGTGATCGCCGCCAGGACGAAGGAGACGACGACGGCGGGGCCGGCCTGGGCGACCGAGTCGGACAGGCCGACGAAGATGCCGGTGCCGACGACCGCGCCGATGCCGAAGCAGACGAGCTGGAACAGGCCCATCGTGCGCTTGAGGCCGTGGCCCGCGCTGTCGGCGCCTGACTCGGCGACGAGGAGGGCCGGGGACTTGATGCGGGGAGCGGACATGCGGGGGTGGTGCTCGTTTCTGATGGTGCGGGGCGGCCTCGGGGTGTCCCCCGTTTATGCGGGGGGAGGTCGCGTGGCGGCGGCGGAAGGGGTGGCTCCGGGCCGCGGGTCTGACGGACGGCCGGTCAGGCCAGGGTGGCGACCATGATCGCCTTGATGGTGTGCAGCCGGTTCTCCGCCTCGTCGAAGACGACCGAGTGGGCCGACTCGAAGACCTCGTCGGTGACCTCCAGCGAGGTGCGGCCGTGCCGCTCGTAAATCTCGCGGCCGACCTCGGTGCCGAGGTCGTGGAAGGCGGGCAGGCAGTGCAGGAACCGCACGTCCGGGTTACCGGTGGCGCGCAGCACGTCCATCGTCACGGCGTACGGGGCCAGGGCCTCGATCCGCTCGTCCCAGGCCTCCTTGGGCTCCCCCATGGAGACCCAGACGTCGGTGGCGACGAAGTCGGCGCCGCGCACGCCCTCCTCCAGTGACTCGGTGAGGGTGATGCGCGCGCCGCTGGAGGCGGCCAGTTCGCGGGCGCGGTCGACGACCGTCTGGGCGGGCCAGTAGCTCTTGGGGGCGACGAGCCGTACGTCCATGCCGAGCAGGGCGCCGGTGACCAGGTAGGAGTTGCCCATGTTGAAGCGGGCGTCGCCGAGGTAGGCGAAGACGGTCTCGCGCGGCGGCTTGGCGCAGTGCTCGGTCATGGTGAGCACGTCGGCGAGCATCTGGGTGGGGTGCCAGTCGTCGGTGAGCCCGTTGTAGACGGGGACGCCGGCGTGTGCGGCGAGTTCCTCGACGGTGTCCTGGCTGTCGCCCCGGTACTCGATCGCGTCGAACATCCGGCCGAGGACACGGGCGGTGTCCCTGACGGACTCCTTGTGCCCCATCTGGGATCCGGACGGGTCGAGATACGTCGTCGAGGCGCCCTGGTCGGCGGCGGCGACCTCGAAGGCGCAGCGGGTGCGCGTCGAGGTCTTCTCGAAGATCAGCGCGATGTTGCGGCCCCGCAGGTACGGCGTCTCGGTCCCGGCCCGCTTGGCGGCCTTCAGCTCGGCGGCCAGTCCGACCAGGCCGCGGAACTCCTCCTCGGTGAAGTCCAGCTCCTTGAGGAAGTGGCGGCCGGTGAGACCGGTCGGGACGTGCACCATCGGGGAGTCTCCTGGGGACGGCGGGCGGAGTGCGGACTGTGGAAGTCTATACGATGTTCCACATTTCTATACAGAGTGCCGGGGTCCGGGATGCGAAGCGCCCGGGTCTGTTGAACTCTGGGAGTCATGGATCTCAGGATGTCGGTCGAAGACCGGGAAGAGTTCCTCGCCGGCCTCCACGTGGGAATCCTGGGGGTCGACGATCCTCGTGACGGCGCCGGCCCGCTGCTGGTCCCGCTCTGGTACTCCTACCGTCCCGGCGGTCCGGTGACGATCGCGACCGGGCGGCAGTCGCTGAAGGCCCGCCTCATCCGTGACGCCGGGAGGTTCAGCCTCTGCGCGCAGGACGAGTCGGCCCCGTATCGGTATGTGAGCGTGGAGGGGCCGGTCGTGGGCGTCGAGGATCCGCTGCCCGCGGCCGAGCAGGAGGCGCTGGCCCACCGGTACCTGGACGCGGAGACGGCGGCGGCCTACCTGGCGGCCAACCAGGAGCAGCTGGTCGACGACATCCTCATCCGCATGCGGCCCGAGAGATGGAGAACGGCCGACTTCTCCGCCTTCGCCACGGAGTTCGAGTCGTAGTTCTCCGTGCGGCGGGCGGTTCACGTGCAGCACAGACGGGACATCCCGATGGTCACTGACAGCAGGACGCTTCCGGTGGCACCGGCGTGGAACGCGGGAACGGCGTGGTACCCGCGCGATCGCTGTCTGCATGAGCTGTTCGACGCCCGGGCCGCGCTGCGCCCACGGGCGACCGCCTCCGTCCAGCACGGCCGCAGTATGAGCTACGGCGAGCTGAAGGACCGCTCCGACGCGCTGGCCGCCCGGCTGCTCGGCTCCGGGGTGCGGCGCGGCGACGGGGTCGGCGTGTGCGGGGGCCGGTCCCTGGAGGCGCTGGTCGCCTTTCTCGGCATCCTCAAGGCCGGTGCGGCCTACGTCCCGCTCGACGACGCCTCCCCGCCCGGACGGCTCCAGGCGATGGCGGAGGACGCTGGCATACACACCGTGGTGACGCTGCCCGGCAGTGTCTGCCGGATCCGGCGGGTGCGTACCCGCATCGCGCTGAACGGGTCGACGCCGAGCGCCCCGGTCGCGCTCCCCCGGACCGGGGCACGTTCCGGGGACTGCGCCTATGTGATGTTCACCTCCGGCTCGACCGGCCGTCCCAAACCCGTGGCGGTCCCGCACTGCGGCGTGGTCCGGCTGGCCGCCTCCGATCTGGTGTGGCAGCGGCCGCGGCCCGGTGAGCGGGTGCTGCACGCCTACGGCCTCTCCTCGGACGCCTCCACGATCGAGATCTGGTCCCCGCTGCTCGCCGGGGCCTGCGTGGTGATCGCCGACCAGGAGGAGCTGCTGTCCCCGGCCGCCCTGGAGTCCCGGCTGCTGTCCGAGCGGGTCAGCGTCGCCTACCTGACCACCGGGGTGTTCCACCACATCGGGCGCACCAGGCCGTCGGCGCTGCGGTCGCTGCGGTTCGCCTCGGCCGGCGGCGAGGCGATGGACCCGGAGCTGGCCCGCGCGATCCTGGCGGCCTGCCCCGACACCACCGTGGTCAACTTCTACGGTCCGACCGAGAACAGCGTGGTCTCCACCGCGCACCTGGTGGACGACCTGCCGCCCGAGGCGACGGCGGTGCCGATCGGGCGGCCGCTGGAGAACTCCACCTGCTACGTGGTGCGGGCGGACGGCACGCTCGCGGACGCCGGTGAGGAGGGCGAACTCCTCGTCGGCGGGGACGGGCTCGCGCTGGGATACCTCGGCGACCCCGAGCTGACCGCCGAGCGCTTCGTCGACAACCGCTTCGAGCCCGGTACGCGGCTCTACCGCACCGGCGACCGGGTGGTGCGGCGCGCGGACGGCGTACTGGAGTACCGGGCGCGGGTCGACCGGCAGATCAAACTGCGCGGGCACCGCATCGAGCCGGACGAGATAGAGGCGCGGCTGCGCGCGGACGACACGGTGGGCGAGGCCGTCGTGGAACTGGAGGGCGACAGCCTGATCGGGTACGTGACACCGGCCCGGCCCGGCATGGCGCTGCCGCTGGACCGCATCCGCGGCGGCCTCACGGCCTGGCTGCCCGCGGCGGCGGTGCCCGCGCGGCTGGTGGAGGTGGGGCGGTTCCCGGTGACCGCGGGCGGCAAGGTGGACCGGCGCCGGCTGCGCCTGCTGGCGGCCGCGGACACGGCCCCGAACGCGGCGCCGGGCAGGCCCGCCGCCCCGGCGAACGGGCAGCGCCCGGGTCCGGTTCCGGGCCCGCAGGAGTCGGCGGCGCGGGTGTGGCAGGTGGTGCTGGGCGTGCGCCCGGCGCCCGGGGACGGCTTCTTCGACATCGGCGGCGACTCCCTGCTGGCGGCCGAGGTCGTCACCCGCACCCTGGCGGCCTTCGGCCTCGACGCCCGGTACGGCCGCACCCTGGTCCACAGCCTGCTGCGCTCCCCCACCCTGGAGGACTTCACCGCCGCCGTCGCCACCCTCACCTCCGTCGAGGGCCGGCGGGCCCGGGCGGCCCCCGAGGCCCACGCCGTGGACTTCCGCGCCGAGTCGCGGCTCGGCTTCGCCCTGCCGTCGCCGCGCGGTCCCGAACCGGACTGGCGGCACCCCGGGGAGGTACTGCTGACCGGGGCCTCCGGTTTCGTCGGCGCCTTCCTGCTTGACCGGCTGCTGCGACGCACCGGCGCCCGGGTGCACTGCCCGGTGCGCGCCCGCGACGCCGCGCACGCGCGGCAGAAGGTGATGCGGAACCTGGCCCGCTTCGGCCTCGCCGGCGCGGAGGCGGCCGACCGCGTCGTGTGCTTCCCCGCCGACCTCGCCGAGCCCGGCCTCGGTATGGAACCGGGCCGCGCCGAGGAGCTGGCCGGCACCCTCGACCTGATGCTGCACGCCGCCGCACAGGTCAACTTCCTCTACCCGTACGAGGCGTTGCGCCGCGCCAACGTGGAGGGCACCCGGCAGCTCGTACGACTGGCGGCCGAACGGGCCGTGCCCGTGCACTTCTTCTCCACCATCGCGGTGCTCGCCGGCTTCGGCACCGCGGGCGTGCGGCACGTGGACGAGGACCTGCCGCTCGACCACGCCGACCGGCTCACCATGGGCTACGCCGAGAGCAAGTGGGTGGCCGAGGAGGTGCTGCGGGACGCCGCCGGCCAAGGCCTGCCGGTGGCGGTCCACCGGCCGTACGAGATCACCGGCGACCGGCGCACCGGCGCGTGCAACACCGACACCGCGATCTGCTCGCTGTTCAAGACGATCACCGAGACCGGGCTTGCCCCCGACATCCCGCTACCGCTGGACTTCGTCCCGGTGGACTTCCTCACCGAGGCGGTGGTGCACATCGCCACCGGGCACCGCACCACCCACCGGACCTACCACATGACCAACCCCCGCCCGGCGAGCCTGCGCGACATGCTGGACCGGATGGACGCGAGCGGCCACCGGATCCGGCGGCTTCCCTACGAGGAGTGGGTGGACGACCTCGTCCGCCATGTCGCGCGGCACCCCACGAGTCCCACCGCCCCGTTCGTCTCCCTGTGCGTGGACCGCTGCAAGCAGGCGGACATGTCCGTCAAGGAGATGTACTTCGAGGGCACCTTCCCGTCCGTGGGGCGGGACAACGTCGAACGCGGCCTGGCCGGTACGGGCCTGAGCTGCCCGCCCGTCGACGCGGATCTGCTGGACCGCTACCTGGAGTACTTCTACGCCACCGGCTACATCGAGCGCCCGTAGCCGGCGCCGGTGGCCGGACTCCCTCAGCCCACGCCGAAGGAGCCAGCATGACCCCACACTCACCCGGCGCGCCGGCGCCGGGCCCAGAGGCGGACGTCCTGGACTTCCCGCTGCCGCCGCCCGGCACCATGGGGCCGCCCGAGACGTGCGCGCGGCTGCGCGAGAGCCGTCCCGTGACCCGGGTCGGGCTGCTGATGGACGCGACCGCCTGGTACGTCACCCGGTACGAGGACGTCCGGGCGCTGCTCGCCGACCCCCGGCTGATCAGGCCGACCATCAACGACTGGCCGCCGCGTCCCGGACCGGCCGCCGACGACGGGCCGGGCCTGGTCACCATGGCGGAGCTGGACGGCCCCCGGCACCTGGCCCTGCGCAGGTCCGTGGCCCCGGCGTTCAGCGCGGGGGCCGTCCGGGACCGGCTGCCCCGCATCCGCGCGCTCGCCGACCGGCTGCTGGAAGAGTTCGCGGCGGGCGGCCCTCCCGGCGACCTGGTGGCCGCTTTCACCGAGCCGTTCCCGCTGCTCGTGCTGTGCGACCTGGTGGGCATCCCCTGGCAGGACCGGGACTGGTTCCTGCCGGTCCTGGACGCCGCCCTCGGCGGCATGGTGACCGCCGAGGAGGGACGCAGGGTCACCGACCTGCTGCACGCGTACGTGGCCGAGCTGATCGCGCGGAAGCGGAGCCGGCCCGGCGACGACGTCCTGACCCTGCTGGTCCGCGAGACCGAGGACGGGACGCTGACCGACGACGAGGTCACGGCGTTCGGGCTGTCCATGCTCACCGTCGGCTTCGGCATCAGCGGCTTCTTCCTGGCCGGCTCGGTGCACACCCTGCTGCGCCGGCCGGACCAGTGGGCCCGCCTGCGCGACCACCGCGACCTCATGCCCGGCGCGGTGGAGGAACTCCTGCGGTACATGCCGGTGATGAACGGCACCGTGCTGCTGCTCGCCACCGAGGACGTCGAGGTGGGCGGGCAGACCGTCCGCGCGGGCGACGCAGTCATCCCCGTGCTGGCCTCCGCCAACCGCGACGAGAGCGCGTTCGCCGACGCCGGCCGGCTCGACCTGTGCCGCGCGGACAATCCCCACCTCGCCTTCGGCCGGGGAACCCACAACTGCGTGGGCGCGCACCTGGCGCGCGCCGAACTGACGGTGGGAATCGAGGCGTTGCTCGACCGCTTCCCGGGTCTGCGTCCGGCCCGGGGTCAACAGCCCTTCTGGGACGACCAGTCCGTCACCAAGTCACCGCTGACCCTCCCGGTCGGCTGGTGAGCCCCATCCGCAGGCACCAGGGGAGGTCCACCCGTGAACACCACGCCGGAACCCGCCGTCGACGTGCCCGTCGTGCCCGTCATCGAGCTGCCCCTGCCGCCGCCGGGCACCATGGGCCCGCCCGAGGAGTACCAACGGCTGCGCCAGGAGTGCCCGCTGGCCAGGGTCAGGCTGCCGATCGGCGCCACCGCCTGGTACGCCACCCGCTACGACGACGTCAAGGAACTCGTCGCCGACGCCCGGCTGATCAGGCCGAGCATCACCGACTGGCCGCCCCGCCCCGGCCATGCCCCCGGGGACGAGCCGGGCCTGGTCACGATGATGGAGCTGGAGGGCCCCCGGCACGCCGCGCTGCGCCGCGCCCTGAGCGAGCCGTTCAGCGTCCGGTCCGTGCGGAGCGGGACGCCGCGCATCCGGCGGTCGGCCGACCGGCTGCTCGACCCGTTCGTCGCCGGCGACCAGCCCGGCGACCTGGTCGTCCGGTTCATCGAGCCCTTCCCCGTCATGGTGATGTGCGATCTCGTCGGCATCCCCTACGAGGACAGCGACTACTTCCTGCCCAGGGCGGACGCGGCGCTCGGCGCCATCCTCACCCTGGAGGAGGGCCGGGAGGCCACCTCGCAACTGCGCAAGTACATCACCTCGTTGCTCGACCGGAAGCGGCGCGAGCCCGGCGACGACATGCTCACCCGGCTGGTCGGGGAGTGCGATCGCGGCGCTCTGGACCACGAGAGCGCGGTGAACTTCGGGCTGTCCATGCTGGTCGCCGGCTACCGCACGAGCACCATGTTCCTGGCCGACGCGGTGCTGACCCTGCTGAGCGTGCCCGGCGCGTACGCGCGTCTGCGCGACCACCGCGCCCTGCTGCCGGACGCGGTGGAGGAACTCCTGCGCTATGTGCCGGTGATGAACGGCGTCGTCGTCCTCCAGACCGTCGAGGACATCGAGTTGCACGGCCGGACGATCCGCGCGGGCGACGCCGTGCTGCCCGTGCTCGCGGCGGCCAACCGCGACGAGAGCGTGTTCACCGACCCCGACGGGCTCGACCTGTGCCGCGCGGACAACCCCCATCTCACCTTCGGCCGCGGGGCGCACAACTGCATCGGCTCCCATCTGGCCCGGGCGCAGATGACCGTGTGCCTGGAGGCGCTGTTCGACCGGCTCCCGGACCTGCGCCTGGCCGAGGGCCACCGCCCCATCTGGGAGGACGAGTCGCCGAGCAAGTCGCCGCTCACCCTCCCCGTCAACTGGTGAGCCGGCCGCTCACGCGGTGTGGACCGCCTCCCCCGCGACCAGGGTGAGCACAGCCCGGGTGCCGGCCACGCCGGTGTCCGGGGCGAAGAGATCCCGGTCGAGCACGGCGAGGTCGGCCGCCATGCCCTCGCGCAGCAGGCCGACTTCGTCGTCGTTGCCGTTCACCCAGGCCGAACCGGCCGTGTACGCGCGCAGGATGTCGGTCAGCTCCAGCCGTTCGTGCGGCACGAACGGGCGGTCGGCGCCCGGCCATCCGGTGTGCGCCGAACCGGGCGGTTCGGTGCGGTGCACGGCGACGTGCATGGCCTGCCACGGGTCGGCCGTGGTGACCGGCCAGTCGCTCCCTCCGGCGAGCCGGGCGCCGCTGTCCAGCAGCCGGCGGAAGGGGTACTGCCGGCCGGCCCGCGCCTCGCCCAGCAGCGGGTTGGTCAGCTCGTCGGTCTGCTGGTGGTGGGTCGCCCACAGCGACTGGACGTTGGCCGTCACCCCGAGCGCGGCGAAGCGGGCGATGTCCACGTCGTCGACCAGCTGCACATGGGCGATGTGGTGGCGCCGCTCGCGGGCCCCGTTGGCAGCGGCCGCGGCCTCGACCGCGTCCAGGCACTCGCGCACCGCCCGGTCGCCGATCGCGTGGAAGTGCACCTGGAATCCGGCGGCGTCCAGGAGGGTCACCGCGTCGGCGAGCAGCGCGGCGGGCACGTTGGAGTGGCCGGCGTTGCCGGTGGCGCACCCGCAGGAGTCCAGGTACGGCTCCAGCAGGGCGCCGGTGCCGTTCTCCAGCACGCCGTCCTGCATCACCTTCACGGCGCCGGCCCGGAAGCGGCGGCCGGGCTCCCCGCGCCGCGCCACCAGGTCGTCGAGCTGCTCCAGGCCGCGGTCGCGGTCCCACCACAGGGCGCCGGTGACACGGGCCTTCAGCAGCCCCTCCTCGTCGGCCCGCCGGTAGGCGGCGAGCGTGTCGCCGGCCCCGCCGTAGGCGCCGACGATGGCGTCCTGCCAGCCGGTGATGCCGTACCGGAAGAGATGGGTCTGCGCGTGGCTCAGCGCGGCAAGCTGGTCCTCGGCGGTGTCCGGCGGGAGCAGCCGGGCCACCAGGTCCATGGCGCTCTCGTGCAGCACTCCGGTGGGCCGGCCGGCCGCGTCGCGCTCGATCCGCCCGGCCGGCGGGTCCGGGGTGGCCGCGTCGATCCCGGCGCGCGCCAGTGCCGCCGAGTTGACCCACGCGGAGTGGTGGTCGGCGTTGGGCAGGAACACCGGCCGGTCCGGTACGACGGCGTCCAGGGGCTCGCGGGTGGGCCAGCCGCCGGGGAAGCAGTCCATGCCCCAGCCGCCGCCGAGGATCCACGGCCGGCCGGGGTGGGCGGCCGCGTACTCCCGGACGGCCGTGAGGCAGCCCTCGGCGTCGGTGGCCCGGGTGAGGTCGCAGCGCAGCGCCTCGAGGGCGCCCCAGACCGGGTGGATGTGCGCGTCCTGGAGGCCGGGCACCACGGTCCGGCCGGCCAGGTCGAACGTCTCGGCCGGGCGGCCGGCGGCCCGGCGCACCTCGGCGTCGGTGCCGACGGCCGTGATCCGGCCGCCGGACACGGCGACGGACGTGGCGTTCGGGCGCCGCGGGTCGCCGGTCCACACCCGGCCGCCGTGCAGGACGAGGGTCATGCGCCGGCCCCGTGGGTGCGCAGCACGTACACCTTGCGCAGGGTCTCGTGGACCTGCCAGGTGCCGCGCCAGCCGGCCGGCATCGCGAGGGTGGCGCCGGGACGCAGCTCGACGTCCTCACCGCCCTCGGTGCGGACGGTGGCGGATCCGGTCAGCACCTGGCAGACCTCGTCGTAGCCCTCGCGGGTGGCGGTGAAGTGGCCGGGGTCGCACTCCCAGACCCCGACCTCGGCCACCCCGTCGGGCGACTGCCACAGGGTGAGCGTGGTCTCCCGCTGGCCGGTGGTGCTGGTGGGCTTGGGCGCCATGGGGGGCAGGTCGGCGCTGGCCGGGTCGGCGAGGAAGGCGACGACGGGGGCGAGTGCGGTGGTGTCGGTGTCCATGGGCTTACCGCTCCTTTCAGCGTCCGCTGATGACGTTGGCGACGCGTGCGATGACGGAGGTGCGCTCAAGACCGGAGTTCTCGTGCCGGTCGGCGGCGCGGTAGGCGACGTAGAGGCTGCGCACGCCGAGCCAGCGCAGCGGCTCCGGCTCCCAGCCGCGCACCTTGCGGCCCACCCACGGCAGCCGGGTGAGGTCGGTCTGCCGGCCGAGGATCAGGTCGCGCAGGGTGCGTCCGGCGAGGTTGGTGGTGGTCACGCCGTGCCCGACGTAGCCGCCGGCCCAGCCGATGCCGGTCTCCCGGTCCAGGTGGACGGTGGCGCACCAGTCGCGCGGCACGCCCAGCACTCCGGACCAGGTGTGGTCGATCGCGACGCCCTCGGTGGCCGGGAAGTGCTGCCGGAGGATGGCCAGCAGCTGCGTCTGGGTGGCGTCGCGGGTCTCGCCGCGCTGGTCGACGTGGGAGCCGAACTTGTACGGGATGCCTCGCCCGCCGATGGCGATGCGGCCGTCGGTGGTGCGCTGGATGTAGCAGTACGAGTTGGCCTCGTCCCCGATCAGTTCGGCGCCACGCCAGCCGATCTCCTCCCACACGGAGGCGGGCAGCGGCTCGGTGACGATCATGCTGCTGTTCATCGGCAGCCAGACGCGGCGGTGGCCGCGCAGCTCGGCGGTGAACCCCTCCAGCGCCCGGATGACGTGCGACGCCCGGACGGTGCCGTGGGTGGTGACCGCCTCGCGCGGGCGGATCTCGGTGACCTCGGTGCCCTCGTAGATGGCGACGCCCATCCGCTCCACCACGTCGGCCAGGCCCCGGACCAGCTTGGCGGGCTGGATGCGGGCGCAGTGCGGGCTCCACTGGGCGTAGCGGGCGCCGGCCACGCGGACCCGCCGGGCGAGCTGCTCCGCGTCGAGTTCGACCAGGTCGTCCTCGCCCCAGCCCTCGGCGCGGAGCGTGGGCAGCCCTTCGCGCAGCCGCCGCTCCTGGGCGGCGTTGGTGGCGACGTGCAGCAGGCCGTCCTTCTGGATGTCGGCGTCGATGCCCTCCTCGGCGGCGACCCGGACGACCTCGTCGACGGAGGAGAACATCTCCCGCTGCAGGGCGACGGCCGGCTCGCGCCCGTGGGACTTGGCGTAGCGGCGCATCTGGCCGGGCGGTTCGGCGCTGAGCCAGCCGCCGTTGCGGCCGGAGGCGCCGAAGCCGGCGAACTCCTTCTCCAGGACGGCGATCCTGAGGTCGGGCTGGGCCTTCTTGAGGTAGTAGGCGGTCCACAGGGAGGTGTAGCCGCCGCCGACGAGTGCGACGTCGACGTCCAGGTCGCCCGGCAGGGCGGGACGGCGGGCGGGGAGGCCACTCTCCCGGAACCAGAAGGAGACGTCGCCGTTGACGAAGGTGGGGCTGGTGGCGGGAGTGGTGCTCATCGTCCGCTCTCTTCCGCGGCGGCGACCGGGATCCGGTCGCCCGAAGTGGATGGGTGGGTGGTGCCGGAGGGGTCGTCGAGCAGGACGCCTCGTTCGACGTCCCAGACCACGGTGACCTCGTCGCCGTGGCGGACGCCGGAGAGCCGGTCGGCCTGCTCGCGGGCGAGCAGCACGGTGCCGTCGGGCAGGGCGAGTTCGAGCTTGCGGCCGGAGCCCAGGTATATCTCCTGGGTGACTCGGGCAGGCAGCGCGTTGACGCCGGGGGCGACGGGCTCGGCGGCGGGCTGCACCCGCAGGTGCTCGGGCCGGACCACGACGGCGGCCGCGCCGCCGCCGGGCAGCCGGCCGGCGACGCGTACGGTGCGGTCGCCGACCCGCACGCGGGAGTCGTCGCCGTCCGCCTCGACGCGTCCCCGGACGGTGGAGGACTCGCCGAGGAACTCGGCCACGAAGAGGCTGCGGGGCCGTTCGTAGAGTTCGCTCGCGGTGCCGACCTGCTGGATGCCCCCGTCGTCGAAGACGGCGATGCGGTCCGACAGGACGAGTGCCTCCTCCTGGTCGTGGGTGACGAAGACGAAGGTGGAGCCGACCTCCTGGTGCACCCGCTTGATCTCCAGCTGGAGGGATTCGCGCAGCTTCTTGTCGAGCGCGCCGAGCGGCTCGTCCATCAGCAGCACGCTCGGCTCGTACACCACGGCGCGGGCCAGGGCGACGCGCTGCTGCTGCCCGCCGGACAGTTCGCGCGGCCTGCGGTGGCCGTAGCCGCCGAGCCGTACGGTCTCCAGGGCCGCCTCGACCATCGCGGCGCGGCGGGCCTTCGGCACCTTGCGCTGCTTGAGCGGGAAGGCGACGTTCTCCGCGACGGTCATGTGCGGGAAGAGCGCGTAGTGCTGGAAGACCATGCCGATGTCGCGCCGGTGCGGCGGCAGGTCCTGCATCTGCTTGCCGCCGATGGTCAGCGTGCCGGAGGTGGCGGCGGTGAACCCGGCGATGATGTTGAGGGTGGTGGTCTTGCCGGAGCCGCTGGGGCCCAGCAGGGTCATGAACTCGCCCGGTTCGATCACCAGGGAGACGTCGTCGACGGCGACGGAGTCCGCGTACTCCTTGCGCACCTGCGCCAGTTCGATACGGGCTCCGCGCGCCTTGATGAGGCTGGTCTCAGCGGACACGGTTCCTCCTGGCGGTGGCGAAGGTGGCGGCCAGTACGAGCACCGTGGTGAAGACGATGATCAGGGTGGCGGCCGCGGCGATGGTGGGGTCGGTGTCCCGGGTCACGCTGGCGAACATCCTGACCGGCAGGGTCTGCAGGTAGGGGCTCTGGATGAACAGCGAGACCACGACCTCGTCGAAGCTGGTGACGAAGGCGAACAGGGCACCGGAGACGACGCCCGGGGCGATCAGCGGCAGGGTCACCTGCCGGATGGCGCCCCACCGGGTGGCGCCGCAGATCAGTGCGGCGTCCTCCAGGCGCCGGTCGAAGCCGCGCAGGCTCGCCGTCACCGGGATGATCACGAACGGCAGGGCCAGCACGGTGTGGGCGGTGACGAAGCCGAGCAGGGTGCCCAGCAGGTTGTACTGGAGGAAGAGCGCGTACACACCGATGGCGACGACCACGGTCGGCACGATCATGGGGGCCAGCAGCAGCCCGTACGACGCCTTGACCCAGCGTGAGCCGGACCGGGTGAGCGCGATCGCGGCGGCGGTGCCCAGGGCGGTGGCCACCACCGCGACCAGGGCGCCGACCTGGAGCGAGGAGAACAGCGCCTCGGTCCACCGGGGGTCGGTGAAGAAGTTGGTGTACCAGTGGGTGGACCAGCCGCTCGGCGGGAACACCAGGGACGCCTTGTCGGTGAAGCTCAGCGGGATCACCACGAGCGTCGGCGCGATGAGCCACAGGCCCACCAGCACGCTGAACGCCCACAGCGCGATCCGCGCGGGTGCGGTCCTCATCGGGCACCTCCCCGGCCGCGGGTGAGGCGCAGGACGACGCCGACCAGTCCCAGCAGGACCAGTGTCACCGCCAGCAGCACCACGCCCATCGCTCCGCCGCGGCCCCAGGCGAGCAGGCCGTTGACCTGGGTGAAGATCTGCTGCGAGATCAGCGCCTGGTCGGGCGAGCCGAGGAGCGCCGGGGTGACGTAGAAGCCGAGCGAGGTGATGAACACGGTCAGCGCGCCGGCGCCCACCCCGGGCAGCGACAGCGGCACGAACACCCGCAGGAACGCGATCGCGGGGCGCGCGCCCATGCCCTGCGCGGCGTCCAGGAGCCGGCGGTCGATGCCGCTCATCACGGCGTACAGCGGCAGCACCATGAACGGCATCAGAACCTGCGACATGCCGATCACCACGCCGGTGGGGGTGCGGATCAGCTGGAGCGGGCCGAGACCCACGGTGCCGAGGATCTGGTTGACCACGCCGCTGTCCTGGAGCAGCACCACCCAGGCGAAGGTGCGCACCATCAGGCTGGTCCAGAACGGCAGCAGCACCAGCAGCGTGAGCCAGATCCGCGCCCGCGCGCCGACGACGGTCATCAGGTAGGCGTACGGGTAGGAGAGCACGAGGGTCACCAGGGTGACGACGGCGCCGACGGTCAGGGTGCGGACCAGTGTGGCGAGGGCGACGTCGCTGGTGAAGAACCAGGAGTAGTTGGCCGCACCGGGCGTGGGTTCGCTGACGCTGCGCCAGACCATGAGGCCGAGCGGCACCAGGAAGAGCACGGCCAGCAGGACCAGCGAGGGGAGCAGCAGCCATCCCCACCGGCCGCCGGCGCCCTTGCGGGGCCGGCCGCCGGTGGCCGGGGAGGCGATCTCGATCAGGGCTGTCATGGGTTACCGCGCCAGCCAGTCGGACCACTTCTGGATGACCTGCTCCTGGTTCTTCGCCCACCAGTCGTTGTCGACCTGGAGCGCCTGCGCCTGCCGCTCGGGGGTGGTGGTCAGGTACTGCGTGGCGAGCGTGTCGAGCTTGGGCTTGGCGTCGGTGTTGATCGGCGAGTAGGAGGTCAGCTCGGTGAGCTTGGTCTGCTGGGCGGCGCCCAGGTAGTAGTTGATCAGCGCCATGGCGGCCTTGGGGTTCCTGGCACCGACGGGGACGGCGAGGGAGTCGGAGACCGGCAGGAACTGGTTCCACTGCGGGGCGAAGTGGGCGCCGTTCTTGACCGCCGAGTAGGCGCGGCCGGACCACACCATCGCCATGGAGACCTCACCGGACTCCAGCAGTTGCTGGGACCGGGCGCCGGTGTCCCAGAAGACCAGCGAGGAGCGGACGCTCGTCAGCTTCTTCAGGGCCCGGTCGACGTCCAGCGGGTACAGCTTGTCGGGAGCGACCCCGTCGGAGATCAGCGCCGCCTCCAGCGCTCCCGGGGCCGCGTCCGACGCGAAGCCGGGGATCGCGCGCTTGCCGGGGTACTTCTTGGTGTCGAGGAAGTCCGCCCAGTCCTTCGGCGGGTTGTCGCCGAACTTCTTCTTGTCGTACATCAGGACGACGCCGTAACTCATGGCCGGCACGGAGCACTTGTCCTCCGTGCCCTTGGGCAGCTTGGAGGTGTCGACGATGTCCTTGTCCAGCGGCATGAACATCTTGCCGCACTGGCGCTTGGCCCAGAGGGTGTCGGCGTCCACCACGTCCCAGGTGACGTTCTTGGCGTCGACCTGGGCCTTGACCTTGGTGTAGTCGGTGGGCCCGTCGGAGAGGACCTTCGCCCCCGACTCGGAGGCGAACGGCTTGACAGCGGCGGCCTCCTGGCCGTCCTGGTAGATGCCGCCGTAGGAGGTGAAGGTGAGGGTGACGCCGTCGAGCGCGCCCTTCTTCACCTGGCCGGCCACGGCCGGTCCTGGGCCGAGGTCGACGTCAGCGGCGGCCGGGCCGGTGCCGGCGCAGCCGGTGATGGTCAGCAGCAGGGCGCCGGCGGCAGCGGCACACCCCATGATTTTGCGTGATATTCCGGGCATGACTGTCTCCAAGGAGGACGGCGAAGACGCAAGGGGACCGAGAGGGCACGGCGCGCGGGCGCACGGCGGCGGGGCGCGGCGGGGCACCGCGCGGGAAGGGCGCGGCGAGGAGGGGTGCGGCGTACGGGGCTCGGGAGTCGGGTGCGGTGCGGGAAGGAGAGGGGAGCGGGGGAGTCAGTCCGGGGTCGGCGGGCTGATGATCCAGAGGATCTCCGCGGGGTCTTCGTGGTGGTTGACCACGCGGTGCGGCACCGAGGAGCGGTACTCGATGCTGTCGCCGGCCTCCAGGTCATGGGCCCGGCCGTCGAGCTCGACCCGTACGGCGCCGCTGATCACCAGGAGGATCTCCTGGGAGTCGCCATGGGTGTAGGCGTCGTCACCGGTGGAGGCCCCGGGGTCGAACTCGCCCGCGTAGACCTCCAGATGGCTGAGCGGGCGCTGCGAGATGAGTAATTTGCGACTTCCTGGAGCGGTGTGCAGCATCGGCCGGTCGGCCCTGCGCACCACCCTCGGACCGGGCCGGCCGTCCTGGTCGAACAGGTCGGCCACGGTCAGACCGAGCGAGTCGGCGATCCGCCGCAGCATGCCGATGGAGCAGTTCACCTGCCCGCGTTCCAGTTGACTGAGGAACCCGGGGCTGGCCTGCGCCGCCTCCCCCAGGGCCCGCAGCGACATCCGCCGCATCATCCGGTACGCCCGGATGCGGCCCCCCAGCGCCGCGTCGGCGGCACTGTCGGTGTCACCACCGGAGGGTCCCGGCAACGAACGATCAGTCATGAGCGAACACCTGATACTTCTTGAGCGAACACTTTGTTCGCCGGGGTGATACGGACCGTACGCCGACGTGATCTGCGATACAAGACCCTCTTCCCGCCGTCACCGGAACGTGATCCCCCGGGTACACGGCTAACCCGACACCGCCTCCCGGTCGACCGGGCAGCTCATGCAGCGCGGGCCGCCCCTGCCCCGGCCCAGTTCGCTGCCGGGGATCTCGATGACCTCGATGCCCTGCTTGCGCAGGTGGGTGTTGGTGGTGGCGTTGCGCTCGTAGGCGACGACGACGCCGGGTTCGACGGCGAGGACGTTGCAGCCGTCGTCCCACTGCTCGCGCTCGGCCGCGTGCACGTCCTGGGTGGCGGTGAGGACCCGGATCTCACTGAGCCCCAGCGCGGCCGCGATCGCCCGGTGCATGTGCTCCGCCGGATGGTCGGTGACCTTCAACTCCTTGTCCTCGGAGCCCGGTTCGATGGTGTACGAGCGGAGCATGCCGAGCCCGGCGTACTGCGTGAAGGTGTCGCCGTCGATCATGGTCATCACGGTGTCGAGGTGCATCACGGCCCGCCGCTTGGGCATGTCGAGCGCGACGATCGTCCGGGCCGAGCCGGCGGCGAACAGCTTGTGCGCGAGCATCTCGACGGCCTGGGGCGTGGTCCGCTCGCTCATGCCGATGAGCACGGCGCCGTTGCCGATCACGAGCACGTCGCCGCCCTCGATGGTGGACGGGTAGTCGGCCTGCCCCTCGGACCACAGGTGGAACGACTCGTCCCGGAAGAGGGGGTGGTGGCGGTAGATCGCCTCGAAGTGGACGGTCTCGCGCTGCCGGGCGGGCCAGCGCATGGCGTTGATGGACACGCCGTCGTAGATCCAGGCGGAGGTGTCGCGGGTGAAGAGGTGGTTGGGCAGCGGGCGGAGCAGGAAGTCGTCCAGTTCCATGGCGTGGAAGCGCACGGACGTCGGCTCCTCGTGGGCGTCCAGGAACTCCCGCTTGGTCATGCCGCCGACGAGGGCCTCGACCAGTTCGGCGGCGGACAGGCTCTCGAAGGCGGCCCGCAGGTGATCGGTGGCGAGCGGCCCGTACTCCTTCTCGTCGAAGACGCGGTCCAGGACGAGCGAGCGGGCCGACGGGATCTCCATCGCCTCGGTCAGCAGATCGCCGAAGAGGTGCACGGCGACCCCTCGGTCGCGCAGCACGTCGGCGAACCCGTCGTGCTCGGCACGCGCCCGGCGCACCCACAGGACGTCGTCGAAGAGGAGAGCGTCCTTGTTGCTGGGGGTGAGCCTCTTGAGCTCGAGATCGGGCCGGTGAAGGATGACCCGGCGCAGCCGCCCGGCCTCGGAGTCGACATGGAATCCCATGCCTCCATCCTGGCCAACGGCGGCCGGTTTCACCCTCCGCGCACCTGTTTCCACGGCCTCCTTTTTTCGTCACCCTGACGAGAGTCGCCGGAAGCGGCGGGACATCCCGTCACAGACGGGGGTCCACCGGCTCCGACTCCAGCGCGAGCACACCGAACACCGCCTCGTGCACCCGCCACAGCGGTTCGCCGTCGGCCAGCCGGTCCAGGGCCTCCAGACCGAGGGCGTACTCGCGGACGGCCAGGGAGCGCTTGTGGTGGAGGGAGCGGTGACGCAGCCGGGCGAGGTTGTCCGGGCGGGTGTACTCGGGACCGTAGATGATCCGCAGGTACTCGCGGCCGCGGCACTTGATGCCGGGCTGCACCAGCCGGCCCGTCTCGCCGCGCACCAGCGCGCCCAGCGGCTTGACGACCATGCCCTCGCCGCCCCGTCCGGTCATCTCCAGCCACCAGTCGACGCCCGCCCGCACCGACTCCGGGTCGGCCACGTCGACGTACAGACGGCGGGTGGTCTGCAGCAGGCCGGTCGTGTCGTGCTCCACGAGCCGGTCGATCAGCGCCAGTTGCCCGTCGTGCGGCAGTCCGGCCAGGCTGCGGCCCCGCACGGCCAGGATCTGGAACGGCGCCAGGCGGACTCCGTCCAGGCCTTCGGTGGGCCAGCAGTAGCGGCGGTAGGCATCCGTGAACGCGGCCGCGTCGGCGGCCCGTTCGCGCTGCCGGCCCAGCAGGCCCGTCACGTCGACATCGCGCGCCGCGGCTCCCCCGAGGGCGGCCAGGGCGTCCGGGAACACCGCTCCGGAGGCCGCACCGACCGCCGCGTACTGCGAGCGCAGCAGCCCGGAGGCCTTCAGCGACCACGGCATCAACTCGGCGTCGAGCAGCAGCCAGTCGGTGTCGAGCTCCGCCCACAGGCCCGCCTCGGTGGCCGCCGCGCGCAGCCGCCCGAGTATCTCCTCGGTGACCGACGGGTCGTCGAAGAAGGGACGTCCGGTGCGGGTGTACAGCGAACCGGTCGGGCCCTCCACTCCGAACCGGCGGCGCGCCGCCTCCGCGTCCCGGCAGACCAGGGCCACCGCCCGCGAGCCCATGTGCTTCTCCTCGCACACGACCCGGGCCACCCTGTCCTCCCGGTACTGGGCGAACGCCTCCTCCGGGTGCTCCAGGTAGCCTTCCACCTTCGACGTCGCCGTCGGCGCCATGGTGGGCGGCAGGTACGGCAGCAGCCGCGGGTCGACCGCGAAGCGGCTCATGACCTCCAGGGCCGCCGCCGCGTTCTCCTCGCGCACCGCCACCCGTCCGGCGTGCCGGGTCTCGACGCCCCGGCGACCGTGCACGTCACCGAGGTCCAGCGGACGACCGTCGTGCCCGCCGGGTGCCTCGATGCGCAGCGGCCTGGCCGGCTCGTACCAGACGCGCTCGGCCGGTACGTCGACCAGTTCCCGCTCCGGCCAGCGCAGCGCGGTCAGCCTGCCGCCGAACACCGCGCCGGTGTCCAGGCAGATCGTGTTGTTGAGCCATGTGGCCTCCGGGACCGGGGTGTGGCCGTAGACCACGGCCGCCTGCCCGCGGTAGTCCTCCGCCCACGGGTAGCGCACCGGCAGGCCGAACTCGTCCGTCTCCCCGGTGGTGTCGCCGTAGAGCGCGTGCGAGCGCACCCGGCCCGAGGTGCGGCCGTGGTACTTCTCCGGCAGACCCGCGTGGCTGACCACCAGCCGCCCGCCGTCGAGGACGTAGTGGCTGACCAGACCGTCGATGAACTCCCGTACCCGTGCCTTGAACTCCTCGCTCTCCCCCTCCATCTGCGCGATCGTCTCGGCGAGTCCGTGGGTGTGCTGGACCTTGCGGCCCTTGAGGTGGCGCCCGTACTTGTTCTCGTGGTTGCCCGGCACGCACAGCGCGTCACCGGACTCGGCCATGGACATCACCCGGCGCAGCACACCCGGACTGTCCGGGCCGCGGTCGACCAGGTCGCCGACGAACACGGCGGTACGGCCCTCGGGGTGCGTTCCGTCGGCGTAGCCCAACTTGGCGAGCAGAGCCTCTAGTTCGGCGGAGCAGCCGTGGATGTCGCCGATGATGTCGAACGGGCCGGTGAGGTGGGTGAGGTCGTTGAAGCGCTTCTCGGTGACGACCGACGCGTTCTCGACCTCCTCGGCCCCGCGCAGCACGTGCACCTTGCGGAAGCCCTCGCGCTCCAGGTGCCGCAGGGAGCGCCGCAGTTCGCGGGTGTGCCGCCGGATCACCCGGCGCGGCATGTCGGCCCGGTCGGCGCGGGCCGCGTTGCGCTCGGCGCAGACCTCCTCCGGCACGTCGAGCACGATGGCGATGGGCAGCACGTCGTGGCTCTTCGCGAGGTCGATCAACTGACGCCGGGCGTCCTGCTGCACGCTGGTGGCGTCGACGACGGTACGGCGGCCGGCCGCCAGGCGCTTGCCGGCGATGTAGTGCAGCACGTCGAAGGCGTCGCGGGTGGCGCTCTGGTCGTTCTCGTCGTCGGAGACCAGTCCGCGGCAGAAGTCCGAGGAGATGATCTCGGTGGGCTTGAAGTGGCGCCGGGCGAACGTGGACTTGCCCGAGCCGGAGGCGCCGACGAGGACGACCAGGGAGAGGTCGGTCACGGGCAGCACGCGTCCTCCTCGTGCGGGGGTCTGCGTCTCGGTCATGCCGCCTTCGCCTCCTTCTCGCTGTCTCTGCTGTCGTTGGTGGTGCCGAGGGTGAACACGGCCATCTGGGTGGGCGGTCCGACCTCGGGGTCGTCGGGGCCCACGGGGCGGAACCCGACGTCGTAGCCATGGCGTTCGGCCACCGCGCGCGCCCACTGGCCGAACTGCTCACGGGTCCACTCGAAGCGGTGGTCGCCGTGCCGGGCGTGCCCTGCGGGGAGGCTCTCCCAGCGGACGTTGTACTCGACGTTCGGAGTGGTCACGAGGACGGTACGGGGGCGGGCGGCGCCGAACACCGCGTACTCCAGGGCGGGCAGCCGGGGCAGGTCGAGGTGCTCGATCACCTCGCTGAGCACGGCGGCGTCGTAGCTCTTGAGCTGCTTGTCGGTGTAGACGAGCGAGCCCTGCCGGAGCGTGACGCGGGCGGCCTGCCGCTCCCCCATCCGGTCCAGCTTGAGCCGCCGGGCGGCGATGGTGAGGGCCCGTACCGACACGTCGACGCCGACGATCTCGGTGAACCGCGCGTCACGCAGCAGCGCCTGCACCAACTGGCCCTGTCCGCAGCCGAGGTCGAGGACCCGGGCGGCCCCGTGCTCGTGCAGCGCGGCGACGATCGCGTCCCGTCGCCGCACGGCCAGCGGCGTCGGCTTCTCCTCGGTCTCGGTCTCCGCCGCCACGGCGTTGTCGAGCTCCTCGACCCCGCTGTCGTCGGCCTCGGCCAGCCGCAGCAGCTCCAGGCGCTCCATCGCCTCCCGGGTGAGCGACCAGCGGCGTGAGAGGTAGCGGCTGGTGATGAGCTTCTGCTCCGGGTGCGCGGGCAGCCAGCCCTCGCCTGCCCGGAGCAGCTTGTCGACCTCGTCGGGGGCGACCCAGTAGTGCTTGGCGTCGTCGAGGACGGGGAGCAGGACGTAGAGGTGGCGCAGCGCCTGGGCGAGGGTGACCGCCTCCGACTCCAGCACGAGCCGCACGTACCGCGAGTCGCCCCACTCGGGGAACTCCGGGTCCAGCGCGACCGGTTCGGCGGAGACCGTCCAGCCGAGCGGCGCGAACAGGCGGTGCACGAGGGCGGGGCCGCCGCGGGCGGGGAGCGCGGGGACCTCGATGCGCAACGGGCGGGGCCGGTCCGGGAGTTCGGGGCGCGCCCGGCACACCCCGCGCAGGGCGCTGGAGAAGACGGCGCTCAGCGCGACCGCCAGCAGCGAAGAGGCGGCGTAGGGGCGGTCGTTGACGTACTGCGCGAGCGTCGCGTCGGGGGCGCCGCCGCGTCCCTTGGCCTTGCCGCGTCGGACCAGGGCCACCGTGTCGACCTCCAGGAGCAGCGCCGCCGTGCACTGCTGATCGTCCGCCTCGGGGTAGAGGACGTGCGCGGTGCCGTAGGAGGTGGAGAACGCCTGCGCCTTGCCCGGGTGCTTGTGCAGCAGGAAACCGAGGTCGGTCGCCGGGTGTTCGGGCGTGCCGGTGGTGGAGATGGTCAGGAACATGCGGAGGGCCTCTCCGGCTGGATGGACGGCTGCGGTGCCGGGTACGCCGGAGCCCCCGAGGACCGTGATCCCGGGGGCTCGGCAGGACGACGTCCTCACCTTCGCACAGGGGGCCGGACCTGTGCCTTCCAATATTCGCCGCCCACTTCCCCCTGGCCGCGGCGTCGTTGTCAGGGGGCAGGAGAAACAGCCGGTACCGGCGCGGCCGGGCCGAGACCGCGGCCGCGGGGGTGCCGGCCGAGAGCGTCCGGGAGGCGATCAGTGGTGGAGTGGATGCCGCGGGAGGAATGGGTGAGGACGCAGCCGCAGGCGCTCCTCGCCGCGTGTGTGGTGGTGCTGGACGGCGACGGCCGCGTCCTGCTCCTGCGCTACGGCTCCGGTCAGCCCGGGGCGGGCAGTTGGTGGCTGCCCGGCGGGATGCTGGACCACGGCGAGGACCCCTGGACCGCGGCCCGGCGGGAGATGCGCGAGGAGACGGGCCTCGAACTCGGGCCGGTGCCAAGGCTGATCGGCGTGGACCACCGCGTGGACGTGCTGGGCACAGGCCCGGTCCTGGACTGCTTCTTCTACGGCGGGACGCTGCCCGACGGCGCGGACACGGCCGTGCGGCTCAGCGCCGAGCACGACCGGCACGGCTGGTTCGCTCCGGCCGATCTGCCCGGCGCACGGCTCGTCGCCGGTGTCCAGACCCTCACCGCGCTGCACGAGGCGGCGCTGAGCGCCTCGGCGGTGTGCCTGCGGGAGGGCAGCCCGTGGGCGTGACCCAGGGCCGCCCTGACCGCGAGGGACTCTAGGACAGCTGCGACTGCACCTGACTGGAGATCAGTTCCAGGTGGTCCAGGTCGGCCAGGTCGAGGATCTGGAGGTAGATCCTGCCGGCGCCGATCGCGGCGTAGTGGCCGATCCTGTCGACGACCTCGGCCGGGGAGCCGGCCAGTCCGTTGGCCTTCAGTTCGTCGACCTCACGGCCGATCGCGGCGGCACGGCGGGCGACCTCCTGGTCGTCCCGGCCGACGCAGACGACGAGCGCGTTGGAGTACGTCAGGTCGTCGGCGCCGCGGCCGGCCGCCTCGGCGGCTGCCCGGACCCTGCCGAACTGCCGCTCGCTGTCCTCGACAGAGGCGAACGGCACGTTGAACTCGTCGGCGTACTGGGCGGCGAGCCGCGGCGTGCGGGTCGCTCCGAGGCCGCCGACGAGCACCGGGACCTTCGCCTGCGCGGGCTTCGGCAGCGCGGGCGACCCGGTGAGCTCGTAGTACGTCCCGCGGAAGTCGAAGGTCTTGCCGGCCTCCGTCGCCCACATCCCGGTGACGATGGCCAGTTGCTCCTCCAGGCGGCCGAACTTCTCCTTCGGGAAGGGGATCCCGTACGCCTTGTGCTCCTCCTCGAACCAGCCCGCGCCCAGGCCCAGTTCGACCCGGCCGCCGGACATCCGGTCCACCTGGGCGACCTGGACGGCGAGGACGCCGGGCAGCCGGAAGGTGGCGGCCGTCATCAGGGTGCCGAGCCGGATGCGCTTGGTCTCGCGGGCGAGTCCGGCGAGGGTGATCCAGGCGTCGGTGGGTCCGGGCAGGCCGTCCACGTCGCCCATGTGCAGGAAGTGGTCGGAGCGGAAGAAGGCGTCGAACCCCAGGTCCTCCGTGGCCTTCGCCACGGTGAGCAAGGTGTCGTAGGTCGCCCCCTGCTGGGGCTCGGTGAAGATGCGGAGATCCATACCCCCATCCTGCACGCCGGCCGGCCGGCCGGCGCGGGGGCCTCACCGGGGCCCGCGGCCCTCCCGCCCCCGGTCGGGTGAAATCGCCTCCTTCTCCGGCGGCACCGCCTCCCGTGCGGCCAGTTTCCGCACCATCTCGCGGACCCGGTCCCGGGACTCGTCCGCCGCGTCGATCGCCTCCATGCACTGCCAGTACATGGCCTCGTCGGCGGCCGAGCTGGCGACGCCGACGAGCGCGATGCCGGCCTCGCCGAGCAGGACGTCCAGGTTCAGCAACACCTGCCGGGCGTCGTCGAGTTCGGTGAGCCGGGCCGCCCGCAGGTCCGCCGGATCGAGGTCCGGCGCGCCGAGTACGCCGCAGCCGCGGCCCGCCAGTTCGGTCAACCCCAGTGCCTCGCCCCGCAGTTCGGGCGGTCCCGAGACGGCGAGGCGGCTGCCGATCGCCTGCGCCAGGGCCTGCGCCTGCCACACCTCGGTCACGATGGCGGGGATCTCGTCGCTGCCCGCCAGGGCACGCCTGCTCGCCAGGATGAGCCGCACCGCGTCCATGCGCTGCCCCCGTCTGTCCCGACGTGCTGTTCGCACGTCCGCCCGAACACCCTTGTTCACTACCCAGAGTGAAGGCGCTTGGGGCGAAAGGCCAGAGGAAGGCGGAAATCTGCGGACAACAAAACGGTTTCGGCCGGATGAACGAATTCGGAGAGTGACAACGGAGAGTGGGCTTCCTCCCCTCTTCACTCAGCCGAGCCTTCCGATCCCCCAGATCCCCGCGATTCCTCCGATTCCCCCGGCTTGCCCGGCACCGGGAACCGCCGCTCGTTCCGGTCGATCTTCGCCGCCAGTGCCGCCAACGGATCGACCCCGAGCACCTCGCACAGTTGCAGCAGGTACGCGAGGACGTCCGCGACCTCGTCGCGGACGCGGTGCGCCGCCTCCGGGTCGGCCATGACGCCGGCCGACTCCTGCGGCGTCATCCACTGGAAGATCTCGACCAGTTCGGACGCCTCCACGCTGAGGGCGGCGACCAGGTTCTTCGGTGTGTGGTACGGCTGCCATTCGCGCGCCGCGGCGAACTCCGCCAGCCGCCGCTGCAACCCGGCCAGATCCGGACCTTCGGATTCCTCAGTCACGGCACCAGGTCTACCACTGGCGCGGAACCGGCACTCACCGGCCCGGAACCGCCGCGCCCGGCATGAGTCCGCTCACCTCGGTGCCGGGCGGCGTGAGCAGGAAGACATTGCGGTCGACGCGGTGCATCCCGCTGCTCAGCCCGAAGACGACGCCGGTGCTGAAGTCCAGGACCCGCTTGGCGACCTCACCCTCGGCGCTGGTGAGGTCGAGAAGTACCGGGACGCCCGCCATCAGGGTCTCGGCGACGTCACGGGCGTCCGCGAACACATTGACCCGCAGAACGACGAAGCGACGGCGCGCCTCCGTCGTCGCCTCCGGAGGCACCCGGTGGTCCACCGCGGACGGCCAGGCGTCGCGGCCGCGCAGCGGGACGACCTGGGCGAGCCCCTCCCACTGCTCATCGGTGACGTCGCGCCTGTTCATCGGCGCCCCCTGCCCTGACTCGCTTGCCTCACCTGCACCACTCAATTCTTACGCCAAGTCACCCTTTCGGCCCAACAGCGACACGGTGCGCGACAAGAGGTCTCGAGAGTGTCCGAAAGAGGCATCTTCTCAACCCATATGGATCGCCAGCGACACGCAGCTTGACCGTTTCCTGCCGGAAAGGGGCTTCTTACCGCGTTCACACCGGACTCTTCACCCCTCGCCACACGCCGCTCACCGGATCCGATTACCTTCGCATGTCGTGCACTTGGCAGAACAACAGCTGGTGGCACCCGGTCGGCGGACACTGTCGGCGGTGTCCGCCCCGGAACCGCCGGCTCAGTGGCATCGCGTCCTGACACTGCTGGCCGTCGTCAGTCTCTTCATCGGCACCCGGACGGCGTGGACACAGGCCGCGTCCCGGCTGCTCCCCGTCGCCGGCGTCATCTCGCTGTGCTACGCCTCGATCCTGGTCTGCGGGGTGCTGGCCCTGGTGGTCCGCCGGACGCGGTCCCTGGCCCGCGTGGACCTGTGCGTGCTGCTGACCGCGGTGACGTTCGCCCTGTGCACCTGGGTCCTGAACCACGCGGGCGGCGACGAGGCCGTCCTCACCTCGCAGGCGGCGAGGGAACTGGTCGCGGGGCACCCGGTGTACGGGCAGCCCTGGCCCTGGCTCTTCCACGGCCACGTGGCGCTCACCCCCACCGTGTACGGCGGCTACGACTACACCTACGGCTACCCCCCGCTGGCGGTGCTGCTGACCGCGCCCCTGCTGTGGCTCGGGCACGGCGGCGCCCCCGCGACGGCGGTGAGCACGGGCGCACTGATCGTCGGCACGGTCCTCCTGTGGCGGATGCTGCCGCCCCGGTGGCGCCCGGCGGCCACCATGGTCTGCCTGGGCTTCGGCTTCCTGCCGACCTACGGGCGCCTCGGCTATCCGGCGATCCTCGCCCTGGCGCTGCTGATCCCGGTGGTGGTGCGCTGGCCCCGGATCGGTCAGGGCGGGCGGCTCGGCGCGGCCGGCCTGGCCCGCGCCGCGTGCCTGGGAGCGGCGTGCGCGACGCAGCAACTCCCCTGGTTCGTGACCCCGTTCCTGCTCGCCGGGATCTACGCGGTGCGCCGCGGCGAACTCGGCCACCGGCAGGCCCTGTCGGTGCTGCTCCGGGTGCTCGGGACCGCCGTCACCGTATGGCTGCTGATCAACGCGTACTTCATCGTGCACGAGCCGGGCGACTGGCTGCGCGGCGTCGCGTTGCCGCTGACCCAGGGCGCGGTGCTGCACGGACAGGGCCTGATGGACGTCTCCCTGTACTTCACCGACGGCAGCGACCGCCTGGACTGGTACTCGCGTGCGAGTGTGCTCCTCGCCGCGGGCCTGCTGGCCCTGTTCGTGCTCTTCGTACGGCGGCTCGGCCCGGCGGCGACCGTGCTGCCCTGGTGCGCCTTCTTCCTGGCGACCCGCTCCCAGGACGGCTACTACCTGATGATGACCCCGCTGTGGCTCGCGGCCGTGGTCACGGCGCCGTCCACGGAGTTCACGCGGGCCTGGCAGCCCCGGCCGCGCCCGCTGTCGGGACCTCACCGGCGCCCGGCCCGGATCGCGGCGGCCGGGCTCCTGGTCGTACCCGCGCTGCTCAGCGCGGCCTTGGCGGTGACGGGCAGGCCGCCGCTGGCCATGCGGGTCACGGGGGTGCAGCGGTCCTCCGCCCGGCACGTCTCCCTGCTGAGCCTCCAGGTCACCAACACCGGCGGCGACCGGCTCACGCCCCACTTCATGCTCACCACGAGCCAGGGCTCGGGCAGGTTCTGGTCCCTGGCGAAGGGTCCGGCCACGATCCCCGGCCACTCCACCGCCCGCCTCGAACTGCGGCCCCCCGGCGGCAGGTACACCGTCCCCCGGCGCGGTGTCCGCATCCGCCTGCGCGCGTTCACGGCCACCCCGCAGACGCTGTCGAGCCAGGACATCTCGCTGACGGCACCGAAACCGACGGCGCCGAAGCCGACCGCACCGAAGCCGAGCGCGCCGAAGAAGGGTTGAGCGCGCGGGGGCCCGCTTCCGGTGGCCCCCGCGCGCGCCAACCGCGAACCGCCGGTGGCGCGGCGGCCGTGGTCCGCCGCGCCACCGGACGACTAACTGGTACTGCAGGAGACCGTGGGCCAGGTCCAGGCGCCGTTGGTCTGAACGGTCACACCCCAGTTGTTGCCGTTGCCGTTGGGCTTCGCCACCAGCACCTGCGAACTCGGGTAACTCGCGCTGATGTTCCAGGTCGCGATGATCTTCTCCGGCGACGGAACGTTCATCGTCACCGTCCAGTTGCTCGAACCGCTCACCGACACGTTCAGGTTGTACCGGTCGCTCCACTGCTGACCCGCCGACAGCGTCGCGGTGCACCCACCGGTGCCACCACCACCACCGCCGCCGCCACCGCCGGAGCCGCCTCCGTCGGGGGCCACGGCGCGGCCCGTCTGCGGGGAGATCATGCCGGAGCACAGGCTCTTGGAGGCCAGTGTCTGAGCGATCCGCGGGATCGCCGCGAGCGTGTTGGCGGGCCACTCGTGCATGAGGATGATCTGGCCGTTGCCCAGCCGGGAGACGGCCTGCACGATCGCGTCGGTGCTCGCGTTGTTCCAGTCCTGCGAGTCGACGTCCCAGATGATCTCGGTCAGGCCGTACTTGGCCTCGACCGACTTCAGCGTGGAGTTGGTCTCGCCGTAGGGCGGCCGGAACAGCTTCGGCGTACCACCGCCCGCGGCGGCGATGGCCTGCTGGGTCCGGGAGAGTTCCGAGTCGATCTGCGACTGGCTCTGCTGGATCAGGTGCGGGTGGGTGTAGCTGTGGTTGCCGACCCACATGCCGGCGTCCACCTGGGCCCGTACCTGGGCCGGGTAGGAGGCCGCGAACTGACCCTCGTTGAACATCGTGGCCCGCAGCCCGTTCTGCTTCAGCGCGTTGAGCAGGGCCGGGGTGTGGTCGTTGGACGGCCCGTCGTCGAAGGTGAGCCCGACGTAGCCGTTGCAGGTGGCGGCGTACGACGGAGCGGCTTCGACGGTGAGGGAGCCGGCCACGGCGAGCGCCGCGACGGCCAGTCCCGCGACCAGGGACCGGAGTGACGCAAGTGGTCTGGTACTCATGCGGCTTGGGACCTTTCTGGAGAGGTCTTCGGTGTCGGCCGGGTCAGCTCGCACTGCAGGAGACCGTGGGCCAGGTCCAGGCGCCGTTGGTCTGGACGGTCACTCCCCAGTTGTTGCCGTTGCCGTTGGGTTTGGCCACCAGCACCTGCGAACTCGGGTAACTCGCGCTGATGTTCCAGGTCGCGATGATCTTCTCCGGCGACGGAACGTTCATCGTCACCGTCCAGTTGCTCGAACCGCTCACCGACACGTTCAGGTTGTACCGGTCGCTCCACTGCTGACCCGCCGACAGCGTCGCGGTGCACCCACCGGTGCCACCACCACCACCGCCACCACCGCCGCCGGTGCCGCCGCCGCCGGAACCGCCGTCGCTCACGGTGACGTTGGAGTTGCCGCTGCTCTGGTAGCCCTCGGTCGCGAGGATCATGTAGTTGAAGCTGCCGAGCTTCATTCCCTTGCTCGCCCAGGCGTCGAAGTGGTTTCCGGTGGTGATGGTTCCACCGGTCTTCTTCGACTGACGGACGCTCCAGTACTGGTCGAAGGTCCGAGTGCCCTCGATGGAGGGGGCGTTGACCCGCGTCGTCTTGTAGATGTCGTACGTGCCGCCGTCGCTGGTGACGGTGCCCATGAACGTTCCGGTGGGCCGGTAGGTGCCCCAGTTGTCGACGACGTAGTACTCCACGAGCGGGTTGGTCGTCCACCCGTAGAGGGCCAGGTAGGCGTTGCCGGACGGGTTGAAGCTGCCCGAGTAGTTGACCGCCTTGCGGCCGCCGGTGGCCCAGCCCTTGCCGGCCACGAAGTTGCCGACGTTGCTCCACTGGGTGCTGTAGCCGCCGCCGGAGCCGAGGTTCATGGAGACCGAGCCGCCGCCGTCGGTCCAGAACGAGTAGTAGTAGCCGTTGTTGGTGCCGGTCTGGTTCGAGGTGATGACCGTGTCGGCGCTGGCGGTGCCCGGCAAGGTCATCGCGGCCATGACAACCATGGCGGCGGCACAGAGGCTCCTGATGAACCACGTGAAGCGACCGCGTCTGCGGCCGGTCGTCCGGACGAGCGTGTTCATGTCCGTGCTTCCTCCTCGTGAAGGTGGTGGGGGGCGGGCAGCACGACAGGACCTCGCGGAACAGCCGGCTGCCAGGAGGTGACGCAGCGGTGTGAAGTGTTGAGCCGGGTCCGACGGGTGTCAACAGTTTCGGTCGGAATTTCGAAACGTTCGCTCGACCTCGAAGCCCAAAGGAAGCATGTTTTTCCTGCTCAGAGCCATAGAGGCCTGATCCTTCCGGGCGAGCCCGACGAGGCCTCCAGGCACTAGATCAACTGGAAGGCCGACACCTTCGAAAGTTTCGACGGCGTCGGCCCAGCCCGCTACAGCCCGTCCGCGGGCGTACGCACCACCTGATGGCAGTCCATCAGATGCCGGGCCGCACCGGCCGCGCCGACTCCGCCGACCAGGATCGCGCCCCCGCGCTCCGGGCCGGCCGGGCCGGCCTCCAGGACCGTGGCCCGTACGGCACCCGCCCCGATCTCCACCAGTACGGTGCGCGCCCCGCCGGAGTCGGGGAGGGTGACCTCCAGCGAGGCGTCCGGTTCGGTCCGGGCCACGGCGGCGCACCACACCGCGACCGTGGCCGGGTCCCAGCCGCCGGGCACCTCGACGGGCAGGGTGGCGGCCGGGCCCCGCAGCGGCCGCCAGCCCGCCGGCCGTGCGCCGCGTTCGGCGGCCGCACGCCACAGCGTGTCCAGGTCCGCCGCGTGCACGGTACGGCCGACCCGGTCGGCGAGCAGGTATCCCGCGGACAGCCAGGCCCGGACCCGCAGTCCCGATCCGGGCCCCAGGAGTCGTTCGGTCCGCGCCGCGCGGGCGGCCAGCACCGAACGGCCGGGCGGGGCGAGGACGTCCTCCCAGCGCGGTACGGAACGGCCCGCGCCGCAGGCTCCGCACATCGTGGCTCCCTCCTGTCGGGGCTTCAGGGCATGATGTCGCCGCTGTTGGGTCCGAGGGTCTGCCCCACGTAGAGGTTGCCGCCCGGATCACTGGCCAGCAGCACGGCGGTGGGGGCGACCTCCGCCGGGACCCCGAACCGGCCGAGGGGCAGCTCGGCCTGCTTGGCCTGCTTCCAGTCCTCGCTGATCCCCTCCACCAGCGGGGTGAACACCGGGCCCGGAGCGATCGCGTTGACCAGCACCCCGTGCGGGGCGACCTCACGGGCGAGGGCCTTGGTCAGCCCGATGACGCCGGCCTTGGCGGCCGAGTAGTGCACGAGGCCCTCGCCCCCCTTGATGCCCAGCTGGCTGGCGATGTTGATGACCCGGCCGCTGCCGCGGGCGACCATGTGCGGCACCGTCCACCGGCAGCACAGGAAGACGCTGCGCAGGTCGATCGCGATCATCTCGTCCCAGGTCTCGACGTCCATCTCGACCAGCGGGACCTCGGTGAGGATCCCCGCCGAGTTGACCAGGACGTCGGGCGCGCCCAGTTCGGCCACACAGCTCTCCACCATGTGCCGGGTCTGCTCCGCGTCGGCCACGTCGACGACCGCGGTGGCCGTCTCCGTCCCCTGCGCCGCGTAACGCTCGGCCAGCGCGGTCAGCCGGTCGGCGTCGCGGTCGGCCAGGAAGAGCCGCGCGCCCTCGGCCGCGTAGGCGTCGGCGATCGCCGTGCCGATGCCGCTCGCCGCGCCGGTCACCAGGGCGACCTGATCCTGGAGGACTCCCATGCCGTTCACCTTTCCGCGCTGTTCCGTGTCCTGCCGCCGCCGCGCCGTCACTCCGGCCACCGGACCGTCAGACCGCCGTCCACGACCAGTTCCTGGCCGGTGATGTACGCGGCGTCGTCGCCGGTGAGGAAGCGGATCGCGCGGGCGACCTCGTCGGCGTGGCCCACCCGGCCCGCCGGGATGCTCCGGCCGGCCCGCTCCAGCCCCGCGCGGCCCAGCGAGTTGGCCTCGTCGAGCGACTGCGGGGTCTCGATCAGCCCGGGGATGACGGTGTTGACACGGATGCCGCGCGGGGCGAGTTCGGTCGCCAGCGACCGGCACAGGCCCAGTACCCCGCTCTTGGCGGCGGCGTAGTGGGCGTGATCGTCCCAGCCGTAGACCCCGCCGGCGATGGAGGAGACCGCCACCATGGCACCGGGGCCGGTCATCACCGCGGCGGCGGAGCGGAAGGTGCGCAGCACCCCGGTCAGGTCGACCGAGAGCATGTCGTTCCAGGCGTCGTCGTCGAGTTCGGCCAGGGCGGCCCGGCGCAGCACTCCGGCTCCGGCTACGGCGATGTCCAGCCGCCCGTACGTCTCCACGGCGGACCGCGCCAGGGCGTCGACCTGCTCGCTGTCCCGGACGTCGACCGCGACCGCGGTGCACCGGCCGCCGGCGGCCTCGACCAGCCGTATGGTCTCCTCCGCGCTGTGCGGGTCCTTGGGGTAGAAGCCGACGACGCTGTCGGCCCCGGCGCGCGCGTACGCCACGGCCAGGGCGCGGCCGATGCCGCTCGCGCCGCCGGTGATGACGGCCACCTTGCCGGCCAGCCCGTCGTCGCGGACCGGTGCGGTGTGTTCGCTGGAGGGCATGTCCTGCCTTTCGTGGGGTTTCCGGTGCGTGGCGGGTGTGGGCCGCCACGCACCGGAAGAGGGAGGGGACGGGAGGAGGGGCTGCTCAGGCGGCGGGCGCCGCGGCCTCGGGGGCGGACTCCTCGTCCGCGTCCTGGCTGACGTTGCGGGCGCCGAGCATCAGGACGCCGGAGATGAACATCCCCAGGGCGCCCGCGAGGAACGCGGCCATGGTGGCGCTCGCACCGATCCCGATGAGGGCGCTGAGCAGCGCCGAGCCGACGATCGCGCCCACCGGGCCCATCACGTGGGCGGTGTTGGAGCCGATGCCCCGGACCCGGGCCGGGAACGACTCGCCCATGTAGAACACCATGGCGGAGTACGGGCCGAGGAGGAAGAAGAGCCCCAGGGCGTACATCGGGATGACGTACGCGCTGCTGTTCGGCCCGAAGAGCATCGCCGTCATCACGATACCGCCGATGCTCCAGCCGACGATGATGGTCGTCCGCCGGCCGATCCGGTCACCGAGATACCCGTGGAAGAGGTAGCCGAGGAAACCGGCCAGGTTGGCCAGGATCAGCACGACCAGCGCGCTGGAGAACGAGACGCCCTTGCCGTCGGTGAGGATCGTGGTGCCCAGCACCGAGAAGATCTGGATGCCCATCCAGTTGAACAGCCACGCTCCGGACAGGCACAGGGTGTGGCGGCGCAGGTCCGGGGCGAAGAGCTGCCGCAGACCGGACTCGTCGTCCCGGGTGATGTCGAGGCTGTAGAGCTCCGCCAGCCGGGCCGCGTCGGCCTCGCGCCCGTCCTTGCGCAGCTCCCGCGTCCGCTTCAGGGCGACGAAGGAGGGCGACTCACGAAGCCTGGACCCGGCGACGAGGATGACCACCACCGGGAAGGTGGCGAGGAGGAAGATCCAGCGCCAGCTCATCACCGGCAGCAGCACGGCGGCGAACGCCGACGCGAGCAGTGCGCCGACCGGCCAGCCGCTCTGCACCAGGCTGAACATGAAGCCGCGGCGCCGGCTCTTGCCGTACATCTCGTTGAGGTAGACGCTGTTGACGACCTCCTCGGAGTAGCCGAGGCCGGAGATGGCCCGGACACCGATGAGGGAGGCGGCGCCGCCGACCAGGGCGGTGAAGCCGGAGGAGAGCGCCGCGCCCGCGGTGGTGACGATCAGGCTGGGCTTGCGGCCCCAGCGGTCCAGCATCGGCCCGACCAGCAGCGAGACGACGAAGGTGCCGACCGTCACCCCCGTCGCGATGGCCGTGGCCTGTCCGGTGGTCCAGCCGAACGTCTCGGATATCTTCGGCAGCAGGGTGCCGAAGAGCACGAAGTCGTAGACCGAGAAGACCCAGGCCAGGAAGCACACCACGGTGGTGGTCGTGATGGTGCGCCGGCTGAGGGTCGGGGGGCCCTTGAAGAGGACCTCGTCCGAGGGTGCGCCGCCGCGCGGCCAGTCTCTCTCGTGGACGGTCTGCTGTTCCTGTGCGGTGGTCATCTGCTGTCACCCTTCTGGCGCGGGTTGCGGGCGGCGAAGTCGTCCGCGATCTGGTCGAAGGTCACCCAGCGGACGCCTTCGTGGGAGTTGATGTGGTCGATCAGCCGCTCCAGCATCAGCAGCACCTGCGGGCGGCCGGCCACGTCGGGGTGGATGGTCATGGTGAAGGCGGCGTGGTCCATCTCCCGGTGCACCCAGTCGAACTGGTCGCGCCACATCTGCTCGATGTCACGGGGGTTGACGAAGCCGTGGCTGTTCGGGCTGGCCTTGATGAACATCATCGGAGGCAGGTCGTCGAGGTACCAGTTCGCCGGGATCTCGATGAGGTCCGTCTCCCGGCCGCGCACCAGCGGCTTCATCCAGTCCTCGGCCGGCCGGCTGTAGTCGATCTTCGTCCAGGAGTCGCCGACCCGCACGTAGTACGGCTCGAAGTCCCGGTGCATCAGCGAGTGGTCGTACTTGATGCCGCGTTCGAGGAGCAGTTCGTTGGTGACCGGGCTGAACTCCCACCAGGGGGCCACGTAGCCGGTCGGGCGGCGCCCTGAACGGGTCTCGATCAGCTCGATGCAGCGGTCCAGGACCGCGGCCTCCTGCTCGCGGCTCATGGCGATCGGGTTCTCGTGGCTGTAGCCGTGCACGCCGATCTCGTGACCGGCGGCGACACAGGCGTCGAACTCCTCCGGGAAGGTCTCGACGGAGTGGCCGGGCCAGAAGAACGTCTGGGTCAGGCCGCGGCGCCGGAACAGCTCCAGCAGGCGCGGCACGCCGACCTCGCCCGCGAACAGCCCGCGGGAGATGTCGTCGGGCGAGTCCTCGCCCCCGTACGAGCCGAGCCATCCGCCGACGGCGTCTACGTCCACACCGAAGCCGACGAGGATTTCCTTGGTCATCGAAATCTCCTTGCTCTTGCTGGGGTTGGTTGCTGCGTGGGGGGATCGGAAGGGGTCGGGGACGGGGGCGGGTCGGGGACGGGAAGTGGGCGGGTCAGGGACGGGGGCGGGTTGGGGTCGGGGACGGGAAGTGGGCGGGTCAGGGACGGGGGCGGGTTGGGGTCGGGGATGGGTCAGGAAGTCGGGACGGGTCGCGGAGCCGGGAAGTCAGGCGGTCGGGAAGCGGTCAGGAGCCGGTGTCGGACGACGGGTCCCGTCCGGCGAGCCAGGCGCGGACGACCGCGGCCGGCGACCTTCCGGGTACCGTGCTCGCGGCGGCCAGCAACAGCCGGGCCTGCCAGGGGCTGAGATCACCGGCGAAGATCGCGCCGACCCGTTGCAGTTCGGCTCCGCCGCCCGCGTAGAGGGGTTCGACCGGGCCCGAGTGCACCCGTGAGCAGATGAGCACCGGGTGGCCCGCCGCCACGGCCTCGGCGACCGCCTCCACCAGCTCCGGTCCGGCGTTGCCCGCGCCGACTGCCGCCACCACGACGCCCGCCGCGCCCGCGGCCAGGCTCGCCCGGACGAACAGCCCGTCCGCCCCGGGGTAGGCCGGCACCACGTCCACCCGGGGCAGCCGGGGCAGGTCGAGGTCGAGGGGCAGCCGCGGGCTGGGCGCGGGCTGCCACAGCGGGACCACCCGCCGGCCCGCCACGCGCAGCGCGGGACCGCGGCCGGGCGCCGTGAAGGCGTGCGCCGACATGGTGTCGCTCTTGCGCACCCCGCGGGCGGGGAAGGCGAAGCCGTCGAAGACCAGCAGCGTGCCGTGCCCGCGGGCGGCGTCGTCGGCGGCCACGGCGAGGGCGTCACCCAGGTTGCCCGGACCGTCGGCGGCACGGTCGTCGAACGGGCGCTGCGCTCCGGTCAGCACGATCGGCCGCGGGTCGTCGAACGCCAGGTCGAGCAGGAAGGCGGTCTCCTCCATGGTGTCGGTGCCGTGCGTCATCACCACCCCGTCGGCCCCGTCGCGCAGCGTGCCGCGCACCTCGCGGGCCAGCGCCAGCAGGTCGGCGGTGTCGAAGGCGTAGCTGCCCCGGGTGACCACGTCGCGTGTGCTCACCTCCGCGCCCTCCGGCAGCGGGCCGACCGACGCGACCAGTTCTTCCGCGAGCACGGTCGCCCGACGGCCCTCCGCCCCGGAACGGCTCGCGATGGTGCCGCCGGTTGCCACGACCTGGATACGACGCATGGACCCTCTCTCCGCAATCGATTGCGCAGAGGCTATGCAAACGATTGCGGCGGGTCAATGGGTTGCCTCACACTTGTCTGGCCGGACGGTTCGGGGATGTGCGAAGCTCAAGGGCGCGACGCGGGGGCACCCGCGGGTTCCGGCAGGAGCCCGGCGAAACCCGGGAACCGTCGAGAGACACCGAGAAGAACCCGGACGAAACGAGAAGAGGGACAGCCAGCGTGGATCGGCAGGGAGCGCGGGCGGGGGCCGGTGCACAGACCGGTCGCGCCCCGGTCACACTGGCCCGGATAGCCCGGCAGGCGGGGGTCCACGTCTCCACGGTGTCACGGGCACTGAGCCCGGACGAGAGCGTACGGAGCGGGGTGGCCTCCGACACCGCCACGGTGATCCGGGCGCTCGCCGAGGAACTCGGCTACCAGCGGGACCCGGCCGGGGCGGCGCTGCGCACCGGCCGCTCCAGGATGCTGGGCGTGCTCGTCCCGAGGCTGACCGACATCGTGCTCGCCACCATCTACGAGGGCATCGACGCGGCCGCGGCGGCCGCCGGCTACCACACCGTGGTCGCCAACACCGCCGACGACCCGGAGCTGCAACGGCGGCGGGCCGACGCCCTGCTCGCCCGGCGCGTCGACGGCCTGGTGCTCGGCGACGCCCGCTCCGACACCGACCTCGTCGCCGAACTGGCCCGCCGGCACGTCCCCCTGGTGCTGACGTCGCGCCGGCTGCCGGGACGGATCTCGGTGACCACCGACGACGTCCTCGGCGGGCGACTGGCCGCGGAGCACCTGCTGGAACTCGGCCACCGGAGGGTCGCGGTGGTGGCCGGCGAGCCCTACGCCAGTACCGGCACGGAGCGCACCCAGGGCTTCCTCGACGCCTTCGCCGAGGCGGGCCTGCCCGTGCCCGGGAGCCACGTCGTGCCGTCCCGTTTCGACGTGCCCGGCGGCCGGGCGGCGGCCGAGCGGCTGCTGGCCCTGCGGCCGCGGCCCACCGCCGTCTTCGCGGTCAACGACTTCGCGGCGATCGGCGTGATGGCGGCGGTCCGGGACGCGGGCCTCACGGTCGGCCGGGACGTGGCGATCGTCGGCTACAACGACGTCCCCCTGGCGGCGGCCCTCCCGGTGTCCCTGACCTCCGTGAGCTCCCCGATGTACCGGATGGGCGAGGTGGCGGCGACGACCCTGGTCGCCATGCTGAACGGCAAGCAGGGCCGCTCCCGGCGGCTGCGCCCCGCGCTAGTGGCCCGCGCCTCGACCCTCGGCGGCACCCTGCTCACCCCGGAGGGGTGACACGGTCCGGGGCCCCACCTCGGGGACGGGCCCGCGGCCCGCGACCGTGGTCCCCCGCGACCGCAGCACCCCCGCCGTCGCCGCCGCGACGACGCAGCAGGCCACGGGGAGGAAGAAGGTCAGGTTCAGCGGGACCAGGCGGGTGAGCCAGCCGATGACGGCCGGTCCCGCGAGCATGCCCAGGTAGCCGAGTCCGGCGACCTTGGAGACGTTGGCGCCGGCGGCGTCGGCGTCGGCGTGTCCGGCGGCGCTGAAGAGCTGGGGAACGCAGCCGGAGAGCCCGGCGCCGAACAGCCCCCAGCCGGCCAGGGCGAGCGACGTCCACGGCGACAGGGCGGCCGCCGCCATGCCGACGGCGGCGACCGACGCTCCGTACCGCAGGATCGCGGCGGGGCCGAAGCGGGCCGAGATGCGGTCGGCGAGCAGTCGGCCGACGGTCATCGTCGCGGCGAACGCGCCGTAGGCGAAGGCCGCGGTGCTTTCGGAGGCGCCGAGGACGGTCCGCAGGTGCAGCACGCTCCAGTCGTTGGCGACCCCCTCGCACAGCATGACCATCAGCGCGAGGACGGCCAGGATCCAGATACGGGTGCGCGCCCGGTCCGCCTGCTCGGCCGGTCCGCCGGACCCGGCCCCGGACTCGCCCCCGGCATCCGCGTCCGGTCCCGCGACGGTGGACGCGGCGGAGGGCAGCAGACCGGGGGCGACGCACACGGAGGCCACCACTCCCAGTGCGGCGGCCGTGCCGAGCGTCGCCGCCGGGGTCCAGCCCGCGCTCGCGACGGCGGCACCCGCGAGGGCGGCCACCACGCCGCCGACGGAGAACGTGGCGTGGAACGCGGACATCACCGGGCGTCCGTACATCTTCTCGACCTGGACGGCGTGGGCGTTCATACTCACGTCCAGGCAGCCGTTGCCGAACCCGAGCACGATCAGGGCGGCGGCGAGCATCCACGGCCGGGAGGCCAGTCCGGGCAGCACCAGGGCGGCGCTGCACAGCACACCCGAGGCGGGCACGACGATCCGGGTGCCGAGGCGGTCGGCGACCGGGCCGGCCAGCTGCATCCCCACGAAGGCGCCCGCCCCGAGCAGGAGCAGGAAGCCGCCCAGGACGGCGTGACTGACGCCGACGCGGTGCTCGATGGCCGGGATCTGCACGATCCACATCCCCAGCAGGGTCCCGTTGAGGATGAAGTACGCGAAGGTCGCCAGACGCGCGACACGAAGGGATCGCTCCATGGATACGAACGTATCGAACATTCCACTTGTTTGAAAAGCGCCCGTTCTCACAGCATTCCTGTTTGTCGGCGCATGGTGTTCAATCACGGCCATGGGGAACATGGACCGCCTGAGGCAGATCACGGACGCGGTGCGGGAGGCGGGCAGCCTCGGCGTCGGCCAGTTGGCCGAACTGACCGGGGCCTCGGAGATGACCGTCCGCCGCGATCTGGAGACCCTGGCGGCCCAAGGCGTGCTGGAGCGCTTCCGGGGCGGCGCCCGGACCCTGCTGCTGCGCGGCGAGGAGCCCCCCTTCACCCTGCGCGCGCAGGAGGGCACACGGGCCAAGGAGCGCATCGGCGCGGAGGTGGCCGCGCTGATCACCGACGGGGAGACGGTCGTCCTCGACAGCGGCACCACGTGCCTGGAGGTCGCCAGGGCACTGCGCGGCCGCCGGGTGACCGTGATGCCACTGTCACTCCAGGCCGTCAACGTGTTCGCCGACAACCCCGGGCAGACCACCCTCCTCGTGCCCGGCGGGCGGCCCCGACCGGGCGAGGGAGCCCTCACCGGCCCCCTGACCCTGTCCTCGCTGGCGGCCCTGCGCTTCGACACCGCCGTCGTCGGCTGCTGCGGGCTCAATGCGCAACAAGGCCTGACCGCCTACGACTTGGACGACGCGGCGGTGAAGCGGGCGGCGATCGAATCGGCCCGGCGCGTGCTCGCCGTGGCCGACGGCAGCAAACTCTCCCGCACGGCACACGCCTTCGTCGCACCGGTCGCGCGGCTGCACACCCTCGTCACCGACGAGTCCGCGCCACCCGACGAGGTCGAGGCGTTGCGCGCCGCCGGCACCGCCGTCAACACCGCGCGGTAGGAGTGACGTTGACCAGCCGTATCACGCTCATCTCGCCCGCGACGAGCCCGTCGCTGCGGCAGGCCCGGTTCGACGACGGCGACTCGCTCGACAACGGCGGTGCGGCCAAGGCCCGTTCGGCGGCAGGATCGCTGCCCGCGGCCGCCCGGGTGCTTCTGTCCCCGAGCGTGCGCTGCCGGGAGACGGCCTCGGCGCTCGGTCTCGACGGCGTGGCGGAGGCCGAGTTGGCGGGCCTGGACGCGGGCCGCTGGCGGGGCCGGACCCTGGAGAAGGTGATGGCCACCGAGCCGGAGGCAGTGGGCCGCTGGCTCGCCGACCCCGACTGCTCGCCGCACGGCGGCGAGTCGGTGCGGGACGTGTGCGAGCGGGTCGGCCGCCGGCTGGACACCGCGCGGGACACCGACGGCCGTACGCTCGCCGTGGTCGAGCCGGAGGTCGTACGGGCCGCGATCGTCCACGCACTGGACCTGCCCCTGGCCGGCTTCTGGCGGCTGGACGTACCGCCGCTGACGGCCACGGAACTCAGCGGACGGGCCGGCCGCTGGAATCTGCGACTCGGACAGCCGTTGGCGGCGCCCTGACCGAACGCGACAGGGCCCCCGGACGATTCCGAGAGGCCCTGTCGTGCGCGCTGAAGGGTGCTCGTGCGGGCTGAAGGGGTTCAGTGCGCGGCCGGTACCGCCTGTACGGACGCGGCGGTCGCGGGCCGGGGGTTCAGCAGCCGCTCGGCCAACTCGCCGAAGACCAGCCCGAACCCGCCCCACAGGACGGCCTGGATGGCCAGCGCGGAGAGACGGAACCGCCACAGCACGGTGGCCGGGAAGTGCGACGGCACCTCGTTGACGGCGGGCAGGAAGGCGAACGCCAGCCCGATCACCACGGCGAAGGCGGCCACCGCGGCCACCGTCGCGTACCACGTGCCCAGCGCGGGCGCGAGGCGCTTGCCGAGCATGGTGGCGGCGATCGCGAGGAGGATGCTGAGCAGCATCATCAGGAAGTACAGGGTCGTGCGCTTGCCGATGGTGTCTCCCTCACCGACCGCGGGCGGGTTGGCCGGGTACTTCAGGAACGGCACGACGTACACGGCGAGCAGCGCGCAGCCGGACAGCAGCAGCGCGGTCGCCCGCGGGGAGAAGCGGCCCACGCGGCCCAGCGCGAAGCAGAAGGCGAGGGCGGCGATGCCGCCGAAGGCGACCCCGTAGACGAGGACGCCGGTGGCGAGACCAGCGGTGGACTGGAGGGAACGGGAGACGACTTCGACCTCGTCATGGGAGTGGGAGTGCCCGTGGGAGTGCGCCTCCTCGAAGCCGATCGCCTTGTCGACGAACGGCTCCCCCAGGAAGTAGGCGACGACGAGGGCGAGCACGCCGGCGGCGAGGCCGGCGAGCATGCCCCGCACGAGGAGGTTTCTTACCGTTGCGGAGTTCATGAGCGTGCGGCGTCCCTCGGCTCAGTGGCAGGGGAAGCCGAGCAGGTGGCGGGCGTCGTGCACCCACTCGTGGACGTCCGTGCCGCTGAACACGGAGGTGGCGCCCTGCTCGGCGCCGACGAAGTACAGCAGGACCAGCATGAGAACGCCGAAGAAGACCGCCCAGGGAGCTATCGCCTTCAGCGGCAGCGGGGCGGGTGCGGCGGTGGCAGTCGGCTGGGCGACGGTCTGCGCCATGGCAGAACCTCCTCTGGGAGTTCGCGTCCCATCTCGGTGGTACACAGGACGACAGCCACGGGTCTGACTCACGAACGCCCGGGGGGCGTTCACATACAGTGGCGCGACCGTGCCGGATTCCCACCGGCTTCCGTCTCGCTGTCGTCGATATCGGACAGACCGTATCGCGTGCCGACCGCCCGGCCAAGACCGCGATCGCGGACGTGATCTTCTCCACCGAGAGGTTTCGACTCGCGCACGGGCATCTCACCATCTGGAGCATCCGAAGCGCTGTGGCAGGATGCGCGGGCGGGCTCCGGGGCGCCACCGGACTCCGCTCCACCGCCCGCCGCACCACCCGATCCGCCCGCACCACCCCGGAGGGACGAGCCCCGTGCTCACGTCGTACGCCAGCCACTTCGACACACCCGCCGGGTACCTGGACTTCGCTCGCTTCGGGCCGCCGTCCCGGGACGCCGTCACCGCCACCGCACAGGCCCTGGACGCCTCCGCCCGCGCCGACCACACCACCGTGGACACGCTGATGCGCGCGGAGGAGACCGCGCGGGACACGGCCGCCCGCCTCGCAGGCACCGACGCCCGGCACACCGTGCTGCTCCCGAACGCGTCGACCGGTCTGTTCCACGCCGCGCTCGGCGTACGGGAGGGCGTGGTCCTCGCACCGCGCACCGACTTCCCCGCCAACCACTACCCGTGGCGGCGCAGCGCGGACCTGGGCCGGGCCACGCCGCGCTGGCTCGACCCCGCGCCCGGTTCCGGAGTCACCCCCGACCTGGTCCGCGCCGCGCTGACCGACGACGTCGTGGCCGTGTCGGTCAGCGCCGTGGACTTCCGCACCGGCTTCCGCGCCGACCTGGCGGCGCTGCGCGAGGCGATCGGCCCCGACCGGCTGCTGATCGTGGACGCCATCCAGGCGTTCGGTGTCGCCTCCCTGCCCTGGGACGCCGCCGACGTGGTGGTCGCGGGCGGCCAGAAGTGGCTGCGCGCCGGATGGTCGACCGGCTTCGCCACCCTGTCCGACCGCGCCCTGGAGTCCCTTGAGCCGGTCCTCACCGGCTGGACGGGCGTGGAGGACGTCGGCCTCTTCGACGGAGCCGAGCACCCGCCCGCCCCGGACGCCCGACGGTGGTCGATCACCAACCTGAGCCCGGTGACGGCCGCCGCGTTCGCGGCCGCGCTGGACCTCGTCGAGCGGCACACCGTCCCCGCGATCGAAGTCTCGATCGCCGTCCGGATCGCCGAACTCACCGAGACAGTCGAGGCGTACGGCGGCCGCGTCCTCTCCCCCGCCGACCCGGCGCGGCGCGCGGGCATTCTCTCCTTCACCCTGCCGGACCACGATCCGGCCCTCGTCGCCAAGGCGCTGCACGCGGAAGGTGTCACCGCGACCGTGCGCACCGACTCCCTCAGACTCTCCCCGCACGCCTCGACCCCACCGGAGGCAGCCGAACGGGTCGCGGCCGCGCTGTCGTCCCTGGGCAACTGAACCCTCCGCCGATCCCTTGAAGTTGACCCCGTAGGCCCTCCTCACAGCGCGCACTCGGCCCAGACCGTCTTGCCGGGGCCGAGGCGGTCGCGTACGCCCCAGTCGGCGGCGAGCGCGTCGACGAGGACCAGGCCACGACCCCCGTCCTGGTCCGGGCCGGGAGCCATGCGTGCCGGCCGGGCGGGATGGGTGTCGGTCACCTCGATCCGGACGGCATCCCGGCCCGCCTCGAAGAACAGCGCGAGGGCGAAGTCCCGCCCGGGTACACGGCCATGGAGAACGGCGTTCGCCGCGAGCTCCGCGACGACGAGCACGACGGTGTCATGCGCTTCGGTCCCACTGGGATGCCCCCACTCGGTGAGCTGGTGCGCGGCGAGCAGCCGGGCGAGACGGGCACCGCGCCGGGTGGCGGAGAAACGCTGCGTGAACGTGAGCGTGGGGGTGGCGGATTCGTGGTTCAGGGCTGGCATGTGGGCCAGATTGCTGCCAGTTGGCGGCCCGTCGGCAGGTCCGCCGCTGATACAGATCACGTTGTACTGGTTCACGCACTGGACTGGGCCGGTCGCTGTGCGTGAGCATTGATCGGTCTGGCGTGGCGCAGCCCGGACGACGAACGGTACGGCACGGGTACGGCCCGGTGGCACAGGGGAAGGCGGCTGCGATGACGACGGACAACGGTGGCGGGGCGGGCGGGGGCTGCGAGCCGGAGCTCTCCGACAGCCTGAAGACCTTCGGCGCGGTCCTCAAGGCACTGCGGGAGGAAGCCGGCCTGACCCAGGAGCAGTTCGCCCCGCTGGTGCGCTATTCGCCCGCGTACGTCGCCAAGATCGAGCAGGGGAAGCGTTTCCCGCCGAGGGAACTGCCGAAGCGGTCGGACGAGGTCCTGGGCGCGGTCGCGGCGCGCGTGCTGGAGGCTGCGGCGAAGAGCCTGACGCGGAAGGCGGGACTGGCGTCGTGGTTCCGGCAGTGGGCGGGGGTCGAGGAGGAGGCGATCTCGCTGTACGCGTATGAAAGCCGGGTCCTCCCAGGCCTGTTGCAACCTGAGCCATACATTCGCGCGATCTTCGACCGGCACCTGCCTCCGCTCACGGAGGAACAGTGCGAACGGCAGGTGACAGCACGACTGGCCAGGCAGCAGCTTCTCGTCGAACGCCCCAACACGACGTTCAGCTTCGTCGTCGAGCAAGCACTCCTGGAGCGCCGCATGGGAGGTACGGCCGTCACGAAAGTCCTCCTCGACCACCTCATCACAGTCGGCCGGTACCGCAACGTGGAACTCCAGGTCGTGCCGCTGCGGGAGGAACACTCCGGCTTCGAAGGCGAGATGTACCTTGCCGAGACAGCCGAACACCGCTGGGCCGGTTACGTCGAAGGCCACGGCACCAGCATGCTCGTCAGTGACCCGAAAGCTGTAAGTCAGATGCTCCAGCGCTATGGCAAGATGCGCTCGCAGGCTCTGAGCCACCAAGCCACCGCGAGCCTGCTGGATCAGATGCGAGGAGCGCTATGAGCACCAGCGAGCTGGCCTGGTTCAAGAGCAGCTACAGCGGCGGCGGCGGCGACAACTGTATCGAGGTCGCCCTGCGCCCCGGCGCCGTTCTCGTCCGGGACTCGAAGGACACGGACAGGCAGGCGCTGGCCGTCTCCCCCGGCGCCTGGTCGGCGTTCACCGCACTGGCGGCCGACGCGCGCCTGTGAGCTTCCGGTCAGGCCTTCTTGTCCGGTGCCTACGCGCAGGGCCCGGCCGTCACATCGGCCGAGCCCTGCGAAGCACGCGCACATGCGAGTCAGGTCACCATCGATACCAACGGCCTCGGCCACCGCCGGCGGTGGTGGAGCGCATGACGAAGCCGAGAAGCCACAGCACCAGGACGGCAATGGCGACCCACCAAAGAATCTTGATGGCGAAGCCGACACCGAAGAGAATCAGGGCAAGAAGCAGAACGAGCAGCAGGGGACCCATATTTATCAACCTCCTGTCCACCGTGTGCCCCGCAATGTCACCGACATGCCGCAACGGTGCCTTGTTTATGAAGGGAAAACCGGGGCACGAGCCGGTTATCGCCACAGCGGGACAGAAGTCGCGAGGGGCGCTGAGGGCCGAGGAAAAGGTAAAGAGAATTCGAAAGGGTGGGCCTTGCCGGGTGTGATCCGGGAAGGCCCCTTCGGCTCCTCTCCTATGGCAGCGGCCGAGAACAGGGGGAGAGAATTCGCCTCATGACCAATGCAGACGGCCGCGTGGGCCGGTGGTCGGCGGCGTTGCGCCGAACGCCGGTGGCGGTCTGGGACGACGACGTCACGGACTGGGCCGCCGCTTTGACGTACTACGCGGTCCTGGCCCTGTTTCCGGTGCTGCTGGTGATCCTCTCGATTGTGGGACTGACCATCCCGACGGCCAGACCGGAGGTCATCGACCGCTTGTCGCAGGCCGCCCCGGTGGAGTCCCGCGCTCTGCTGCGCAGCACCCTGCGGCAGATGTCCGAACAGTCGTCAGCGGCATGGACGCTGGTCTTTCTCGGCGGAGCGGGAGGCCTGTGGTCGGGATCCAGCTATCTGAGCGTCTTCCGCCGGGCGTTGCACGCCATGCACGGCGTCAGCGCGCATCGGCCGGTCTGGCGCACCGCTCCGCGCATCATCGCCACGGCCCTCGTCCTGATCTCGCTGCTTCTCACGACCATCCTGGCGTTGTTTCTCACCGGCAACCTGACCCGGCGTCTGAGCCGGGCGCTGGACCTGGGTACCGGGCCGCAGGCCGTCTGGGGCGCGCTGCGGTGGCCGGTCCTGGCTGCGGTCGCCGTCGCCCTGGTGCTCGTGCTGTACCGTTCGGGCCCCGCGCCTTCCCGCCCCGTGCGGAAGATGGCCCCCGGTGGCACCTTGGCGGTAGGGCTCCTGTTGGCCGTCTCGCTCGGCTTCGGCGTCTACACCTCCCACGCCAGTACCTATCACCGTCTGTACGGCTCACTGGCGGGCGTCGTGGTCTTCCTGGTCTGGCTGTGGCTGGCCAACCTGGCCCTTCTGGTCGGTGCTCAGTTCAACGCGGAGCTGGCGAAGTCCGCTCAGGGGAAAGCAGCCGGGTGAGGGCCTGGACGAGCTGCTCGACGGTGGGCGCGCCTGCGAGGCCGCCGGGCGTCGAGTAGACGCGGCAGGTCAGGCCGTATGTCTCAGTGGCGGCGGGGAACGGATCCTGGCCGTCGATGCGAATCGTGGGAGAGCCGGGGAAGTGCAGTGCCCGGGCTTCTTCATCCGTTTCGACGGCGCGGAGTTTCACACCCAGGCCGGAGAGGTCCGCTGCGGCGAGCGCCTCGGTGAGGTGTTCCTGGGCGACGGTCCAGTTCGGGCAGCCGGCGAAGTACAGAAGTTCGATGTCCACGCCCCCATGATGCCTCTGGGTGAGGCCAGGGCGTTGACCAGCTCTGGCAAGAAACCACGGTGACATCGCTGTCCCGACGGTTTTCAAGACCATCCGCTTCTGCGTTGCGGCAGGCACGCTGACCTGTGATGACGACCTTCCAAGCCGGATACGCCAACGCACAGAGCGTCCAGACCCTGAGGCAATACTCCGGCTGGGTGTTCCTCGCCTACGCCTCCGTCCGGGGGCGGGCGTTGATCGACCGGGAGCTGTACCTGCCCACCTGCTGGATTGCGGATCCGGCCCGCCGGCGAACGCGCGCATCGGCGACAAGGTCGCCTTCGCCACCAAGCCGGCCCTGGCTCGGGCGATGTCGGCAAGGGCGGTGGACGCCGGCGTGCCGTTTCGGTGGGTGACCGGCGACGAGGTCTACGGCCAGGACCCGGTGCTGCGCGGCTGGCTCGCCCGGAGGCGGCTCGGCTACGTACTGGCGATCGGCTGCAAGCACCGGTGCGGGCCGCGCGGGCAGAACGCCCGCACCGTCTCCGCCATCCTGCCCGAGGATGCCTGGGAGATCCGCTCGGCCGGCGACGGCGCCCACGACCTGCGCGCCGCGCGAATACGCCTGGGCCCTGGTCCCGCTGCCCGGCCAGGGCAAGGGCGGCTTCGAGGACGCACTGCTCATCCGTCGGTCCCTGGCCGACGGTGAACGCGCCTACAGGAGGCGTGGGTCGGGGTGAGCGCAGCTCGACCTTGTTCTTCTTCGCCCAACGGCGGATGTCCGCGCCGGTGTGGGCGGAGAGGTTGTCCAGGATGATGTAGATCGGGGCGCCGTCGGGTCGTGCGGCGCAGATCGACTTGAGCGCCGCCAGGGTGTTGGCGGGGCCGTTGAGACGGCGGTTGACGCCCCGGAGGCGGTCGTCGCCCACGGAGTAGCAGCCGTGGAAGTAGACCACTTCCCTGGACGCAACCGGCCTCGGTTCACCCCTGGGACCGCACGACACAGCAGCGGACAGCAGGGCCCTCCTCCCGACAACGTATGGACCTACCCACCCAGGGAGATGAGCAGGACCCCTGTTATCGTGCGCCGATGTCAACGATCAAACAGTTCCAAGTGACCTTCGACTGCGCGGAACCTGCGCACCTCGCCGCTTTCTGGTGCGAGGTGCTGGGGTACGTCGTACCGACGGTCCCGGAGGGCTTTGCCACGTGGGAGGAGTACCACCGCTCGCTGCCGCCTGAGGATGAGATCTACTTCGCGTGCACTGATCCCTCCGGTGTGGGTCCACGCCTGCTCTTCCAGCGAGTTCCCGAAGGCAAGGTCGTCAAGAACCGGGTGCATCTCTGTGTGCGGGCCGGCGCCGGGCTCGTGGGTGACGAGCGCCTGGCCACACTCGAGGCCGAATGCGCACGGCTGATGGCTCTCGGCGCGAAACACGTGCTGACGCAGCGCGCCGATGGCGTCAACGAGTCGTGCATCACGATGCAGGACATCGAGGGCAACGAGTTCTGCCTCGCCTGAACCTCCTCCAAGACTGCGAGGTGGGGAGCCGTCTCCCGTGGACCTCTCAGGTCCCGCATGCGGCAGGAGCTATCCCGTGAGAGCAAGGTTGTGCAGGCGGGCGATGCCGCGCATGGCGTGGTGGACGCCGTCGCCGCGCAGGCGGCAGTCACGGAGGATCTTCCACGTCTTCATGCGGGCGAAGCAGTGCTCGACGCGGGCGCGGACTTGCTTGTGCGATTTGTTGTGGGCCTGCTTCCAGTCGGGCGGCTCCTTGCCCGGGCGGCGGCGGTGCGCCATCACCAGACCGGTGCCCGGGTAGCCGCCGTCGGCGATCGTGGTGGTGTTGCCGACGGCGGCCTTGGCGCCGGACTCGGCCCAGGCCCGGCTGTCGTGCCGGTTGCCCGGCAGCGGTCGGCCAACCGCGACGACCAGGCGGCTGTCGGCGTCGATGACGACCTGGTGGGTGGTGGAGTAGCGGTAGTTCTTGGACTGTTCGGCCACCTTGTGGTCGCGGGTGGGCACCAGAGTGCCGTCCACGATGAGCACGGCGTCCTTGGCGAACCGCTGGCGGGGCCAGAGCGCCAGGAGCGGTCCGAGGTGGTCGATGACCCGGTCGGCGGCGGGCTTCGACACCCCGAACAGCCAAGTTAGTTGACGCATCTTCAGGTTGGTCCGCCAGTACGCGGCGACCAAGAGGACCCGGTCCTCCAGCGACAGCTTCCACGGCCGGCCCCGACCAGGAGCGTCGCCACCCTCGCGGCGCCTTCTTCCTCTCCGCCTTCGCCGCCCTGGGCGACCCGGCATCCCGGGCCTACTACGACAAGAAAATCGCCCAGGGAAAACACCACACCCAGGCCCTGCTCTGCCTCGCCCGGCGCCGCGCCGACGTCCTCTTCGCCATGCTCCGCGACGGAACCTTCTACGAACCCCAGCCCGTCCGGGCCGTCGTCCGGCAGACCTAGACCATGGTCAGAAGGTGATCCGTGGGGCTGTAGTCGATCTTCCAGTCGGCATAGATCCCGCAGAATCCGTCCTTGATGCACCGCAAGCCCACGGTTACCCAGCGGACCGAACGGTCGCCGCCGAGCGAGAACGCGACTGCGGCCTCGAACTCCTCGCTCCCGCAAGGGCAGCCGGCCGCACCGGGCTCGTCGTCCTCCCAGGACTCCTCATTCCAGTACTCGCTGCTGTCCGCGATGAACGCACGGCTCGCACAGCCCGAACACTCCCGCTCCGCTCCGGACGCGTTGACCAGCGCGAAGAACACCCGACCACCGCATCCCTCGCAGACGGAACGAGCAATCTTCACCGGGCGGCCGTCGACCGCCCCCCGCAGGAACGCCGCGAGCTCGGCGGGGACACCCTCGCCAACCTGATCATCAGCATGCACGGACACATCGTTCCAGACGCCCCGAACTCGCACCCGACCAGCTTGACCAAAGACATAGGAGTGGACCCCCCATAACTGCGGCTGCAGTACCAAGGGGTGGGATCCGACCCCACGTGGACACGTTCACGTCCTCACGTTTTTCACGACCGTGCGCGGGACAGCGGCAACCGCGCTTCCTAGAACCCCGCAAGTACAGCAGCGATCAAGAGGAAAGCAATCACGGCCCCGAAGATGACGCCCGTCATGGAGAGGGCTTTCCCTGCGGGGGCCAGAGCGGTGCGGGCGATTTTAAGGTTGATGACCGCGCCGAGCACGCCGATGAGGCCGCCGATCAATCCACCGATGAGGAGCAGCCCCAGGGGGAGGGCCGCGAGTATGCCTTGCCAGCGGGGAAGGTTGCGGATTCGAGTGAACAGGTTCTCTTTTGCGCTGCCTGGGCGGAGAGCGGGCGTTTCGGCCATGTGTACTTCCTCGGTGGCGTGGGAGCTGAGAGCGCGAAGATTACAGAACTGCCGGACACACACGGAAACTGCCCGTCAACGATCAAGCGTGCCAGGCAGTTCGGGCAGGTACGAGCGTCCTGCTGCGCTGCGTTCCGCCGGGCGGGCTTCCCGGCCACGGTCAAGGAAGATGCCTCCGGCGGATCGGCCGGCACCGGGATGGAGGGGGTGCGTCTCACCGGTGGTCTGTGGACCCGGCCCCCCGGTATCAGTGGCCCCACGGTGTGGCGCGGGTCACTGGAACTCCTCGGTCCGGCCGGAGAGGTAGAGGGTGTGAGATGTGATGAGCAAGGAGATCGGGAGCGCATGCGCGCACGGATCAGTGCGGGCGACCACGAGGCGTTCACCGCGCTCTACGAGGAATACGCGCGGGAGGTCTACAACCACGCCTACCGGCTGTCGGGCGACTGGTCGACGGCCGAGGAGGTGTTGTCCGAGACCTTCCTGACGGCCTGGCGTACCCGTCACACCGTCGACCCGGAGGGCGACTCGCTGCGGCCGTGGTTGCTCGGGATCGCCACCAACAAGGCACGCAACACCAACCGCGGTATCGGGCGGCGCCTGGCCTTCCTGGCCCGCCGCCCCGCCCCGGAACTGGTGGCGGACATCGCGGATGCCACGGTCGGACGCGTCGACGACGCACGGCGGCTCGCCGCGGTCCGGCAGGCGCTGGGCGGACTCCGCCGCCAGGAACGCGAGGCGCTGGCCCTCTGCGTCTGGTCCGGGCTGAACTATGCCGAGGCAGCCGAGGCCCTGGGCGTCCCGGTGGGCACCGTGCGGTCGCGGCTGGCCCGTGCCCGTACCCGGCTGCGCCGGCTCACCGACGAGGAACTCGGCTGGACGCCGGGCGGGTCCGCGCGGAAAGCACACCCCGGAGGACCGGTCCGGTCCGGAAGGGAACCCCGCCCCGGCCGCGGAGAGGTAGAGAGCAGGGCCGCGTTCATGGCCCTGCCCATCCAGGAGGAAGCCTGATGAACGACCGTAACTCCGGCCCCGAGCGGGCCGAACGCGAGGAGCTGGCCCGGCTGCTGCCGGCCCCGGCCGAACGGGACCTGCCCCCTGGCCGTCATCTCCACCACAAGGAAACCCTGATGCGTCTGATCGACCAGGACGGCGACCGCACCTCCACCCGCCCCCGTCTCCTGCGCGCCGCCGTTCTGCTGCCCGCCGCCGGACTGGCCTTGGGCGGGGTGCTGCTGACCACGCTCGCCGCCACCGGCCGGGACGGCGCTCCGGCACCGTCCGCCGCGGGCACGGGTTCCCGGGCCACGGCCCCGCGTGGCGCGGCCGTGCTGCTCGACCGGATCGCCTCGGTCGCCGCGAAGAAGGACGAACAGAAGGTCACCGACAACCAGTTCGTGTACGTCAAGACACTGCAGACCGACAACAACGGCTCTTTCGGTGGCCCGGTGAAGCTGACCGAGCCCCGCGAGCGTGAGGTCTGGATGTCGCAGAAGGCAGGACCGGTGATCGATGTCGGCCTGATCCACGAGGACGGCTCGTACTACCCGATCGAGGTCGGCGTCCCGGACGGCGAGCCCGCCGTCGGCTACCCGGCGGGCCTCAGCCGGCCGACGTACACATGGCTGGCCTCGCTGCCCACCGACCCCGACGCCCTGCTCCAACGGCTCACCACCGAGATCACCCGGGACCAGGACCAGCGCGACACCCCGGCCAAGGACCGGGACCAGGCCCAGGACACCTTCGACACCATCGGTGAGCTGCTGCGGGAGACGGTGATGCCGCCGAAGACCGCGGCCGCCTTCTACAAGGCCGCAGCGAAGATCCCCGGCGTGAGCGTGGACTCCGACGCGGTGGACGCGGCCGGCCGGCACGGGATCGGCGTGGCCCGCGACAACACCCGCACCGGTGACCGCACCACCTGGATCTTCAACTCGGCCACCCTGGAGTACCTCGGCGAACGGAGCTACCTCATCAGGGACACCTCCATGGGCAAGAAGGGCACCCTGATCAACAAGTCGGCGGTCCTGGAGCGCGCGGTCGTCGACGCCCTCCGCGAGAAGCCGTCGGCCGGGAAGTCGTCGACGACGACCTGACACCGACAGGGGCCGGCTTTTCTCAGCGGATGGCCCCTTCAGGAATCCTCGTCGCCTCGGTCTTCGGAAGAGCGCTCGTCGACCACCGTGACCAAGGCCGCGGCAACGCGGGCGACAGCGCGGTCGTCGTCGTGGGCCAGTTGGCGAAGGACCTCCTTCACAGAGCTCCCAGACAGCTCGACCAGCGCCTGGGTCAGACGTATCCGCGTCGCGGAGTCCGCGGTGGGCGCGGCGAGTTCGTCGACCACCGAGGTCATGATCCGGTCCGCGCACCCGGGGTCCTGGGACAGCGTTCCCAGAACCTCCGCCGCTTCGACGTCGTTGGAGCCCTCGACCACCATGCCGACGAGCGTCGGCACGGCCCCGGTCACGCCGCGCCTGCCCAGCGCCAGAGCGGCATACCTGCGCACCCTCGTGTCCGGGTCCCCGAGCGCGTCCGCGAGCACCGCGGTCGCGCCCGGGGCCTCTGCCATCTCGGCGATCGCCAGCACCGCGCGTCGCCGGATGTCGACGTCCTCCGAGTGCACGCCGGCGGCCAGTGCCGCCACGCCGTCGCCGCCCGATCGGGCGAGCGCCCAGCGCAGGGCGCCCGCGACATTGGCGTCGGATTCGGTGAGGACCGCCTCGGCCAGCAGCTCGGCGGGAACCGGTACACACTCCGGCCGGGCCAGGACGGCCTGCTGCCTGCGCGCGGCACTGGGCGAGTTGAGCCCCTGCATGAGTTCGACGATGCGCAGGACGTCCTGCCAGCCGGTGGGCGCCGACGCGTCGACGGCGCGGAGCCGGTCCAGCAGCTCCTGTTCCCGCTCCAAGCGGTCTTCCGTCCACCGGATGAGGTCGCTGACCAGGGCGGACGGCGTGAAGGCCGGGTCCTCCAGCGCGCGCCCGATCTGCTTGAGGGAGAGCCCGAGGGACCGCAGGCTCTCCACGTGGAAGATCCTGCGGACGTCCTCTGCGGAGTACTCACGGTAGCCGCCGACGGTGCGACCCGTCGGCCGCACCAGCCCGAGGGCGTCGTAGTGCCGGAGCATCCGGGGGCTCACCCCCGAGTGGCGAGCCACATCACCGATCAGCATTCCGCGGTCTCCACGGCAGCGGCTCGTTCCGGGCCGAGGCTCACTACTCGCTTCGCCGTGTCGATGGCCGCGTCGAAACCGGTCTCCGGATTCCGCCGGAGCAGCTCGGTGGCACCAGCGTGCGCGGCCACCGCCGGGTCGGGGCTCGCCGCGGCCTTCTCCAGGGCGGGCCCGGTCACGTCGCCGAGGTCGACGAGGGCCCGGCTGAGGCTCAGCTGCACATTGCGGTCGCCTCGGCCGAGCTGCATGACCAGTTCGTCGGTCAGGTCGTTCTTCTCGTCCTCGGGCACGAGGACGACCGCGACGCGCCACGCGGTCCGCGCGACCTCGTCGTCGGCGTCACGCAGCATGTCGCGCGTGATCCAGGCCCACGCGCTCCTGTCGCCGATCTTGGAGAGGGTGTGCAACGCCTGGCTGCGCGCCCGAGCGCGCTCGGAGTCGAGCTCCTGGCGGATCCGCGGCAGGGTGATCTCCGCCGGGAGGCGCGTCAACGCCCAGGTCAGCATGTCCCGCACGTAGAAGTCCGGCTCGACCGCACACCGCTCGACGAGCGTCTCCAGGAAGCCGGAGTCGGGGTTCGAGCCGACCGCCAGGGCCGCCTGAAGCCGGACCGACGAGTCCGCGGCGCTCAGGGCGGCGACCACGCGGGCGTTCTGCGGGGTTCCGTTTGTCGGGTTGATCGAAACCACCTCCTGCACCCAGGGGACACCTTGTCACCATGTCAAGGTCAAGCCGGTGATCGGCGGGCGAGGAGACGCACGAGGTCCTTTCCCTTCCGAATACGACGGGACGCATATAGGCGATGGTTATGCTGAGTCGACTGAAGCCCCCCCTAAGCAGTGAAAACCTGGCGCGGCAGGAGACATCCATGAATGGAGTGATAACGAATGCCTATGAATGATCGCCTGAATCCCGAGGGGCTCCGGTATGCGCAGGCGGTCGCCGAGACGAACTCCTTCAGTGCCGCCGCACGCGCTTACGCCATGGCATATCACACCTCCAGCACCACCCTCGACTTCTCCGGCCAGAAGGTCGTCGTCATCGGCGGCACCAGCGGCATGGGCCGCGCCGTCGCCCGCCACGTCCTCGATGCCGGCGGCAGCGCCGTCGTCACCGGCCGCACGCAGTCAAGCGCCGACGAGGCGGCGGCTGCCCTGTCCACCCACGGCAAGGCCGTCGGTCTGGCGGCCGACCTGGCCGACCCCGCGGCCGTCGACCGCCTGTGCGTCATCCTCACCGAGGAGCACGCCGACGCCACCCTCCTCGTCAACGCGGCCGGCGTCTTCGCGCCGAAGCCCTTCCTGGAGCACACGTCCGAGGACTACGACCGCTACCAGGCCATCAACCGGGCCTTCTTCTTCCTCACCCAGACCATCGCCGGAAACATGATCGCCCGCGGCACGAAGGGAGCCGTCGTCAACATCGGCTCCATGTGGGCGCACCAGGCCGTCGCGGCCACGCCCTCGTCGGCGTACTCGATGGCCAAGGCCGGGTTGCACTCCCTCACCCGGCACCTCGCGATGGAACTTGCCCCGCACGGCATCCGCGTCAACGCGGTCGCCCCGGCCGTCGTGCGCACCACCATCTACGAGGAGTTCATCCCCAAGGCGGACGTCGACGCCGCGCTCGACGGCTTCAACACCTTCCACCCCCTCGGCTGTACCGGCACCCCCGACGACGTCGCCGCCACCGTCGCCTTCCTCCTGTCGACCGGGACCGACTGGGTCACCGGCGCCGTCTGGGACATCGACGGCGGCGTCATGGCAGGACGCAACTGACCTGCGCCCCTCCTCTCGCACACAACTCCCAGGCGACGTCGCTCGCGTGCCCAACCTGATCCGCCCGACAAGGGAGCCGTCCAACGGAGGGCTCATCGGGCACAACCTCGGGCAGGTCCAGTACCTGCCCGATTCACTGGGCCGGCGTAAGGCCCCTGTTCACCCGCCCCGTGGCAGCTACTGCCCAAAGCCTCTCCGGCCGGCGACGTGCGCCCCTGCAACGCGCACCAGCGAACACCCGATCGGTGGCCACACCGAAAAGGCTCAGTGAATCCATTTCCGCTCGAGGTGGCTTTCGCTCCCCGACCAAGCGCGGCAGGTTCACAGACCCACAGCGGAGCCCATCGAATTTCACGGATGCGCTCTTCAGCCTCCAACTGAACGGGATTCCTCGGCGCCATTCGAATTCTCTTCCTGCCGGGTTCGTAACGGCAGGCGGAAACGCCGCCCGCCCGCGATCCTCCGCCGGCCGGCGATCAGCCTGTCCCCCCTCGCCGGCGAGGGGACCCGATCAGTGCGGCCAGAGAGCAGCCGCGGACCGGGACGCCCGCCGCAGCCGCTACCGGCATCGCGATCAGCGAATGGATCCAGCCCCGCCTGCCGCGCGGATCGAGCGCGGACTCAGCCAATCTGACATGACGTGTCGTCATAAAGCGATAATGCAGACCTAGTTCACCAACCGCTCTACTCTAGCGCCGGCGTTCAAGATCGTTTAGAGTTCCCGCCGCTGGAGCGGAACAGCGCACCAGCCTGTTCCGGCTTGTCTGGTTTATCTATCTATAGGAGATGAGTGCGGGTATCACCAAGAAGGTCGGCATGGTTGCGGCCGCAGCGCTCTGTGTACTCGGGGCCGGCACGTCAGCCTGGGCGGGCACCACGTCAACGAGCCTGAGCAACGGCACGCTGTACTCGACCGTGGAGAACGGCAGGCTCGTCTCCGGAAACTCCAGCCTGTTCTACTCGTCGGCGAAGTACACCAAGACGGGCGGCAGCGCGATCAGTGCTGTGTTCGCCATGGACGCCAGCGGCAAGATTTACAGCTCTCCGGCGTTCGGTCTCTCGACGGGGCAGACGAAGACACACAGCTTCGGCGGTCTGCCGGTTCCCTCGGGCTGCCGTGCGACCGGCGGCATGTCCGTGTCGGGCCAGGGCACTTTCTGGGCGCCGACTCTCAACCCCTGCTGAGATAAAACATAGGTGTCCGGCCCCGATTCGTCGGGGCCGGACACCTCTCGCCAGAATAAGGAAATCCATTGATCAGCGCTTCCGTCGGGGCACTCTCGGGTGTCGTGACCGTTTTCCTGGTGCTCGCGGTGCTGCTCGCGTTGCCGGCTGTATTCCTGGCGAGGGCGAAGAATGCCTCTGTCGTGCTGAGTGCTGCAGCAGCAGTCTCATTCGCGGGTTCCTTCGCAGTGACATTGACACCAGGCAGTGTCGGTGACGCCGCTACGCATCTGGAGTGTATAACGGGAACACCTCTGCGTGAGGCACTGGAAACCACCCAGGGGCAACTCAATGACGTTTTCTCAGCGGTGATCACTTCCAGATTCTGTTGAGGGTGAGGGCGGCGCGAGCGATGTCGCCAATCCGGCTGGGGCTGATGGTGATGTGTTGCAGGGTGCGCCAGCGCTGCTTGAGTTCGGCTGCGGCGCGTTCGCCGAGAGCTCGCATGCCTCTGATCGGGCTGTTGGTGGTTCGCGTGTCGGTGTGCAGAGCCCGTTCTGACTGGCCTTTCGGGCGGCGGACCGGGACGCGGATGCCGATGCCGGCGCCGATGTAGCCCTTGTCGGCCAGGGTGGGCAGCCCGTCGGCCGCCGCCTTGTAGAGGGCGGGCAGGGCGTGGATGCGGGCGGCGGTGACGTCGGGGGTGGAGCCGGGCTCGACGTCGGAGACCCACAGTGGGGTGCCGTCCGGAGCGGCCAGGAACTGCACGTTGCCGCCGAACGCCTTGTGCTTCTGGCTGAACCACAGGCCGTTGCCGTTGTCCCGGACGCCGGCGAGGCGGTCTGATGCGATCAGCGTGCCGTCGAGGATCACGTGGGTCATGCCCTCGCGTTGGCAGCGGTCCAGGACCTCGTGCAGGTCGGGGGCCTGGGCGGCGAGGACGTCGATGCCTTCGTGCAGGTAACGGTAGCCGGTGGCCTGGGAGATGCCGGCGTCGCGGGCCAGGCAGTGGACGCATCCGCGTTCGCGGAACCAGCGCAGCACCAGCACGGCTTGGCGGAACGGGCCGAGCGCGCGGCTGCCGCGCGGGGTGCCGATTCGGCGGCGGTGGGCAGCGAGCAGACGCGAGAGGTGGTCCACGACGTGGCGCGGGACATCGAGCGTGGCAACATAGGTGACCAACGTGAAGCCTCTGGTGGTTACGGACATGATCTTGTGGTGAGACCTGTCCTACCAGGGGCTTTACGTCTGTCCGCGGCCGGGCCCAACTCGTCCGGCCTGCTCACGCATCGAGTGGTTCATGCCGCTTCGCGTAGATCATTTCGCTGAGAAAACGTCAATGTGTTGCTCTTTCTCCCTGCGTGCTTTTTCCTCGTCGTCTCCACCCGCTGGCCGCTCGCATCTCTGGCGATCATCAGCGTCACTGTTCCAGGCGTTGAACTCACGCAGGCTGCTCTGCCATTGGGGCGGGCGTGCACCTACTCTGACCTCACTCTGAACTGCTTGGGTGCCGCGCTCGGCTTCACTGCGGGGCTGGTCGTGTTGTGGGTCAAGTCGCGGAGGTCCCCCTTCTTTCACCGTGACTTCCGCCTCGGCGGGGTTGCGGCAGGATCAGCACTGCTCGTCATGCTGGCCCTCTTCCAGGGCGCTGTCACGCCCGTCGAAGGAGCATCCGAGGCATTGGGCGTCACCCCTGCTCAGGACCGTTGGGCTCGCGAAGCCGCCGTGGGTGTGTTCGGAGAACACACGCGGGTTGCGCAGGTTCAGTTGCGTCCGGCGACCCCTGACGAACCCGTCGTGATCGATGTAACCACTGACGAAGGTTTCCTGAACCTTTCGTGGGCAGCCCGCAAGATACTTGCCGTGGACTCCTTCGACCGACAGGACGATGGTGGGACGCTCAGCTCCGCGCAGGCAAAGGCGGCGGGTGAGCGTGTCGCGAACCGTTGGTTCGCAGAAGAGGTAAAGGACAGCGAAGTCACCTGGGACCCGTTGGGCGGTGGAAACGGGCCTTATTCGCTCAGCTACCGCCGCTATCACCATGGCGTTCTGATGCCCATGCGGCTTGACATCACGGTCACTTCATCGGGTCGCATCATGGCGATCACGGTGAGGTCCATGAAGGACCCTGATCTGCCCAAGCCTGTATTGGACCGCAAGGAAGTCCAGCGCCGGGCAGAAGACCTGACCAAGCTGAAGGTCATGGGTGAGCCCTTCCTTCTGGCTGAGAGAGTCAAGGGAGTGTGGCGGCCTCTCTGGCTGGTCAACGTCGGCGAGAACGGCGAAGCACGCGAAGCTCCCCGCATCGATGCGGTCACCGGTGAACAGGTCCAGCCCGACCCCGTAATGGACCAGGCGCTTCCTTCTGATTCGTAGAAATGAGGCCGGATCAGTTACGGCAGTTGTAAGTCTTGATCTTTGCCCCCTCGCGCAGGCCAGGGCAGCGGCCTTCAGGGCGGTGATGGCCGAGGTGGCCGGCAGGGCTCGCGACTGCTGGCCAGGGAGATTGCGACCGGGGTAGCAGCTCGCGCCGCCGCTGGGGGGGTCTAGCTAGGCCCCGTCCGGCGGATCATGTGACTTTCTGACCGATCGCTCGTCGGTTCGGCCATGGGCCGGGCAGGGCCTCGGCGTAGTCGCGTTGCGTCCGGTTTGTGATCATCCGAGGCCGAGGAGTGCGAGGGGCCATCGGGGATCGCGGGCGTTGCATCGCAGGCCCGCGACGCAACGTTGGAGCGCAACGGTCTCTTAAAGCGGGTCGCCGCAACTCCTACAGGTATCTTCACCATCGTCGTACATAACGCCGCAGCAGTACGTGGGGCCGCCGCTGACTTCATAACAAGCGCTGCACATCTGAGACTCGTCGTCCCAGTCAGTCGCGTTCTCGACGGGATCGTCACACCCTGTACAGACAAGCGCTGTCACCGCGCGTCACCCCAGCAATCGGAGGAGGTAAACGGAGAGCAGTAATCGCTGTCGTGTCGCTCGGAGTAGTCGCTCATGTTGGCTGTCGGCTTACCACAGTTCGGGCACGTGGAGTGTTCACCCGGACATGTGCGGTTGTTGTGCCCACCGAGCCCACATACCCTGCATGCCATGACGACAGAGTAGATGAACCTCAGCCGTCAGACCCAGGGCTTCGGCAAAGACTGGATGACGTCCGGTTTGTGATCATGCGAGGCCGAGGAACGCGAGGGGTCGGCAGGCGTTGCGTGCCTTGCGGCGGAGGCCGGCGGCCATGTTCTTGACGCCGCCCAGCCGCATGGCGCCGATGGCGAGATTGCGCCAGGTCGCCATCGCCCGGGGTGCATTGCCTGTCCGCAGTTGGGAGGCGTCCTCGGCGAAGGTGGTGTCGCGGACGTGGTGCAGGGCCTCGATCTTCCAGTGGTCCCGGACCAGCTGTGCGAGCCGGGCGGGGGCGGCCTGCTCGGCGGTCAGGCTGGTCACCGCGTAGACGGTGGTGATGGTGGTCTTGCCGGTCTTTCGGTCGGTGCGGCGGCGCTTGATCTGGACGGCCTGGCAGGCGCCGGGAAATAGCAGGTTGTTCACGGTGGCGACCTTGATTCGGCGGATCTCCGCGCGGCCGTGACCGCTGCCGCGCGTGCGGCCCTGGAGCGGGATGCCCTTCCAGGGGAGGGACTTCAGCTGCTTGCGCAGTTTCTTCTGATTGCCCTTGACGATCGCGATGTAGTGGGCCCGGCGGCCCAGAAGGTAGCCGGCGTGCTCGCGCTGGGTATGCAGTGCGTCGCTGGTGACGACCGTCCCGGCCAGATCGACGACGGTGTCCAGCAGCGGCTGGAAGCAGGTGGTCTCGCCGGTCTTCTCGCCGACGTCGAGCTGGGCCAGGACCAGGCCGGTGTTGTGCTCCACCGCCGCAAGAAGGTGGATCTTCCGTCCCCTCGCCCTGGCCGCGCCGCGCAGGGACTTGCCGTCCACGGACAGTCCGCGCAACCCGGAGCCGGCGGGGCAGCGGTCGGCGAGCCAGCCGCCCACCGCCCGGTCCAGGGCGTCGCCGTCGACGCGCGCGAGCAGGCGGCGCACCGTCGTCTCGGCCGGCACCAGCCGCCTGGGCAGCACCGGATCGGGGCGCACACCGAGCCGTTCCAGCACCGGGGGCGGCGCGTCCGCGATCCACTCGCCGACCGCCAGCAGCGAAGTCGCCCCCGCCAGCACCGCGCACGCGGCCAGGGCGAGGACAACGGCCAACGCGTGCCGCACACCGCGAGGGTCCCGTGGGTCCGGCACCTCGGCCAGCCGTTCCAGCAGGCCCGCCACCTCCCCGGGCCCGACGCCGGGCTGCTCGCGGAGCTGGTCAAGGGCAGGCGGAATCGGCAATGATGCGTCGGCAGGCACGGTCTTCCAGGCAGGTCACGGGGCGTAGAGAACTCCATGATCTTGGAAATCCGTGCCTGTCCTGCTCCGGGACACCCACCGGTCAACGAACCGTCACAAACCGGACCAGGGCTGACTACGCCGAAGCCCTGATGGGCCGGGGGGATCTGACGAATCGCGAGTGGTCGCTGCTGGAGCCGCACCTGCCGTCTTCAGGCAGGCGGGGAGGCCGGTGGAACGACCACCGCACGGTGCTCAACGGGATCCTGTTCCGGATCCGCACTGGTGTCCCGTGGCGGGACCTGCCGGAACGCTACGGCGCCTGGAAGACCGTCTACGAGCGGCATCGCCGCTGGTCGGCCGACGGTACCTGGGACCGGATCCTGCAGGCGGTCCAGGCTCACGCCGACCTTGCGGGACGGATCGACTGGAGCATGGTCGCCGTCGACTCGACCTCGTGCAGGGCCCACCAGCACGCGGCCGGAGCCCGCAAGGCAGAACCGCGGGTCCCGAAAAAAGGACGACGCCCCGGCACCACCGTCCCGACGAGGGACTCGGACGCTCCCGGGGCGGCCTCACCTGCAAGATCCACCTCGCCGGCGAAGGCGGCTGCCGCCTCCTGGCACTCCTGCTCACGCCGGGCCAGTGGGGCGACGCCCCGCAAATGATCGAGGTTCTGGACCGGATCCGGGTTCCCCGCCCGCTGGGCGGACGGCCCCGGACCCGGCCCGACCACGTCAGCGGCGACAAGGCCTACAGCTCCCGCCGCAACCGCCGCAACCTGCGACGACGCGACATCAAGCACACCATCCCGGAACCGAAGGACCAACAGGCCAACCGCCGACGCAAAGGCAGCGCAGGCGACAGACCCACTGGCTTCGACCGCGACATCTACAAGCGCCGCAACGAGGTCGAGCGGACCATCAACAGGCTCAAGAACTCCCGGGCCGTCGCCACCCGGTACGACTGTGAGGATGTTCGGGTGCCGCCCCGGGCGGTGGTCTGGCCCGCGATACGACTGGCCCTGGTGCCTTGGTCTTGATCTGCCGACTGCCGTCCGAGACGGTGCGCGCTGCCGCCGGACCGGTGGGCGTGTCCCGATAGGGGCCTTCGCAACAGGCACCGTCACAGTCCTGACCGCCACACCCGGCCCGGCGTCGGCCACCGCTGTTCCCGAGGCTTTCAGGAGACAGGCGACCGTGCCCAGCATGACCCACCCCACCCGTCCCCGTCATCAGACGGCTCCAGCGTCCGAGGACGTCGTACTCGGAGTGGACACCCACAAGGATGTCCACGTGGCCGCGGTGATCACCACCATGGGAGCCCTGCTGGACACCCGGAGCTTTCCCACGACTGGCGACGGCTACCGGCAACTGCTGTCCTGGGCACAGTCCTTCGGCCGCCTGCGGCGAGCCGGCATCGAGTGCACCGGCTCCTACGGTGCGGCGCTGACGCGCTACCTGCACAGCGAAGGCGTCACGGTCACCGAGGTCAACCAGCCCGACAAAGCCACACGGCGCCGACGCGGCAAGACCGACGCCATCGATGCGGCAGCCGCAGCTCAAGCCGTGATATCCGGCCGTGCCACTGCCACCGCCAAGACCAGCGACGGGCCGGTGGAGGTGATTCGGATGTTCAAGATGGCCAGGAGCTCAGCGACCAAGTCACGCTCGCAAGCGATCAACCAGCTCAAGGCCGTCCTGGTCTCCGCAGACCCGCTCTTGCGGGAGGCGCTCGCCGGGCTGAGCAACCCCAAACTCATCCGCCGGTGTCTTGAGCTGGAGAGTACCGACGTCATCGCTCCGGCAGCAGCGGCCCGCCACACGCTCCGGCTGCCGGCCAGACGAATTCAGCACCTCACTGAGGAAGTTGTCGACCAAGATCTTTGCCAGAGCCCGCTGCGACAGCAACGGATCAAGACGCACATCCCGGCGGATGTGTTCGAACACGGAGGACGAGAAGGACGATCCTCCGCCCTGGGCCGAGGAGACCGTTGTCGCTGCCCCAACGACGGGCCGCTCTGCCCGAGGACCGGCGCCCACCGCCGTCGGTGGACCGCCAAGTCTGCTACTGGGCGACGAGCGGATCGTGCCGGTCGGCGGCGGGGTGATCCCGCACCCGGTCAACGTCAAGCGGAGGCCGCGGCAACGCAGAACTCATTGCCCTCCGGGTCGGCCATCACCATGTGATGCCCCTCAAACTCCTCCAGGACGACCCCGCCCGCCTTGACCAGCCGCTCGGACTCCGCCCTGATCCGCGCCCACTTCTCATCGGGGCTGCCGTGTCCCGGCACCCGGACGTCGATATGGAGTCGGTTCTTCGCGGTCTTCGGCTCGGGGACCTTGAGGATGCTGAGCCGGGGGCCGTCGCCGTCAGGATCGCAAAGCCACGCGCCGTCGTCCGCGGAGTCGTCCTCCGGAAGGTCGAACTGCGCGAGCCACTCCTCGCGGGTTCTGAAGGGAGCGGGCGGCGGCTCGTCCATGTACCCCAGGGCCGTCTTCCAAAACTCGGCGAGGAGCTTCGCGTCTGCGCAATCAAGGGTCAGATCGATTCTGGCTGCCATAGCAGGACCGTAGTGCGCGCCTCTGACAGTCGCAGCTGAGTCGGAGGAGAGACGGCTGCTGATACGCCGTGGCTGGTCGGACACTGCCAGACGTGCTGCGGCCGACAGCCCTACGCGAGCTGTCGGCCACAACTTTGCTCAGCCAGGACGTTCTCCGACGCCCGAGCCAATGCCCGCATTGCCGCGGACCGGCCGTTCTACTCGGGCAAACACAAGAAGCACGGGATGAACGTGCAGGTCATCGCGGACCCTTTCGGCCGGCTGCTGTGGGCCTCACGGGCCATGCCCGGCGCCGTGCACGACGTCCGCGCGGCCCGCGAACACGGCATCGTCGACGCCCTCGCCCAGGCCGGCATCAAGTGCTGGGGAGACAAGGGTTACCGGGGTGCCGGCGGCACGGTCCGCATCCCGTACTGGGGACGGTGGGAAGCCCTCTCCGCAGGCCAGAAGGCGGTGAACCGGTCCCACGCAAAGATCCGAGCTCTGGTCGAGCAGGCCGTCGTCACCCTCAAATCCTGGCGGCTCCTTCGTAAACTGCGGTGCTCGACCACCCGGATCACCAGCCTCGTCCAGGCCGTCCTCACCCTTCATCTGACCAGCTCAGAGTGAGGGTGGGAAAGGCTCAGTGGTAGATGTGGTGCGGCGGCTGGCTCGTGGCCGCTGTGTGGGCCGCCGTCTTCCCGTTGATCACGGCGCCCGAGCCGCACCGTTTGTGGGGCATGAGTGCCTGTCTGGGTTACCTCTGCGCGGCGGTCGCCGCGCTGTCGTCGCGCCCCGCAGCGGGCGCTGACCGCTGCGATGGGCCCGTCCGGCTCCGGCAAGACGACGCTACTGTGCGCGGGCACGCCCCCACCACGCAACTGGGTCAACCGGCGGCATCGCGACAGGAAGTGGTGGCTACCCGACCCCGTAGAGAGTCGCCAGGTCGACCAGGAGCAGATCGTCGCGGCCGGCTGCGGACTCGATCAGGTCCGGGTAGAACCCGTGCAGCGAGAACAGCGCCAGGGTGGTGCCCGTGGTGTCGTGGCCCTGATTGGTGAGCAGGGCGCGAATGTGTTCCAGACGTTGCAGATCGCCGGTGCCGCGGCGGGCGACGGTGGCCTTGGCCTCGCCGAGGAGGGCGATCCGGGCGCGAGGAGCTTGCGGGCGCTCGCCCAGGGCCAGGGCGATGACGTCGACCTCGTGCTTGGTGCGGGCTGCGGGGTCCGCCACCTCGGTGGTGCCGACCGGGCCGGGCAGGCCGCCGGGAAGCAAGGCGTGGGCGTATCGGCGAGTGAAGGCGCGAGCCAGGTCCTCGAAGTGAGGGCCGAGGATCTTCGAGTTGAAGGTCGGCGCGGCGGCCTGCCACGCCTCTTCGGCGAAGCCCTGTTCGATGGTGGCCGCCTGCGGCAGGGTGATCAGCTGATTGAAGCGGATGACAGGGTCGGCCAGGGTGATGACGGGGTGGCGGGGACGCAGGATGTCCTGCTCACGCTGGATGTAGCCCGTGGACTCCAGGACGTCGAGCGGGTGGGTGACTGCGTTGCGCTGCCGTTCCAGGGCCGCGCCGATCTTAGTGGGGGTGGAAGCGCCTTGGGCGATCGCGGTGAGGATGTCGTAGTAGAGGGTGTGCTGGGTGATCCGAGGATCCTCACGCAGCAGATATTCCGTCTCCGTACGCGAGTACACCGCCCGCCCCGGGTCCAAAAGCGTCCGCGTCAGCCAGGAGGCGAAACCGTCGTTCGGGTGCGGGCGGGCCGCCACCGGCCGGTAACCGGGAGCACCACCGAGGACAGCGTGCACCTGCAGGGCAGTCAGCAGGTCGTCGATCTGCCAGAACGCACGGCTGGCCCGGTAGTCGAAGGCCCCCAACCTCGGATCGATCACCGCACGGCCACGCAACGGCTTCGTCCCCGACAGCAGCTCGTGCATGACGCTCATCGCGGACCCACACAGGATCACCCGGGCTCCTGGTCCGGCCCCGGTGCCCCGCTGACGCTCGTCATAGAGCTGCTGGAGCAGGCCAGGAATCTCGGGAGAGTGCTGGAGGAGATACGGCAACTCGTCGATCACCAACAGCGGTGTCTGTGAGCGCGCGGTGACATCAAGGGCGTTGGACAGGACATCACGCCAGTCGGTCAACCGCAGCGTGCCGGGCCGCAGACCCGCGTAGGCCGCGATGGCGTCGCTGAACCGCTGGAGCGCCGGCAACCGCCCTTCCTCCCGCACCGCGGTGACATACAGACCCCCGACGCGCTCCGACAGCGCCTGCAGGAGATACGACTTCCCGTGCCGCCTGCGCCCCGACACGACCCCCAGACGCATCGCCGGATCCGGGTCCGTGACGAGTTCGGTAAGCAGATCCCACTCACGATCCCGGTCGACCACGTCCTCGGGCTTGGCAAGCACCCTCTCATCCACCGGAACTCCCCACCAGCCTGGACGACCACAACATGTCTAAGTCTACTTAGACAAAATCTGTCCAGCCCGACCTTCCTGACGGCTAGCAACAGAAGTCTCATGGTGATCGGCGCGGAGCCATTCAGCGGCTCCCCCGGCGAGGCCGTTACAGGCATCGCAACGCACTGCCCCAGTCGGTCTGGCCGACTGGGGCAGTGCGTCATATGAGCGTCAAGAGTCCCGACGACCGAGCATCACGCGGCCGCCCCACCGGGTCAAGACCCGTCGGCGTCACCGCTGAACCGCAGGTCAGCGGCCCTTTCCCGCAGGCTCCAGAATCGCCACGCACTCCACATGATGCGTCATCGGAAAGATGTCGGCCTGAGCCGGCCACAGAAAGGGCCAGGTCAGAGGCGCATTCTCGGCTTGATGTGCAGCTTGAAGGGGCCCAAAGCGTCAAACGAGCGTCACGGCGGACAGTGCCGGGCCGGTGCGGCCACCCGGTCTCGCGGGCGAGCGAGGCGGATCCCTCGGGATGATCCGGTTGCCGCAGTCTGTTCACCCCTGAGCAGCACGGAGGAGGTCGCGCGGTCTACCAGGATTCCTGGTCTCGCCCGGACACGCCCCACTCTCATCGGCGCAATAGGTCCTCCGCCCACTGCGGAACCGCGACCGGCACGCCCGCGATCACCACGGCCATGTCCGGTCCCGATTCACATGCGGCTCTGTCACCCGTTGAGCGCCACGCACTCCCGGAGCACCGGTTCCAGGCGCAGCTGGGTGTCCTCGCGATCGAAGACCTGGAGGGCGTCGAGGAAGTCGACGATCCACCGTGCCTCGTCCTCGTCATCGATCTTGAGCGCGACGGCGGTCACCGCGCCTTCCAGGTCGAAGAGGCCGTCCTCGAACTCTTCGGTGAGTGCCCGGTATCCGGCGGCCAGCAGCGGATCCGCGTACACGCCGGTCGCCTCGGCGAATGCGCGGGCCTGGGCCCGGTCCGCGCGGAGGTCGGCCAGACGACGCAAGACATCGTCGGGGTTGCCCAATTCCTCGTGCAGGCGGTAGGACCGGTCCACCAGGAGCGGCCAGCCGCCGGTCAGTTCGTGGAGACGGTCCAGGCGGTCCTCCGTGTGGAACATGTTGATGCGCTGGGCCCAGCCGCGCAGGCTGCGATGGTCGTGCCTGCGCAGCACCACCAGTGCGGCCGAGGTGGACTCGGTTCCCGTCAGCAGGGAGCGCCACAGGGTGAGCTGAGCGGGGTCGGTGACGATGACGACCGCGCGGGTGACCCCCGGAGTCGCGGGCAGCAGCGTCTCGGCCAGGTCGACGGCTTCGCGGCAGGTCTCGGGTCGGACTGGCTCCCGGTAGTTGACGAAGTCGCTGATGACGACCCGTCGTTCTCGGGGGCGTCCGCCGGTGAGTTCCTGTTTGTAGACGCTGGGCTTGCCCACGGGCGGCAGCGTCCAGCCGTCGATCGGTCCGGCGATCGTACGCAACGTCCGGGCGACGTCGGTGACTCCGGTGGCGGTGCTGCCGAGGACGACTCGGGTCCGGTTGGACCGCTCGCCCAGGAGGTCGTCGAGCTGGGTGTTGGTCAGCGGAGCCGGCCGCCCGTCGGGAAGCTCGGGGCGGCCCTCCTGGACGATGCTCTCCTGCAATTCACAGTCCTGTTCGGCCCTAAGCAGACGTGCCTCCACCTCGTGGGAGGTCCCGATCATGCGCAGGGCGTTGGGACCGCGCAGATGCCAGCCCAATCCGTCGTGGTTGGGCGCGAGGACACCGAGACCCACCATCTCGGAGAGGTAGGCGCGGAACCCCTCGGTGTCGAGCTGTTCGAACCCCATGCGCCAGTACGTCTCGCACTCCTCGCGCAACTCGGTGTCGCTCAGCCGCACCTCCAGGCCGTGATGGCGGGCGTGGTACGCCAGCACATTGGCGATCACGTCATAGCGGTGGTCGAGGCTCAGCGTGTCCTTGAAGGCCGCCGAGATGCCGTCCCGGAGCGCGGCGTCCGACTCCACGATTTCGATGTCGGTCACCTCCACCTCGTAAGGAGGTTCCCCGGCGCCGCGCCGCGTCCGCTTGCGGTGCATCAGCTCGACGAGCCGGTGCCCGAACATCTGCAGCAGGAACGGCTGGTACGAGCAGTAGCCGAGCACACGGTTGACGAGATCCAGGTCCTTGAACTCGAACCCGAGCGCCCGCATCGGCTCGACCAGCAGTTCCGCAGCCGACTGGGGAGCCAGCGGGCCGATCACCTTCGGGGTCTGAGCGAGGTGACCGAACGGCCCGTTGCTCGCGAGCTTAGAGAAGCGCTGCACAGAGTGAAGTCCTGCGAAGACGACCTTTGCCGCGTCCTTGGTGTCGGACCCGAGGCCCTTGAGCTTCTTTGTCTGGTCGAACCTCGGGGCGTCGGCCTCGAAGAACTGGTCGCACTCGTCGAGCAGGATCAGCAGTCGGCGACGGGAGTCCCCGTCCAGCCAGGCCCGGATGCCGGCACGCACCCGCTCGGAGGTCTCCTGTCGCTTTCCGCGCCCTTGCGGCCGGTCATCGAGTACCTGTGCCACGGTCAGCTCTCTCAGGAGGACGCTCCACAGCGCCTCCGGCCCGCGCGAGCTGCCCTTGCCGATGTTCTCCTGGTCGAGGTTGACGTACACCGTCTGGTGATAGCCGGTGCGCTGCTCCGTGAACAGTTCCCCGGCGTCTGCGAGCAGCGCCGACTTGCCCAGGCCCCGGCCACCGTAGATGACCTGGGTGCCGCGCGGGTCGAGGATGCTCTTGCGTTCGGCGTCGCGGCCGTAGAACATCTCGCCGCCGATCCGGCCGCGCTTCTCCCTGATGTACGGGTTGACGCCGGAGAAGGGCAGCAGGGTCTGCGTGGCGGCGCTGACCTGGCGGTTGCCGCAGGCCGCGAGATAGGCGAGGGCGGCATCGTCCACCACGAGCAGCGGCTGCAACCGGTCGGAGCCGGCGGCGAGTTCGACTCGGGCCTCACGGCTCAGCGTACCGAAGTAGACGACGAGAAGGCTCGCTCCGCTAGTGTCGCGCTCCGCCCAGCTCATGACGACCTTGGCGGGCGGCCTGCCCCAGACCATCATCACCCTCAGGTTGCCGCCCTGCTCCTTGATCTGCGAGCCGAACGCGGGCGCCTTCGCTCTACCGTTGATCTCCACGCCGGTCGCTTCGAAGAGACGGTATTCCCGCCTGTGCTGGGATCGGTCGTCGAGCGGCCTGGCGCTCTTGGCGTCGTAGCCGAAGAGCTTGAGGAGAGGAGGCACCTGTCGCGTCGGAGCCACCTGGAGCCGGTCCTTGCGTTCGGTGGCGGCAAGCACGCGCCACTCGTCGAGGGCGTCGGCCGCCAGCGCCGCCTCGTCGGTGGAGAGGCCACCGTAGTCCAGGACGGGGACCATTGGATGCTTACCGCCGGACCGGACCAGCTCGACGAGCTCATGGTCGATTCCTCCGGGCAGGCCGTCGGGCACGGCCGGGAAGAACTCGGTCAGATGGGACTCGCCACCCTCGATCTCCGGGACCGGCTCGCCGATCTCCAGGAAGTAAACGAGGTCGGCAGCGGTGGCCAGGTCGTTCGTCTCCAGGCGCCGCAGGACCTGGGCCCGCTCCTCCACGGAGGGGTCCAGGGCGTCGAGTCGAGCCCGGATTCGATCCGCCGCCTGCTCCCGGAAGGCCGGCAGGCCACTCCGTACCGTGTCGAGCGCCCGCCGCACGTGCAGCAGGTCGTGTCGGTCACCGCTTTCGAGGCTGTTGTGGGCGTCGGCGAGCAACTCCTGAAGGCCCAGGTCCTGGTCCTCGGTCACGGCACCGTCGGCCTGCGCACGGTGCAGCTCGGCGACGAGTGCGTCGTGTGCCTTCCGCAGCTGCGCACGCCGGGCGGTCTCCCTGTCGTCGATCTCGGCTTCCGCAGGCGGGACGAACTCCCTCGCCCCAGCGGCAGGCAGCAGCCCGCGTCCGGCCAGCTTGACGATGTCACGAGCCGCGGTGAACGCGTCGTGGGAGAGCCGCTCGTCCAGAGCCTCCTGCCAGCTCCGGTGGACCGCGGTCAGCAGTTCGTCGGGCGACGGCCGCTCGTCACGGGTGTCACACACCTTCAGCAGCTCCGCGTCCAGAACGAGCGCTGGGTCGACGGGACCGCCGGAACGCGTGGTCACGGTGTCGCCGGCCAGCAGAGCGAACAGCTCCTCCATCGAGGCGTGGGCCGCCCAGGCCATCGCGCCCGAGAGGGCGTCCGGGCGCCGCGCCAACCGCTCCAGTTCGCCCAGCGCCGCTTCCCTGCCGTCCAGCAGCGACTGGCGCAGGGAGGAGATCTCCTTGACCGCCCGGCTGCCGTCGGAACGGTCGCCGCGACGGGTGCCGTCGACCGCCAGGCACCACTCCTTAACCAGGCTGACGGCCCGCTCCACGAGATGCACCAGGTCCTGCCGCCCGGAGCCCTGAAGCGGCTTGCCGCTGGACGAGCGGTACTTGCGGTCCATGCGGTCGATCTCGCTGTTGACCTCGGCCAGTTTCGACAGCCGATCGACCTGCTCCCGCACCTGCTGCAGCGCGTCGCGGTCGTCACCGACGACGGTCGTGAGCAGCGATCCGAGCATCCCGTCGTCGGGTGCGAGCCAGCGTTTGGCGATCTCCGTCGCCCGTGCGAACCGCAGCCGCTGCGGCGAGAGCAGGGCACGGCTCTGATCACGCAGTTCCCGCAGCCGGGCCTCGGTCTCGGAGACGTCGGCGACCAGCGGCGAGGCGATCAGCAGGGCGCCGCTGAGGGCACGGTCGGCGACGGCGGCCGCCGCATCCCCCAGCCGGTCCGGGAGCCTCGGCACCAGCGCCTTGAGCTGAGCGCCCGCAGCGTGGTCACCGGTGATCAGCGCGGTACGCAGCAGGGCGGGCAGCAGGAGGAGTTCGCTGCCCTCGGTGTCCTGGCCCGCATATCCGCCGTACCTCTGGAGCAGGTCCGCCGTCAGCCGGGCACTCTGGCTGTCCCCGGACGTGAGCAGCGCGGCGGCACCGGCCAGGCGGATCGCCGCCACCTGGGGCTCGGGGTGGCCGGCAGCCCTTGCCACATGGTGGGCGAGTCCGAAGCGCCGCTCCACGACCAACCGCGCCAGGACCCCCTCGATAGCGGCCTCATCGGTGACGTCGCCCGCCGCCGGGGCCGCTTCCCGGACGGGCGTGTCCTCGACGGGGGAAAGCGTGGGTGCGGCGGGTGCCTGGACGGGCGCGTCAGCGGACGTGGAGGGCGCCGAGTCGCTGTCGGCGGCCAGCCTGGCGTCTGCCTTGGGGGCGTGGACCGGCACGGCGGTCGTGGTGGCTTCCGGCTCGGCGGCGGGCTGGGGCGCGATCGTCTCGGTCGATGCGGCCGACTGCACGGTTTCGTGTTCTGCGGTCGTCTCGGCATCGGCGGGTTCGGCGGTGCCGTGTGCCACGTCGGTCCCGGCGGGGCACACGGCACCGTCCACCGGCTGGTCCAGCGTCAGCTCGGAAGCGATGAGCACGGCCACGGCGCACGTGGGCAGGACCCGTACGACCTGTCCCTGCAGTGCCAGGATCTCCGTGGCGGCATCCGCCTGTCGTCCCAGCCTGATGAGCCGGGCCAAGGCGGCGAGCGCGGCGCTCTCCTCGTGGTGCAGCTCCTCCCACACCGGCATGTCCAGCAGGCGGCGAGCCGCGCCGCGCACGGCCTCGGCGGCAGCGGCGGCAGCGGCGGAGCTGTCCGGGCGGCAGGCGACATCCAGCAGTTCCCGCAGCGGCTCGCGGGCCTGGAGGTCACGCTCCCGCGCTGTCCGGTGTGCGTGCGCAGCGCGCGTCATGTCCTCTAGGCGACGAGGCACCCCCTCGATCCCGGCAGCCCGGAACACCGCGTCCACGTCGTTGAAAACAGTGCTCAGCGCAGCGAGCCTAGCCAGGTCCTCGTCCTGCGGAGGGCGGCCGTCCATGACCGTATCGGTGACCTTCTCCGCGGCCTGGCGGGCCCCTGCCAGTGCGGACTCCAGCTGCTGACATGCCTCCTCGGGAGCTGTCCCAGCCTTGGTTCCGGTGTTGTCGGACGCTGTAGCGGTCTCCTCGTGCGAAGTACCGGTGTCCGCTGCCGCGGTCTGCGGTGCAGGGACGCTGGTGCCCGGACGGTCGGCGACGGCAACGGCCCCTGGTTCGCTGTCCTCCGCGAACGCCAGCCCGTCGTCTTCCGCGGCTCCTAGAACGAAATCAGGGTATGCCTCCACGAGGGGCCGCGCCGCGGCAGCGACGGCGGTGAGCCGGGCCGCCTCCTCGTCGTCGGTCGTCGCCCCGAACCAGTCCTGGTCCGCCGCCCAGGCAAGGATGTGGGCGTCGGTGACGGAGGCGTTGCACCACGCGAACACGGTGACCCGGACCAGCGTTGCGCCCCACCGGGCAACAGGGTCGGGGACCGGCTCCCCGTCGTGCGCCAGGACGAAGTCGCCGACCTGGTTCATCACGGTGACCGTGAGTCCCTTGATCCCACATGTGCAGGTGTGCTGCCGCGACTCGCGCCGCAGCCTGGTGAGGACGTCCCGGCACAGGGCACTGCTCACCCGTCGAGGGGCCGACATGCGGATGCCCAGACTGGTGAGCAACTCCTGGCGGTGCTTGGGCCGCAATGAGTTGAAAGCGAGTTCCACCATGTCCGCCGTGAGGTCGTTCAGGGCGGCGACGGCCAGGGATTGCAAGGCGTTGAGCGCGGCGGCCAGGCCTTCGAGGTCCTCGGCTGAGACGCTCGGCGGGGACCACGGCGGCCCTGTGACGACGCGGTAGCAGTCCTGCATGTACACGCGCTCCGTTTCTGTCGGTGACGGGAGGTGTCTGTGGGTAGCGGGAGGAAGAGAGAGGCGGAGCCCTGGATGCGCGAAAGCCTTGAAAGGTCAGCGGCCGCGCGCGTGCTCGGTCACGAACGTGTAGCCGTACGGAAGTTCCCAGCCGTCCGCCTTGCCGAGCCTGCGGCAGTGCTCCCGGAAGGCCGCGCGCTGAACGTCGCTGGGCAGACACCCCGGCCGCAGGCGGCGCAGATGACCTGCGACGAGCTGAGCGCCGTGCAGTCTCTCACCGCCCGGTTCGCCACCGCCCCACGGACGTATCACCCGCGGCCTGGCGGGGCGGTAGCCGATGAGGGAAATCGTCCGCTGTCCGTCACGCGGCGGGAAGTGTGGCTGCCCCCAGGCGTCCCGGCTGCCCAGGGCCGGCTCCAAAAGACGTTCCGCGAGCAGTTCCGCGATGGCCGAGTCCAAGGCGGCGGCCTGCGACCGGGCCGGTCGGCGCCCATAGACCGCGCTCGGCAGGACCGACCGGTCCATCAGGGCATGACCGTCCAGGGTGAGCAGACCGCAACGGCGCACGGTGCGCATCACCAGTTGCCGGGGGCCCAGCCCGACCGCGCTGTCACCGTGGCGGCTGCTGCCCGGTACGTCCTCCCTGGTGAGCACGCGAGGGTCGTAACAGTGCCCAGTCTCACGGTCACCGGCCTGCACTCGGCCCTTCAACCGCATCGTGGCCAGTCGAATCACCGTGTCGCCACGGAGCCGACGCAGCTCCAGCATCAGGCCGGGGAAGAAGTCCCCGGGCCAGACGATTCCCGTCAACCGTCCCGAGCCGTATCCGAGTTCGGCCGCGACGTACTGCACCGCTTCCTTCTCGTCCAACGTCTCACCAGCATGGTCGAGTTCGAGGCGAAGCGTGGGGTGCGCGCCGCGGGGCCGGCAAAGGTCCTGCGCGACGAACGGGTGCAGGGGAAACCAGCCGCCGATGAGATGGGCCAGCCGCAGGGGCGCTCTCCAGACGATCTCCTCCGCGTCGCTTCGCAGGAGTTCACCGGATCCGAGGGCGTCGTCGTCGGCGAGGGGCGCATCTACCGGTTCCAGCTCCACTTCCGTTTCCGGCTCCGGCGCTGCGGGCAGTGTGGAGTTCCAGCCGCGCCCGGCCGGGTCCAGGGGGTCTCCGGGTGCCTCTGCGTCACCGGGAGAATGGGATCGCCACACTCCTCCCCCCTCGAAGGCGTCGTCGAGGGTGACCCGGGAGCCGTTGCCGAACAGGCCCTGGTCGCTGTCCCCTTGGACCACGTCGGCGAGCGCCACGTTCGCCCGGCACACCGCAGCGACGTACCCCACTTCCCTGAGCCGTTCCTCCGCCCCGGGAAAACTGCGGAGTCGCGGTCCGACCGCTGTGTACACAGTGACCGGAGCGGCGAGGCCGTGTCGCCGCCTCGCCGGGGTGGCCGCGTGCTCGACCGCGGCCACGAGAGACCTGAGGTCGTCGCCGCCCAACGGTCCGGTGTCCCGCCAGCAGTCCGCGAGGGAGGTACGGGTCATGGCGTAGTGGCCCCATGTGCGCAACACTGCACTGGAGTTGAGGACACCCCGCACTGTGTCGAGGAGACCGAGTAGTCCCGCCCGCAGATCGTCGTCGTGCGTGCCGCCCACCAGGGAGGCAAGGGAAACAGGGACGAAGGGGCTGAGAAGCTGTTCCCGAGCCGTCGTCAGGAGATGATCCGCGTAGGCCGTCAGATCGCCGCGCCGGGCTGCTTGCGAGGACGAATAGCACACGTCGACGACGACATGCCCGTCCTCATTGATCCATCGTCCGCGCGTGCGTAAGCGATGAAGCTGGGCCGGTGACAGACTCAGTGCCGGACCGAAGGCGTGGAGGTCCGGCACCAGCAGTTCCCTGCGCCGTGGTTCGGCGTCTGCACCCGGCCTACCCGAGCCCTCGGCGCCCGCGGGCGCCCCCGACACCCATGCCGGTACGTCACCGAGCGCGTCCACCTCCGGGTGCGCGCCCTCCCTGTAGACGATTTCGGCGTAAAGCGGGTCCGACCCGGTGGCGACACACACCATGGCCCCGACCGGGAGCACGGGAGCGCACGCACCGAAGGTGACGACGGGAAAGTCATCGAGGCACAGCGGGCTTCCGCCGTAGCCGTCGCCGCCGAGCTCGTACCCGAAGTACACGGCGTTGAAGGCGACCGTGGTGTGCACCGGCGCCGGACGGGCCGCGACAACGGCTTCGAGATAGCTCCGCAGTCGACTGCGCTCCTGGCCGGGGACGGCGTCGTAGCCCCCCGTCATGGCAGACGTCAGGAGAGCTTGGTCCCCGTACGGATCCGGCACCCCCGTCGGCTCGCGTTCTCCGACCCCTTTTGCTGACACATACGGGTCCCCACCCATGACACCTCCGCCGCATTACAGGTCGCCCCAGCCCACCTGCGGTGATTCCCGCAGAGTATGCCCATCCTTGGGTTTCCTGTGGCACTTTCATCACTTTGCGATGGCCCACGACGATCGAATCCGCCTGCCGCGTTCACGAATTCCGTAGAACCGGAGCGCTGACGCCACGAACACCGGCCCGGCCGGAGAGGTACATCAGCGGCGCCACCTGCCGCAGCAGTAAAGCTCCTTCCACCAGGGGCGAGCCAGACACGCCATAGGCCAATCTCGTATCGGCCTGACGAGAAAAATCCACCCCCGTGGACGGTAACGGCCGCCCACTGGCAGTCGTAGTCACCCACGGCAAGGTCCACGATGCGCAACAGGCAGAGCCCGGTGCATGGGCTGCTCGTACCGCTGCACCTCACCACCCCCGTCGGTACCGGACCGCCGGTCACCTTCCTGGTGTGGCCGCCCATTGCCGCGATCCGTGCAACGGGTTGGAAGCGCAGGTGTCGAGCACGCCCGGCTACGCCCGAGTAACCCACGAAAACCGCAGGTCAGATCCCCTTTGCATTAAGCTCCAGAATCGCCACGCACTCCACATGAGGCGCCCTCGCCTCGTCGAACGTCAGGAAACGGGGAACCAGGTCGCGAGGCGCTTGGCGATCGCCGGTACATCGACGCTGTCCTGCGCGACTGCCTCGACGAACGGGCCGGCCACGGAAACGGGCGGCGGGACCGTACTCGCGCTGACGCCGTTGAACCGCAGGAAGACACGCATGGCGAGCCAGGCGGTGCGCTTGTTGCCGTCGATCAGCGCATGGTTGCGGGCGACCGAGTGCAGCAGCGCCGCAGCCTTCTCGTGCAGCGTGGGATACAGCTCGGCTCCGAACACGTTCGTCCGGGGTCGCTCGATCGCCGACACCAGAAGGCCCATGTCACGCACGCTGTGCTCCGTACCGTTGACCGTTCGGGCGATGGCCAGGATTTCGTCGAGCTGGATGTAGCGCACGTCGGTCACTTCAGGTAGTCCAGGATCTCCGCATCGCTCTCCATGAGCTCGGCCAGGACGTCATCGACCTTCAGCTCGGCCCGGTCCTGGGCGTCACGGATGGCCTCAATGGCAAGTTCCTGCTTGCTGCGGCCCTCCCGACGAGCCCGCTCAGTGAGCTTCGCGTCAAGGTCGTCGGGAAGTCGAAGTGTCATCGCCATACAGAGATGATACCAGGTCGGTATCAAGTGGTGCGGTCGGGCCGCGCTCGGCTCCGCGGAGCGTGGGACCAGGCGGCCATGCGCATCGCTACCGCGGAGGCCCGAAGACTTCCTTTTCGAGCGTCATCCGAGCGTCAAGAATCCCGCAGGAGCCACTGGAGGGCGTCGCCGTTGCAAGCGCCTCGTTCACGAATTCGCAGGTCAGAGAGCTATCAAAGAGCGATCCGTCCGCTCGAACCGCTACACGGAGGGAAACAGGTCGAAACCCACCAGAGGAGCAAAAACGCAGGTCAGGCGCCCTTGTCCGCAGGCTCCAGAATCACCACGCACTCCACATGATGCGTCATCGGGAACAGGTCGAACGCCCTCAGCGTCCGTACCCGGTAGCCGCCCTCGCGGAAGTACGCCAGGTCGCGGGCCAGGGCGGCCGGGTCGCAGGCGACGTAGGCGATGCGGCGGGCGGCGAGGGACGCGAGCTGGGCGACCGTGGTGCGGCCGGCGCCCGCTCGGGGCGGGTCGAGGACGATCAGGTCGACCTCGGTGATGCCGGTGCGCGGGAGGACGGACTCGACCTTGCCCTGTTCGACGCGGACGCGGGGGAAGTCGGCGAGGTTGTGCCGGGCGTCCTCCACCGCGCGCTTGCCGGACTCGATGCCGAGGACCGCGCCCTTGTCGCCGACGCGGTCGGCCAGGGCGCCGGCGAAGAGGCCGACGCCGCAGTAGAGGTCGAGCGCCATGTCGCCCTTGCGGGGCAGGAGGCCCTGCATGACCGCCGTGACCAGGGTGTCCGCCGCCTTCGGGTGGACCTGCCAGAAGCCGCCCCCGCCCACGCGGTGGGTGCGGCCGTCGGCGCGTTCGCGGACGAACGGGCGGCCGTGGACGCGGTGGACGCCGCCGGTCTTCTCGTCGACGCGGAGGACGGAGACCGGCTTGTCCAGTTCCACCAGCGGCAGGCGGGCGCCCGGGCGCGGGGTCAGGATCACCTGGCGGTCCTGCGAGCCCGTCGCCGCGATCGCCTCCACGGACTCCATGCCGGTCCAGTCGCGCCGCTCGATGCCCAGCTCGCTCACCCCGGCCGCCGCGATCATGCAGTGGTCGATCGGCTCGACCTCGTGCGAGCGGTGGCGGCGCAGGCCGGCCTTCCCCGTGGCGGGGTCGACCGCGTACTGCACGCGGGTGCGCCACTGCGGGACCTCGCCCGCGGGCAGCTTGTCGCCCTCGGCGGGCATCACCGTGCCGTCCCAGCCGGCCTCCTCGGGCGTGAGGCCCGCGAGGCGCTTGAGCTGCTCGGCAAGCACTTCGCCCTTGAGCCGGCGCTGGGCACCCGGCTTGGCGTGCTGCCAGTCGCAGCCGCCGCAGCGGCCGGGGCCCGCGTAGGGGCAGGGGGCCTCGACACGGTCCTTGGAGGCGTCGATGATCCGTACCGCGTCGGCGCGCAGGAACCGGGCGCCCTCCTCGCCCTCGGTCACCCGGGCCACGACCCGCTCGCCGGGCAGCGCGTGCCGTACGAACAGCACCTGGCCCTCGGCGGTACGGGCGATGCAGTGGCCGCCGTGGGCGACGGGGCCGATCTCGACCTCGTACTCCTGCCCCACCAGCGAGGCGCCCTGCTCCTGGCCCACCCGCGAGTTCTTCTGTTCTGCGTGCATGGTGGGGTGACTCCAGATCGGGAAAGGCGTACGGCCGGACAACAGCCCACCAGTCTACGCGGGTGCCGTCCGGCCGTTCACCATCAGGTGCGGCGCCGAGCGGAAGCCGGTCAGCCCTTGGCCGCCGGCGACTCCTTCGGCTCCTTCGGGCGCTCCTGGGCCGGGCCGCGCCGCACCGCACCCGGCGCGCTCCACTCCTGGCGCCTGCGGGCGCGCTGCTTGGCCGCCTCGGAGGAGGCCAGCTGGTAGGGCACCGAGGTGACCATCACGCCCGGCGTGAACAGCAGCCGGCCCTTCAGGCGCAGCGCGCTCTGGTTGTGCAGCAGGTGCTCGTACCAGTGGCCGACGACGTACTCGGGGATGATCACCGAGACGGCGTCGCGCGGGGACTCCTTGCGCAGGCTCTTGACGTACTCGATGACCGGGCGGGTGACCTCGCGGTAGGGCGAGTCGAGCACCTTCAGGGGTACGTCGATGCCGCGCCGCTCCCACTCCTCGCGCAGCGCCCGGGTCTCGGCCGGGTCCACGTTGACGGTGAGGCCCTCCAGGGTGTCCGAGCGCATCAGCTTGGCGTACGCCAGGGCGCGCAGGGTGGGACGGTGGATCTTGGAGATGAGGACCACGGAGTGGACGCGGGAGGGCCGGACGGTGTCGTCGTCCGGGCCGTCGGGGGCCGCGATCTCCTCGGTGACCCGGTCGTAGTGCTTGCGGATCGCGGTCATCGTCGCGAAGAAGATGCACATGCCGAGCAGGGCCACCCAGGCGCCGTGCGTGAACTTGGTGACGAGGACGACGACCAGCACGGTGCTGGTGAGGAACGCGCCGAAGGTGTTGATGGCGCGGGAGCGGATCATGTGGCTGCGCCTGGCCGGGTCCCGCTCGGTGGCCAGGTGGCGGTTCCAGTGCTTGACCATGCCGACCTGGCTGAGCGTGAAGGACACGAACACGCCGACGATGTAGAGCTGGATCAGCCGGGTGGAGTCGGCACCGTAGACGACGACCAGCAGGATGGCGGCGCCCGCGAGCAGCACGATGCCGTTGGAGAAGGCGAGCCGGTCGCCGCGGGTGTGGAGCTGGCGGGGCAGGAAGCGGTCCTGGGCGAGGATCGAGCCGAGCACCGGGAAGCCGTTGTAGGCGGTGTTGGCGGCCAGGAACAGGACCAGCGCCGTCGCCGCGGCCAGGATGAGGAACAGGAAGCTGCCCTTGCCGAAGACGGCCTCGGCGACCTGGGAGATCACCGGGTTCTGCACATAGCCCGGGCCGACCGGGACGCCGTTGTTCAGGAGGTTGGCGGCCGGGTTGTCGGACATGCGGACGCCGGTCGTCATGGCCAGCGTGATGATGCCGCAGAACATCGTCACGGCCAGCAGGCCGATCATCGCCAGCGTGCTGGCCGCGTTCCTGGACTTGGGCTTGCGAAAGGCGGGGACGCCGTTGGAGATCGCCTCGACGCCGGTGAGCGCCGCGCAGCCGGAGGAGAAGGCGCGCAGCAGCAGGAAGACGAGGGCGAATCCGGCCAGTCCCTGGTGCTCGGCCTTGATGTGGAAGTCGGCGGTCGGCGCCCGCATGGTCTCGCCGAGGACGAGCCCGCGGACGGCGCCCCACACGATCATGATGAAGACGCCGGAGACGAACACGTACGTGGGGATGGCGAAGAGCGTGCCCGACTCTTTCACCCCGCGCAGGTTCATCACTGTCAGGAGCACGATCACCGCGACCGCGCACAGCACCTTGTGCTGGACGACGAAGGGGACGGCGGAGCCGAGGTTCTCGATGCCGGAGGAGATCGAGACGGCGACGGTCAGGACGTAGTCGACCAGCAGCGCGCTCGCGACGGTCAGGCCCGCCTTGGAGCCGAGGTTGGTGGTCGCGACCTCGTAGTCGCCGCCACCGCTCGGGTAGGCGTGCACGTTCTGCCGGTAGGAGGCGACCACGGTGAGCATCAGCACGGCGACCGCGACCGCGATCCAGGGGCTGAAGTGGTACGCCGACACGCCGGCGATGGACAGGACCAGCAGTACCTCGCCGGGCGCGTAGGCCACGGAGGACAGCGAGTCGGAGGCGAAGACGGGTAGGGCGATGCGCTTCGGCAGGAGCGTCTCGCTCAGCCGGTCACTGCGCAGTGCGCGCCCGATCAGAATACGTTTGGGCACGTCGGTCAGTTTGGACACAACAGAGCATCGTAGGCCTTAGCCCCCCGGGTCGTGCACCCGCCGGTCCAGATCTGCCTCACGAGTGAATTCCGGTACCGAAGACCCTGCGGATTCCGCAGGCGGGGTGCGTGCCGTGCCTAGATGTCTGGACTCCGCTCCCCGCCGACCCCTCGGAGGTCCCGTGCCCCCTACCGCGGAGCTGATCGGCGCCGCCGCCGCGTTGCTCGGCCTCGGATTCCTGACCCTGCGCAGCGTGCGCAGCATCACTCGGCGCCGGCCCTTCGAGACCGAGCGGACCCGAGTGGGACGCCTTGGGGCCGAGTGAGGCGCCACGCGCCGCGGAGGCGTTAAGGACGCGACAGGGGGTGCCCGCCCCGGACCGGGCATGTGTAGCTTGTCCCTCTGTCTGAGACCCTGATGGGGCTGAGCAGTCGCTATTGACATCGGAAGGACGGTCGTGCACATCGTCATCATGGGCTGCGGGAGAGTGGGCTCCGCTCTCGCCCAGACCCTGGAGCAGCAGGGGCACACGGTCGCCGTGATCGATCAGGACCCCACCGCCTTCCGCCGGCTGGGCCCCGGGTTCGGTGGCCGCAGGGTCACCGGAATCGGCTTCGACCAGGACACCCTGCGCGAGGCGGGCATCGAGGAGGCCGGTGCCTTCGCGGCCGTCTCCAGCGGGGACAACTCGAACATCATCTCGGCCCGGGTGGCCCGCGAGATGTTCGGCGTGCAGAACGTCGCGGCCCGTATCTACGATCCCCGCCGCGCCGAGGTGTACCAGCGCCTGGGGATCCCGACCGTGGCCACGGTCCGCTGGACGGCCGACCAGATGCTCCGCCGACTGCTGCCCTCGGGCGCCGAGCCGCTGTGGCGCGACCCCACCGGCGGCGTCCAGCTCGCCGAGGTGCACGCCTCCCCCAAGTGGGTGGGCCACAAGATCAGCGAGCTCCAGGAGGAGACGGGCGTCCGGGTGGCGTTCCTGACCCGCCTCGGCGAGGCGATCCTGCCGAGCTCGCAGACCGTGCTCCAGGAGGGCGACCTCGTGCACGTGATGATGCGGACGGACGACGTGGAGAAGGTCGAGGCGGCGTTCGCCGAGGGCCCGGAAGAGGAGAGCGGTCACTGATGAGGGTCGCCATTGCCGGTGCCGGCGCGGTCGGTCGCTCGATCGCGGGCGAGCTGCTGGAGAACGGCCACGAGGTCCTTCTCATCGACAAGGCGCCGACCGCCATCTCGGTCGAGCGCGTGCCGCAGGCCGAGTGGCTGCTGGCCGACGCCTGCGAGATCACCTCGCTGGACGAGGCCGCGCTCCAGCGCTGCAACGTGGTGATCGCCGCGACGGGCGACGACAAGGTGAACCTGGTCGTCTCCCTGCTGGCGAGGACGGAGTACGGGGTACCGCGGGTGGTGGCCCGTGTGAACAACCCGAAGAACGAGTGGCTGTTCAACGAGGCCTGGGGCGTGGACGTGGCCGTGTCCACGCCGCGGCTGATGTCCGCGCTGGTCGAGGAGGCGGTGAGCGTCGGCGACCTCGTACGGCTGCTGCGCTTCAGCCACGGCGACGCCAACCTGGTGGAGCTGACCCTGCCGGAGGAGTCGGCGCTGGCCGGCACCCAGGTCGGGGACGTCGAGTGGCCCGAGGACACCTCGCTGGTCACCATCATCCGCGGCACCCGGGTGCTCACCCCGTCCCGGGAGGACTCCCTGGAGGCGGGTGACGAGCTGCTGTTCGTGGCCGCGCAGGCCCGTGAGGAGCAGCTGGAGGACCTGCTGTCGGTGCGCCGGGAGCGCTGAGCGCCCGAGGTCCGCGCACGGCGAGGGGCGCCCGGTACGAGCACCGGCGCCCGGATACGGCGAAGGGGCGCCCGGAGATCCGGGGCGCCCCTTCGCCGTATGCGGCGGTGCTCAGTTCTGGCGGCGGTGACGGCCTGCGGCCGGTTCCTCGCCGTGCTCCGGTGTCAGGGCCGCCTTGCGCTCCTCCTCGGCCTTCTCCTCGGCCTCCATCTCGGCGAACACGTCGATGGGCGGGGGAGCCTTGGCGAGGAAGACCCAGGTCAGCCAGACCGCCAGCAGGAACGGCGGGATCTTCAGGATGACCAGGACCCAGCCGAGCTGGGCGGTGTTGGCCCACCAGTACAGCGGGAAGAGGATCGCGCACTTGGCGAGCAGGATCAGGCCCCAGGCCCAGCTCGCCTTGGCGTAGGCCTTCTTGCGGCCCGGGTTGCGGGTGCGCCAGGAGAGGTTCTCCTTGAAGACCGGGCCGAGCATCAGGCCGATCAGCGGGACCCCGGCCAGCGTGGTCACGATGTACGCCACGGCCAGGCCCAGTGTGTAGAGCATGCCGGGCAGGTAGAAGTCCTTGGCGTTGCCGGTCATCATCGCGAAGACGACACCGAAGGCGACGCCGAAGACACCGCTGAAGGCGTGCTTGACGGTGTCCCGCCTCGCCAGCCGGACCACGACCAGCACCAGCGACACGGCCAGCGCGGCGATCGCCGACCAGTGCAGGTCCTTGTTGATCGTGAAGATGGTGACGAAGAGGAGGCCGGGCAGCACCGTCTCGACCATGCCCCGCACCCCGCCGAACGCCTCGAACAGGGCGGCCTCCGTCACCGCCCGGGCATCGTGGTCGGCAGTCGTGTCTTCGGTCGGCTTGTCGAGTGACGTCACCGGCTACTCCCGTCCCAGGGGTCGCAGTTCGTACTTGGGATTGAACAGCACCCGGCGGCCCCGGCTCATCGAGATCCGGCCCGATGCGATCAGCCTGCGCCCCGGTTCTATACCGACGATGGAACGCCTGCCGAGCCACACCACGTCCAGGGCGGCCGTGCCGTCGAACAACTCGGCCTCCAGGGCCGGGACTCCGGCACGCGGACGCAGGGTGACCGTGCGCAAGGTACCAGTAACCGTGACGATCTGCCGGTCGGTGCAGTCGCCGATGCGTGTACAGCCCGCGGTCTCGGCGTCCTCACGCAGTTCCTCGGACTCCAGGTCCTCCTGCGACGAGGAAAGCCGGTCGAGCATGCGCCGGAATCGGCCCACCGGCTTGTCTGAACGAGGAACAGCACTCATGTCTGAAGCGTACCGGGGGTCCCCGAGGGGGACGTAACCGCTCACTTCTCGAAGCGGTAGCCCATCCCCGGTTCGGTGACGAAGTGCTTGGGGTGCGAGGGGTCGGCCTCCAGCTTCCTGCGCAGCTGTGCCATGTACACGCGCAGATAGTTCGTCTCCGTGCCGTACGACGGCCCCCACACCTCCTGGAGCAGCTGCTTCTGGCTGACCAGCCGGCCGGTGTTGCGCACCAGCACCTCCAGCAGGTGCCATTCGGTCGGGGTGAGCCGTACGTCCTTGCCGGCCCGGTTGACCTTCTTCGCGGCCAGGTCGACGGTGAAGTCCTCGGTCTCCACCAGCACGCCGTCCTCGCCGCTCCCGACGGGCTCGGCGCGGCGGACGGCGGCCCGCAGCCGGGCCAGCAGCTCGTCCATGCCGAACGGCTTGGTGACGTAGTCGTCGGCGCCCGCGTCCAGCGCCTGGACCTTCTCGTCGGAGGAGTGCCGGGCGGACAGCACCAGGATGGGAACCCGGGTCCAGCCACGCAGGCCCCTGATCACCTCGACGCCGTCCATGTCGGGCAGACCCAGGTCGAGCACGACCACGTCGGGGTGGCGGGAGGCGGCGAGGTCGAGGGCGCTCCTGCCGTCGGAGGCGGCGTCGACCTCGTACTTGCGTGCCTTGAGGTTGATCACGAGGGCCCGCACGATCTGTGGCTCGTCGTCGACCACCAGCACCCGCGTCATGTGGTTTGCCTTTCTGGTTCGGCGAGTCGTACGGGGCCGCGAAGGCTTTCCGCGGCCCGCAGGGTGAGGACCATCGTCAGACCGCCACCGGGCGTGTCCTCGGCGTCGAGCGTGCCGCTCATGGCCTCGGCGAAGCCGCGTGCCACGGCGAGGCCGAGGCCCACGCCGGCTCCGCGCGGGGCGTCGCCGTGCCGCTGGAACGGCTCGAAGATACGGTCCTTGGCCTCGTCGGGGACGCCCGGTCCGCGGTCGACGACCCGGACCTCGACCCGGTCGGCCATGGCGCTGGCGGACACCACCACCTGCTCGTCCGCCGGACTGTACTTCACGGCGTTCTCCACCAGGTTGGCGACCGCGCGCTCCAGCAGCCCGGGGTCGACGGCGACCATCGGCAGGTACTCCGGGATGTCCAGGTGCACGCTGTCCTCGGGCACCCCGCCCAGCGCCATCGGCACCACCTCGTCGAGGTCGATCTCGCGGATCAGCGGAGTGACGGTGCCGGTCTGGAGGCGGGACATGTCGAGCAGGTTGCCCACGAGGTGGTCGAGCCGGTCGGCGCCCTCCTCGATGCCCTGGAGCAGTTCCGCGCGGTCCTCCTCGGACCACTCGACGTCCTCGGACCTGAGCGAGGAGACGGCCGCCTTGATCCCGGCGAGCGGGGTGCGCAGATCGTGGCTGACGGCGGCGAGCAGCGCGGTGCGGATGCGGTTGCCCTCCGCGAGGGCGCGGGCCTGGTCGGCCTCCTCCTGGAGGCGCCGGCGTTCCAGGACGACGGCGGCCTGGGCGGCGAAGGCGGCCAGCACGCGGCGGTCGGAGGCGGGCAGCACCCGTCCGGTCAGCGCCAGCGCCATGTGGTCGCTGACGGGCATGTCCACGGCCGCGTCCTCGGGGCGCTGGAGCGGCCCGCCCGTGCCCACACGGCCGGCGCACGTCCAGGGGTCCACCTCGCTCTGCCGCTCCAGGAGGGCCACCGACTCCATGCCGAAGGTCTCGCGGACCCGCTCCAGCAGCGCCTCAAGGCTGGTCTCCCCGCGCAGCACGCTGCCCGCGAGGAAGGACAGTATCTCCGCCTCGGCGCGCAACCGGGCGGCCTGGTGGGTGCGGCGGGCCGCGAGGTCCACCACGGAGGCCACGGACACGGCGATCCCGACGAAGATCGCGATGGCCACGATGTTCTTGGGGTCGGCGATGGTGAGCCGGTGCAGGGGCGGTGTGTAGTAGTAGTTCAGCAGCAGCGATCCGACGGCCGCCGAGGCGAGCGCCGGCAGCAGCCCGCCCAGCAGGGCCGCGGCCACCGTCAGGGCGAGGAACAGCAGCATGTCGTTGGCGAGGCCGAGGTCCACGGTGTTCAGCAGCAGCGCGAGGATCACCGGGCCGGCGACCGCGACCGTCCAGCCCCAGACGATCCGGGCCCGTCCGAGCCGGGCACCGCGGGCCACCGGCAGTCCGCGCCCCTTGGCGACCTGTCCGTGGGTGACGATGTGCACGTCGAGGTCGGGGCCCGACTCGCGGGCCACCGTGGCGCCCACGCCCGGTCCGAAGATGTACTGCCAGGTCTTGCGGCGCGAGGAGCCCAGCACGATCTGGGTGGCGTTGACCCCGCGGGCGAAGTCGAGCAGCGCGGCCGGTATGTCGTCGCCGACGACATGGTGGAAGGTGCCGCCCAGGTCCTCCACGAGGGTGCGCTGGACGGCCAGCTCCTTCGGGGAGGCGGAGGTCAGTCCGTCGCTGCGGGCGATGTAGACGGCCATGACCTCCCCTCCGGCGCCCTTCTCGGCCAGCCGGGCCGCCCGGCGGATCAGCGTGCGCCCCTCGGGACCGCCGGTCAGGCCGACGACGATCCGCTCGCGCGAGCCCCAGATCCTGGAGACCTGGTGCTCGCTCCGGTAGCGCTGGAGGTACTCGTCGACCCGGTCGGCCACCCACAGCAGGGCCAGCTCGCGCAGCGCGGTGAGGTTGCCGGGCCGGAAGTAGTTGGACAGGGCGGCGTCGACCTTGTCCGACTTGTAGATGTTGCCGTGGGCCATCCGGCGGCGGAGGGCCTCGGGCGACATGTCGACCAGCTCGATCTGGTCGGCCCGCCGCACCACCTCGTCGGGGACGGTCTCCCGCTGCCGTACGCCCGTGATCGACTCGACCACGTCGCCGAGGGACTCCAGGTGCTGGATGTTGACCGTGGAGATGACGTCGACACCGGCCGCCAGCAGCTCCTCCACGTCCTGCCAGCGCTTGGCGTTGCGGGAGCCTGGGATGTTGGTGTGGGCGAGTTCGTCCACCAGGGCGACGGCCGGGGCGCGGCGCAGCACGGCGTCGACGTCCATCTCGGTGAACGTGCTCCCGCGGTACTCCAGTGCCTTGCGGGGGACCTGCTCGAGACCGTGCAGCATCACCTCGGTGCGCAGCCGGTCGTGGTGCTCGACGAACGCCACGACGCAGTCGGTGCCCCGCTCCACCCGGCGGTGTGCCTCGGAGAGCATCGCGTACGTCTTGCCGACGCCCGGTGCCGCACCGAGATAGATCCGAAGCTTGCCGCGTCCCATGGCCCCATTGTCTTCCCGTCACGGCTCCGTATGCCGCGTCGACCTTACGGCCGATAATCGCGACATAAGGGGTCGCGCGGGGGCGGATGGCCGTCTTTGACACAACCCTGACGGACACGACCCCGACGTGCGTGGGGTCGGGACGGGAGGGCGCCACGGGGATACGACGTCACGGCCATACGGCCTCAGGGCGTCAGAGCATCAGGCCGTCAGGCCTTCAGGGCGTCACGATTCGACGATCTTGCCGTCGCGCAGCTCCAGCACCCGGTCGGCGAGGTCCAGCAGTGTGGCGTCGTGGGTGGCGACCAGTGCGGTGACCTGCTCGCTGCGGACGACGGCGCGCAGCAGCTCCATCACGGCGTGGCCGGTCTCCGCATCGAGCTGGCCGGTCGGCTCGTCGGCTATCAGGAGCGCCGGCTCGTTGGCGAGGGCGCGGGCGATGGCCACGCGCTGCTGCTGGCCGCCGGACAGCTCACCGGGCCGCTGCCGGGCGTGGTCGGCGAGGCCGACCAGGGACAGCAGCAGCTCGACGCGCTCCTCCCGGACGCGCGGATCGGCGCGGCGCAGCCGCATCGGCACGCCCACGTTCTCCGCGGCGGTGAGGATCGGGATGAGCCCGAAGGACTGGAAGACGAACCCGACGTGGTCCCGGCGCAGGGCGAGGAGGCCCTCCTCGCCGAGTTCGGACAGGTCGCGGCCGTCGACGTGGACCCGTCCCCGGTCCGGCTCGTCGAGCCCGCCGACGATGTTCAGCAGCGTGGTCTTGCCGGAGCCCGAGCGGCCCTTGAGTGCGACCAGTTCGCCCCGCGGGACCTCGAAGGAGACTCCGCGCAGGGCGTGCACGGCGGCCTCGCCCTGTCCGTAGGACTTGTGGACGTCCTCCACGCGCACCATGGTCTCGGTGATCACCTGGCTCATGTGCCCTCCCCGTTCACGCCCCCGTGGACCGGGCGCCAGTATCACCAGCCGCGCCCGTCCGTTCAATATCCAGACGAACGGACGTCCGCGAAGGTTTCCGGCCGGAGCCGCGGCAGAGTCCGCGCACGGCGGAGGGCCGCACCGCGGAGGTACGGCCCTGGGTCCTGTCGATGAGAGGACCGTGTCCGGCTGACCGCGGTCAGCGGACCTCGGTGATCTCCGGTCCGCGCTGGAGCTGGCCCATCCCGCCGGAGAAGCGCGACTGGCCCTCGTCCTGCTGGACGCCCTCGGGCACCATCTGCGCGTCGTTCGGCAGCTTGAGGACGATCGGGTCGCGGGGCGCCATCGGGCCCTCGCCGCGGACCACGACCGTGTCCCGGAAGATCTGCTCGAGCAGTCCGGCCGCCTGCGGCTGCACCGCGCCCTGCCCGGAGATCACCCCGCGCAGGAACCAGCGGGGACCGTCGACGCCGACGAACCGCACGACCTGGTAGCCGCCCGTGCCGTCCGGCAGCTGCACCGGCACCTGCGCGCGCAGCTCCCAGCCCAGCGGCCCCTCGACCTCGTCGATGATGCCGCCCTGCTGGGTGATGCCGCTGCCGATCTCCTCGCGCACCTCGCCCCAGATGCCCTCGCGCTTGGGCGCGGCGAAGGCCTGCAACTGGATGGCGCTGTCGTGCAGGACGACGGTCGCCGCGACGATCGCGTCGCCCGCGACCTCGACCCGCAGCTCCATGCCCTCGACACCCGGTACGAACATCCCGCCGAGGTCCACGCGGCCCTCGGCCGGCTCGCGCACCTCGGAGCCGTCCCAGGGCCCGTCGGGCCGCGGTCCGGGCTCGAGCCGCAAGCGCTCGCGCTCACCCTTCACGTCCACGTCCGCCTCGGTGTCGACGCTGTCGACGACCTGCTCGGCCTCGCCGGCCGCGTCCTCGGCGGCACCCTTCTTGTTGCGACGTCCGAACACGTCACTGTCCTTCCCGGTCGGATACGACCGAAGCGTATCGATTCCCACCCGCCGGCCCGCCCATGGCGGCCCGGCCGTTCGTGCCGCTCGCACCGTCCACGGCGGCGTGGCCGCCGGTGGACCCGAAGCCCCCCTCGGCCCGCGCCGAGCCGGGAAGCTCCGCCACCTCCTGGAAGCGGACCCTCTCGACCTGCTGGACGACCAGTTGGGCAATCCGGTCGAAGCGCTCGAACCGCACGGACTCGCGCGGGTCGAGATTCACCACGATCACCTTGATCTCCCCACGGTACCCGGCATCAACCGTCCCCGGGGCATTCACGAGGGCGACACCGCAGCGGGCGGCGAGTCCGGATCGCGGGTGCACGAAGGCCGCGTACCCCTCCGGGAGCGCGACAGACACTCCGGTGGGCAGTACGGCCCGCTCCCCCGGTGCCAGTTCGCACGCCACGGTCGTGCGCAGATCGGCGCCCGCGTCACCGGGATGCGCGTACGCCGGAAGCGGTACGTCGGCGTCGACACGCCGGATCAGCACGTTCAGGGGCTCACGGCTCACGGGTTCACCTCGAAGGCGCGGACGCGCCGGACCTGGTCGGGGTCGTTCATGACGGCCTGGATCTCCTGCTCGCGGCCGTGGTCGACGAAGTGGTCGACCTTGACCTCGACGAACAGGGCCTCGGCGCGGACGGCGACCGGCCCGTCGGGGCCGCCGACACGTCCGGTGGCCCTGGAGTAGATCTTCCGCCCGGCCACGGCGGTGACCTCGGCCTCCAGGTGCAGGACGGTGCCGACCGGCACCGGGCGCACGTAGTCCGTCTCCAGCCGCCCGGTCACGGCGATCGTCCGCAGCAGCCAGTTCAGCGAGCCGAGGGCCTCGTCGAGGGCGGTCGCGAGGACCCCGCCGTGGGCGAGGCCGGGCGCGCCCTGGTGGGCGGGCTGCACGGTGAACTCGGCGGTGATCGCGACGCCCTCCCCGGCCCGGGCCTGGAGGTGCAGCCCGTGCGGCTGCTCCTCGCCACAGCCGAAGCACTCTGCGTAATGCGAGCCGAGGAGTTCGCCGGGCGCGGGGGCGTCGGGGTGCCGGACCGGGGCCACGGCGTCGGGCGGGGGCTGAAGAGCTGCGGAACTACCACTCACAGGCGCAGACCTTACCCGCGCGTCGGCGCGGGCCCGTCACCGTGCCAAGCTTGGTTCATGCAGCTCTCCGCCCAGCCCTACGAAGAACGCCTCACCGCGCCCCGTTCCTGGTGGCTGATCAGCCTTCTGATGGGCATCTCCTGCGCCCTGGTCCTGCTTCCCTTCGGCACCCTGCCGATGCTGGGCGGCCTGGTCGGCGGCACCGCGGCGTCGGCGGTCGTGGCGAGCTCCTACGGCTCGCCGCGGATCCGGGTCGTGGGCGGACTGCTGATCGCGGGCGAGGCGAAGATCCCGGTCACGGCGCTCGGCGAGACGGAGGTGCTGGACGCGGAGGAGGCGCGCGCCTGGCGCACCCACAAGGCCGACACCCGCGCCTTCCTGCTGCTGCGCGCGTACATCCCCGGGGCGCTGCGGGTGATCGTCACCGACCCCGAGGACCCCACGCCCTACCTGTACCTGTCGACGCGGGAGCCGGAGCGGCTGGCCGAGGCGCTGCGTGCGGCGCGGGCCGCCGCGGAGGCCGAGGCCGCGTAACGCCCGTAACACCGTCCAGGGGGCGCCGGGGCCGCGCGGCTTCGTACGGGTGACCTCGGGCGCGACCGGGTCAGCTCTCAAGCTTCCCGAAGCCGCCGGTGGCGTCGGGACCGTCGGTGGTACCGGAGCCGTCCGGGTCGTCGTCGGTGTCCTGGAGCCGCAGTGGGTGCCCGGCCGCCTCCAGGGGCGGCAGCGGGGGCAGTTCGCCCCATGGGACCTGGACCTTGCGCAGGTCCGAGCGGATGCGGGCGGCGAGCCGTCTGGTCTCGCGCCGGTTCATCACGGCTCCGGCCGCGGCGCCCACCATGAAGGGCGTCAGCTTGGGCAGGCCCCGCGCCGTCCGCTTCATGATCTGCCGGCGCAGCCGGCGCTTCACCCGGCCCCCGAGGGCGATGTCGATCGTCGTCGGATTCCGCACGTCGATCTTGCGCTCCTGCGACCAGGCGGCCAGATACGCGGTACTGCGGGCCTTCAGATTTCCGGGGGGCCGCGCCCCGTACACCTCGTGGAGTTCCGCGATCAGCTTGAGTTCGATCGCCGCGACTCCGGTGACCTCCGCGGCCAGCTGGGTCGGCATCGCGGGCGGTACCGGCAGCATCGCCGCCGCGCCGACGCCCGCTCCGACCGTGGAGGAGGCGTGCGCCGCGCCCGCCACGAGCTTGTCCGCGAGCTGTTCGGGTCCGAGGCCCGGGAACTGCCGGCGGAGCGCGCCGAGGTCCCTCACGGGAATCCGCGGGGCCGTGTCGATGACGCGGTCGGTGAGGTACGAGAGGGCCGCCCTGGCGCGGCCACTGCTCACGCGTGCGCCGCTCCTGGCCACTCTCCCGACCGTGCGGGCGTGGTGCCGGAACGCCGCGGCCTGCCGCCGGACTGCGGGCGCGGATCCGCCCGCCGGGTCGGCGGGGTCACCGCGCCCCGAGACCGATGCGAGCGCGGGCGATCCCGCCGATCCGTCCGGATCGGTTGTACGGGACGGCCCTCGCTCGTCGTCACGCGCGCCGTTGGGGCCGTCGGGCGGCCCCGGGTCCGCTCCCCCGCGGGGGATGCGGCGCTTCCAAGGAGGGGTCGAGCCAGTCACGGCCGACCCTGCCTCAGTCGCAGTCGCGGCAGATCGGCTGACCGTTCTTCTCCCGGGCCAGCTGGCTGCGGTGGTGCACCAGGAAGCAGCTCATGCAGGTGAACTCGTCCTGCTGCTTGGGCAGCACCCGGACGGCCAGCTCCTCGTTCGAGAGGTCCGCGCCGGGCAGTTCCAGGCCTTCTGCGGCCTCGAACTCGTCGACGTCGACGGCCGAGGTGGACTTGTCGTTCCGCCTGGCCTTCAGCTCTTCCAGGCTGTCCGAGTCAACGTCGTCGTCGGTCTTGCGTGGGGTGTCGTAATCGGTTGCCATGTCGCTCTCCCCCTCTGGGTGTATGCGGTGTCTCCAGCGCACGTAACGCGTGAGAGGCCGGACTTGTGCCCGACCTGAGGCGGAGATTTTGCCTCACATCAAGGTCTGTTACTCAATCGACACCCAACCGCACTCCTCAAGAGTGATCGGCTTGGATGGCGATCGGGACCGTACACGGTCCGGATGCCCCGCTCCAAAGCGGTCCCACCGTGTACTTCCCGTGATCATGCCCCCTGAAAACCGGTATTTTTCCGGCATTTTGGGGGTTCACATGACCACGCAGAGTAGATGGCCGGAAAACCGCCCATGTGATCGATCACACACGGTGAAGCCGGGAACGGCCCCGGGAATTTCCGCGCAAAGCGAACATCCCCGTGTGTCGGCGCAATGATCTCAGATCGGCAGCATCACTCGCATCACCAGCCCACCCCCCTCACGCGGCTGGGCCGAAATGTGGCCGCCGTGAGCCCTCGCCACGGAACGGGCGATGGACAGACCGAGGCCGACGCCCTTGTCGCTGCCGGTGCGCTCGGTGCGCAGCCGCCGGAAGGGCTCGAAGAGGTTGTCGATCTCGTAGGCCGGGACGACCGGGCCGGTGTTGGTGACGACGAGGATCGCCTGACCGTGCTGGACGTCCGTGGTGACCTCCACCCACCCGCCCTCCCGTCTCCCGCCACCACCCTTGTTGGGAAGCGCTTCGCGCTGCACCTCCTCATTGGCCACGTTGTACCGCACCGCGTTCTGCACCAGGTTCAGGGCGATCCGCTCCAGCAGCACGCCGTTGCCCTGGACCACCGCCGGCTTGCGCTCGCCGCGGATCACGACCCCCTTGGCCTCCGCCTCCCCGCGCACCTGGTCGATGGCCTGCGAGGCGACCTCGGCGAGGTCCACCGGCTTGCGCTCGACGATCTGGTTGTCGCTGCGGGCGAGCAGCAGCAGGCCCTCGACGAGCTGTTCGCTGCGCTCGTTGGTGGCCAGCAGGGTCTTGCCGAGCTGCTGGAGCTCCATCGGCGCGTGCGGGTCGGAGAGCTGCACCTCCAGCAGCGTGCGGTTGATCGCGAGCGGCGTGCGCAGCTCGTGCGAGGCGTTGCCGACGAAGCGCTGCTGGGCGGTGAAGGCCCGCTGCAGCCGCTCCAGCATGTCGTCGAAGGTGTCCGCGAGTTCCTTCAGCTCGTCGTCCGGGCCGTCCAGCTCGATCCGCCGGGACAGGTCGGAGCCGGCCACCGCGCGGGCGGTGCGGGTGATCCGGCCGAGCGGGGACAGCACACGGCCGGCCATCGCGTAGCCGAACGCGAAGGCGATCACGGCGAGGCCGAGCAGGGCGAGCAGCGAGCGGCTGAGCAGGCTGTCCAGGGCGGCCTGGCGCTGGTGATCGATGCAGGCGCTGATCGCGGCGTTGAACTCCGACAGCGACAGGTTGCCGTTGTCGACGCCCGGACAGTCGGTGCTGGTGACCCTCAGGGCGTTGAAGTCGACGATCTTGAACAGCGGTTGGTTGCCGGTGCGCAGGGCCTGCGCGGCGAGCAGGTAGATGATCGACAGCAGCAGGATGCCGGCGATCAAGAACATGCCGCCGTACAGCAGCGTCAGCCTTATCCGGATGGTCGGGCGCAGCCACGGGAAGGCGGGCTCCGGCCTTCTGGGGTCCCAGGTGGGTTTCGGGGGCGCCTGGGGCGGCGCCGGGGTCGCGGCCACGGCGGCTCAGATCCGGTAGCCGGAGCCGGGCACGGTGACGATCACCGGGGGCTCGCCGAGCTTGCGCCGCAGCGTCATCACCGTGACGCGCACGACGTTGGTGAACGGGTCGGTGTTCTCGTCCCAGGCCTTCTCCAAGAGCTGCTCCGCGGAGACCACGGCGCCCTCGCTGCGCATCAGGACCTCGAGGACCGCGAACTCCTTCGGCGCGAGCTGGACCTCCCTGCCGTCGCGGAAGACCTCGCGGCGGTTGGGGTCGAGCTTGATCCCGGCGCGCTCCAGGACGGGCGGCAGGGGCACGCTGGTGCGCCGGCCCAGGGCACGCACGCGTGCCGTCAGCTCGCTGAACGCGAAGGGCTTGGGGAGATAGTCGTCGGCGCCGATCTCCAGGCCCTCGACACGGTCGCTGACGTCGCCGGAGGCGGTGAGCATCAGCACGCGCGTGGGCATGCCCAGTTCGACGATCTTGCGGCAGACGTCGTCGCCGTGCACCAGCGGGAGGTCGCGGTCGAGGACGACCACGTCGTAGTCGTTGACGCCGATGCGCTCCAGGGCGGCCGCACCGTCGTACACGACGTCGACGGCCATGGCCTCCCGGCGCAGTCCGGTGGCCACCGCATCGGCGAGCAGTTGCTCGTCCTCGACGACGAGTACGCGCACGTCGCATGTCCTTCCTGTGTCCACCCGCGTAGCGCCGCTCAGGGCGCACGCCGGCAGGGGTCTTCGTTCGTGTGTTTCCATCCTGCCCTTTTCGGCCGTAAGTCGGCGGTAAGCCGTGGTAGCGGACGGTGCACGGCAGGCAAGCGATGGGCGAAGCGTCCGTGAATCCCGAATTTTCTTGTCCGGCCGAGGTTTCCGTCGCGAGGAGTCGGGGGAGGACGGGTTTACACCCCGCGATCACGCTCTGCATGTGCCGCAGCACCATGCGGTACTCCGCGATCCGCTTCCGCAGAGTGGGTGTGGGTGTCCAGCGCCGTCGCCGCCCGGTCGGGCAGCGCCGGGCACTTGCTGAGACGTGATCGCCCCTTTCGAACGGCACACCCCCGTGCCACCGACCCACCGACCCAGGACGAGGGGGCGCAAGCATGGACGCATTCACCGCAGGACTTCTGCAGCGCATAAAGGCGACCGAGTCCGATCTGACCCGGGCTCGTGACGAGGGCGACGACTTCCTCGTCGAGGTCGAGCTGGCCGAACTCGACGACCTGCGCCGCCTCGCCGCCGAACACGGTGTGGAGGTCGGCGTGTCTGGCGTCTGACCAGCCTGCACGCGCACAGCGGGACCCCGGCGAATCCAGCGCCGGGGTCCCGCTGTGCTGATGGCTCGGTCGCCTGCGGGCGCTTTCAGCCGGTGTGGAGGGGCCGATCGTGCTCGACGCTGCGCGCCTCCGCGCTCCCCCAAGCTCCTAAGGAGCAGGGGGGACCCCCATGCCCCCTCCAAACCGGCGCGCCCTTCGGCTCCCTCGCGGCCGGCGCGTGGGACCAGTGGGGGTGGGTGGGCCCTCACCCTCGGGCTGTGCTCCTGCCGTGCCCTCAGTCGTGCCAGGCGCCGAGGTCCTCCAGGAGGCTCTGGAGGGGCTCGAAGACGCCGGGGACGGCCGCTACCGTCAGGTCGCGGGACGGGCGCTCTCCGGGGCGGCCACCGGACACGGCGCCCGCCTCCCGGGCGATCAGGTCGCCCGCGGCGTAGTCCCACGCGTTCAGACCGCGCTCGTAGAAGCCGTCCAGGCGGCCCAGCGCCAGGTCGCACAGGTCCACCGCGGCGGAACCGCTGCGGCGGATGTCGCGCAGCAGCGGGATCAGCCGGCGGGCCACGTCGGCCTGGTGGGCGCGGACCTCGGCGACGTAGTTGAAGCCGGTGGCGATCAACGCCTGGTCCAGGGGCGGCGCGGCGCGGCAGGACAGCTTGCGCTCGCCGGCCCAGGCTCCGGTGGCCCAGGCGCCGCGACCACGCACGGCGTGGAAGGCCTCGCCGCGCATCGGGGCGACCACGACCCCGACCAGCGCCTCGCCGTCCTGCTCGGCGGCGATGGAGACGGCCCAGGTCGGCAGCCCGTACAGGTAGTTCACGGTGCCGTCGAGCGGGTCGATCACCCAGCGGACACCGCTCGTGCCCTCGACGGAGGCGCCCTCCTCGCCGAGGACGCCGTCGTCGGGGCGACGGTCGGCGATCAGGCCGGTGATCAGCTTCTCGGCGGCGATGTCCATCTCGGTGACGACGTCGATCGGGCTGGACTTGGTGGCGGCCACCGTCAGATCGGCCGGGCGGCCGTCCTTCAGCAGCTCTCCGGCGCGTGCCGCCGCCTGGCGGGCGACTTGCAGCAGTTCCGCGGGCAGGGTGTCGGTCACGGGGCTCCTCACGCGTAAAGACTGTCGGCGCCCGCGGCGGCCGGCCGGGGCGTACGGGCCGGGCAGCAGCCCACCGGGCACAGGTTGTGGTTCGCGCCGAGCGCGCCCAGGGCGCACGGCGTGACCCGCTGTCCGCGCTCGGTGGCGGCCCGCTCCATGATCAGGTCGCGGATGGCGGCGGCGAACCGCGGGTCGGCGCCCACGGTGGCGGAGCGGCCCACCGGAAGGCCCAGTTCCGCGGCCTTGGCCGTGGCCTCGGTGTCGAGGTCGTACATGACCTCCATGTGGTCGGAGACGAAGCCGATGGGCGCCATGACCACGGCCGGGGCCCCGGCGGCGTGCCGCTCCTCGAGGTGGTCGCAGATGTCGGGCTCCAGCCACGGGATGTGCGGGGCACCGGAGCGCGACTGGTAGACGAGCTGCCAGGGGTGGTCGACGCCGGTGCGCTCGCGGACCTCGTCGGCGATCAGTTGCGCCACGTCCAGGTGCTGGCGGACGTACGCCCCGCCGTCGCCGTGGCCCGCGACCGGGCCGGAGGTGTCCGCGGCGGAGACCGGGATCGAGTGGGTGCAGAAGGCGATGTGCGCGCCGTCGCGGACGTCCTCGGGAAGGCCGGCGAGCGATTCGAGCACGCCGTCGATCATGGGCTGGAGGAAGCCGGGGTGGTTGAAGTAGTGCCGCAGCTTGTCGACCTTCGGCAGGTCCAGGCCCTCGGCCTCCAGGGCGGCGAGGGAGTCCGCGAGGTTCTCGCGGTACTGGCGGCAGCCGGAGTAGGAGGCGTAGGCGCTGGTGGCCAGGACCAGGATGCGGCGGCGGCCGTCGCCGACCATGTCCCGCAGGGTGTCCGTCAGGTAGGGGGCCCAGTTGCGGTTGCCCCAGTAGACCGGCAGATCGAGGCCGTGGTCGGCGAAGTCCTTGCGCAGGGCGTCGAGCAGGGCGCGGTTCTGGGCGTTGATCGGGCTGACCCCGCCGAACCGGAAGTAGTGTTCGCCCACTTCCTTCAGGCGCTCGGTGGGGATGCCTCGCCCGCGCGTCACGTTCTCCAGGAACGGGATCACGTCGTCCGGCCCCTCGGGGCCGCCGAACGAGAGCAGGAGCAGGGCGTCGTACGGGGTGGCGTCGAGCACGTCAGGCATGCCTCGATCCTGCCACTCCGGACCGACGGGCGGGCTCCCGGCCCGCAGGGGCGCGAGGGTCCGGAGTGGGACGTGGGCCTGAGTCCGGAGGCAGCGGCGCGCGGGAGTCCGGTGCGGGAGGTTGCGCGGGTGCCTGTGGGGAGAAGTCTCCGGAAGTCCGGAGGGGGTGGTGCGCCGGGGGCGCCCGGTCCGTAAGCTGTATCAGCTTCCTTCACGCCTTACCGGATTCGCGGAGACCCTGTGCCCAGCCCGTACCGTGCCCTGTTCGCCGCTCCAGGCTCCAAGGGCTTCTCCGCCGCGGGGTTCCTCGGCCGGCTGCCGCTGGCGATGATGGGCATCGGCGTGGTCACGATGATCTCCCAGCTCACCGGGCGCTACGGACTCGCGGGCGCGCTGTCGGCCACCATCGCGCTGGCCGCCGCGGTCCTGGGCCCGCAGATATCCCGGCTGGTGGACCGGCACGGGCAGCGCCGGGTGCTGCGCCCCGCGACGCTCGTCGCGCTGACCGCCTCGGCGGTCCTGCTGTGCGCGGCGCACTTCCGGTGGCCGGACTGGGTGCTGTTCGTCTGCGCGGCCGGGATCGGCTCCGTGCCCAGCCTGGGCGCGATGGTCCGCGCGCGCTGGGCGGCCCTGTACCGGGGGACACCACAGCTGCACACCGCCTACTCGTTCGAGTCGGTGGTGGACGAGGCCTGCTTCATCTTCGGGCCGATCGTCTCCATCGGGCTGTCCACGGTCTGGTTCCCGGAGGCGGGGCCGCTGCTGGCCTCCTGCTTCCTGGCGGTGGGCGTGTTCTGGCTGACCGCCCAGCGCGCCACCGAGCCCGCGCCGCACCCGCGCGAGCACCACGTCGGCGGTTCCGCCCTGCGTGCGCGCGGGCTCCAGGTGCTCGTGTCGACCTTCGTGGCGACCGGGACGATCTTCGGGGCGATCGACGTGGTCACCGTCGCCTTCGCCGAGCAGCAGGGGCACAAGAGCGCCGCGAGCGTCGTGCTCGCCCTGTACGCGGCGGGCTCCTGCACGGCGGGCGTCGTCTTCGGCCTGCTGCGCTTCGCGGGACCGCCCGCCCGCCGCTGGCTGCTGGGCATCTGCACGATGGCCGTGAGTATGATCCCCCTCCTACTGGTCGGAAACCTGCCGTTTCTGGCCGTGGCGCTGTTCGTTGCGGGCCTGTCCGTCGCTCCCACAATGATCACGACGATGGCCCTCGTCGAAGAGCACGTACCACGCTCGCACCTGACCGAGGGCATGACCTGGGTGAGCACCGGGCTCGCGGTCGGGGTGGCGCTGGGCTCCTCGGTGGCCGGCTGGGTGATCGACGCGGCCGGGGCGCGGGCCGGGTACGGGGTTCCGGCGGTGTCCGGGGCCGTCGCGGTGGCGGTCGGTTTCCTCGGGTACCGCCGGCTCAGCAGGCCGGCTCCGCGTCGGGGAGGCTTCGTTGAGCAGCACGACGAGCGCGAAGAACGGCACATGGCGTAACTGGGGCGGCAACGTCGCCGCGCGTCCCGGGCGGGAGGTCACTCCGGCCACGGTGGCGGACGTCGCCGCCGCCGTGCGGAGGGCCGCCGAGGACGGACTGCGGGTCAAGGCCGTCGGCACCGGCCACTCCTTCACGAGCATCGCCGCGACGGACGGCGTGATGATCCGCCCGCGGTTGCTGACCGGCATACGCGGGATCGACCGTGAGGCCATGACGGTCACGGTCGAGGCCGGCACTCCGCTCAAGCGGCTCAACGTCGCTCTCGCGCGGGAGGGCCTCTCGCTCACCAACATGGGCGACATCATGGAGCAGACGGTGTCCGGGGCGACCAGCACCGGCACCCATGGCACGGGCCGCGATTCCGCGTCGATCGCCGCCCAGATCAAGGGCCTTGAACTGGTCACCGCGGACGGCTCGGTGCTCACCTGCTCCGCGACGGAGAACCCGGAGGTCTTCGCCGCCGCCCGCGTCGGCCTGGGCGCGCTGGGGATCGTCACGGCCCTCACGTTCGCGGTGGAGCCGCTCTTCCTGCTCACCGCCCGCGAGGAACCGATGAGCCTGGATCGGGTGCTCGCGGAGTTCGACCAACTCTGGGCGGAGAACGAGCACTTCGAGTTCTACTGGTTCCCGCACACCGGCAGCACCAACACCAAGCGCAACAACCGCAGCGCCGGCCCCGAGCAGCCGGTGGGGCGGGTGGCCGGCTGGTTCGAGGACGAGTTCCTCTCCAACGGTGTCTTCCAGGTGGCCAACTGGGTCGGTCGCGCGGCGCCCGCCACCATTCCGTCGATCGCCCGGGTCTCCAGCCGCGCGCTGTCCGCGCGGACGTACACCGACATCGCCTACAAGGTCTTCACCTCGCCGCGCCGGGTGCGTTTCGTGGAGATGGAGTACGCCGTGCCGCGCGAGGCCCTGGCCGACGCGCTGCGCGAGCTGAAGGCGATGGTCGACCGCTCCGGACTGCGGGTGAGCTTCCCGGTGGAGGTGCGCACCGCGCCCGCCGACGACATCACCCTGTCCACCGCCTCGGGACGGGACAGCGGGTACATCGCGGTCCACATGTTCCGGGGCACCCCCTACCAGCGGTACTTCACGGCCGCGGAAAGCATCTTCACCGCGTACGAGGGCCGGCCGCACTGGGGCAAGCTCCACACCAGGGACGCCGGCCAACTCGCCGCGGTCCACCCGCGCTTCGGGGAGTTCACGGCGCTGCGGGACCGGCTGGATCCCCAGCGGCTGTTCCAGAACGACTACTTGCGGAGGGTGCTGGGGCCGTAGCGCTCGCGCCGGGGGCCGGGGCCGTGGTGCCGGAGTCGGAGGGCCTGCCCTCCCCGGCGCCGTCGGTGCCGGCGGTCCCCGTGGTGTCGCCTCCGCTGTCGCCACTGTCACCCGTGGCCTCGGGTGTGGGCGTCGGGCTCGCCCCGGTGCCGTGGTCGGGGCGGCCGGGGGCGGCTCCGTCCGGCGAAGTCCCTTCCCCGCTCCCGGGTGTGCGGGAGGGCGAGGAGGTGGGCGCGTGTTCGTCCGGGGTCACGGAGGGCGAGCGATGGCCGGTCACGGCATAGCCGACGGTCGTACCCCTGCCGCCGCTGAAGCTGTCGCCCGACACCAGCTCGTAGGAGGTGATTCCGGCCATGGTGACCCCGAAGACGAGGGCGGCTGCGACCACGGGCCGCTTCCAGCTCTTGATCCGGGCCCGGTAGACGGTCCCCTCACCGAACTCACCCACCGGCGGCGGGATACGCCCGGCGGGGGCGGCCGCCGTGACCGGCACGGGAGAGCCGGCCGGGGAAGCGGTCGGGCGGGTCCCCGGGGAGGCAGCCGGGAAGGCAGCCGGGAAGGCGCCCGGGGCGGCGCCCACCCCGCGGAGCTGCTCGCCGGTACGCCGGAAGAAGTGCTGGAGGACCGAACCGCCGCAAGTGGCCAGGACGCTGACGACACCGGCCCCCAGGATCGTGCCGTAGACGCCGAAGTACGAGGCGAGCTTCGCGGCCACCACCGCCGCCAGGGCGCTGCCCGCGACCTGGGCGACGCTCAGGTCGAACCGCCTTCTCCTCACCTCCTCGCCGATGCTCGGCACACCGTCACCGTCGGACCTTTCACGCATGACCGGACCTTGCCTGCCCTTTCCGTACACACCCGCATCTTTCGCGCAGGGCCGCACCCTTCGTAGATGACCGGCCGAACGCACGAGAAAGGGACGTACGGACGAAAGCGATAGTTCCGTTTGCGGCGATTAAGTGAAGTTCACCACGGGCATGATCGAGGAAGCCGGACGGGGGCGGCCGAGTACCGCCTCCGGCCAGAACTCGGGCGGCGCGCCCATCCACGCACGTGGCCCGAATGGAGTACCGTTATGAGCCCTGGGCCCGGCCTCCCTTCGGGGTGTCCGGGACCATGCTGGACCGCCAGGAGGGGGCTGATTGCACAGGGTGACGGTGTTGGTCACTTAGCGTTGCAAGCAGGTAACCGTGCCATAACGGCGTTCCAGGGCCCGTGCCCGACACGCCGGGCAACTCGGCAAGGTTGTGGCAGGCTGCACCCGGGCAGGCCACACTCGACTAGCGGAAGCAGCGACGCACGTGACGTCGGCAGGCACCACCCGGGAGGTCCCCATGCCCGAACTGCGTGTCGTGGCCGTCTCCAATGACGGCACACGGCTGGTGCTCAAGGCTGCGGACAGCACGGAGTACACGCTTCCGATCGACGAACGGCTCCGCGCCGCCGTACGCGGCGACCGTCCCCGCCTCGGCCAGATCGAGATCGAGGTGGAGAGCCATCTCCGCCCCCGCGACATCCAGGCCCGGATACGAGCGGGCGCGACCGCGGAAGAGGTCGCCCAGCTCGCCGGCATCCCCGTCGACCGGGTACGGCGCTTCGAGGGCCCCGTGCTCGCCGAGCGCGCCTTCATGGCCGAGCGCGCCCGCAAGACCCCCGTCCGCCGCCCCGGCGAGAACTCCGGTCCGCCGCTCGGCGAGACCGTCCAGGAACGGCTGCTGCTGCGCGGCGCCGAGAAGGACACCGCCCAGTGGGACTCCTGGCGCCGCGACGACGGCACCTGGGAGGTCCTGCTGGTCTACCTGGTCGCGGGCGAACCCCACTCGGCGAGCTGGACGTACGACCCGCCGCGGCGCCTGGTGCAGGCCGTCGACGACGAGGCCCGCGCCCTGATCGGCGAGTCCGACGACCTCGGCTCCCCGGAGCCCAGCTTTCCGTTCGTGCCGCGCATCGCGCGTCTGCCGCGCGAGCGCTCCTTCGACCGGGACCGCGACCGTCCGGCACTGCCGGGGCAGGCGCCCGAACCCCCCGAGGAGAGCGTCGGCGAGCGGGACACCCTGACCAGCCTGCTGGAGGCGGTGCCGAGCTTCCGCGGCGACCTGGTGGTGCCCGAGCGCGCGCCGGAACCCGTGGAGGAGCCCGAGGAGGACCTGGTCGCCGAGGAGCCCCCGGCCCCCGCGGCCTCGGCCGGCTCCGCCTACGCGGACGTCCTCATGCCGCGCTCCGTCACCAGCCACCGCGACCGCCTCACCGGCGCCACCGACCGGCAGGCCGAGGCGGACGGGGTCCGGCCCGGCCGCCGGGCCGCCGTGCCGAGCTGGGACGAGATCGTGTTCGGCACGCGCCGCAAGAAGCAGGAGTAACGGGCAGCGGTGGCAAGGCTGTACGAGAGGAAGGGCCGCACCCGACGGGTGCGGCCCTTCGCCATGCGCGCCGTCGCCAACGGATCCTGACGGTCCGGTACCGGTTCCGGCTGACCGGCTGTCACTCGTTGGGAGTATCTCCCCGGCCGGCGACCTGACGACCCGTCACTGCGGGTCCGGCCCCACCGCGACCGGCCGGGACGGATCCGAGGACCACTCGGACCACGAGCCGACGTACAGGGCCGCCGGGATCCCGGCGACGGCAAGCGCCAGCACCTCGTGCGCCGCGGAGACGCCGGAGCCGCAGTAGACGCCGACACCGCGCCCCTCGGCCGCGCCCAACGCCGCGAACCGCGCCCGGAGTTCCCCGGCCGGCAGGAACTTCCCGTCCGGGCCCGCGTTCTCGGTGGTCGGCGCGGACACCGCGCCCGGGATGTGGCCGCCCACCGGGTCGATCGGCTCCACCTCGCCCCGGTACCGCTCCCCCGCGCGGGCGTCGAAGAGCACGCCGGACCGGGCCAGCGCCGCGGCCGCGTCGGCGTCGAGGAGCGGCAGCGCGCCGGGCCTCGGCACGAAGTCGCCCTCGGCCGGCTCGGGCACGGCGGTCTCCAGGGGGCCCTCCCAGGCCACGAGGCCCCCGTCCAGGAACCGCACGTCGGGGTGCCCGGTCCAGCGCAGCAGCCACCACGCGCGGGCCGCCGCCCAGCCCTGACCGCCGTCGTGAACGACGACCGGCCGGTCCGCGGACACCCCGGCGCGGCGCATCGCGGCGCCGAACACCTCCAGGTCGGGTAGCGGATGGCGGCCGTTTCCGCCCGGCGCCGAGGCCAGTTCGCGGTCCAGGTCGACGAAGACGGCGCCGGGGATGTGCCCCGCCGCGTGGGCGGCGCGCCCGTCGAAGGGCGCCACGCCGGCCGCCGCGGCCAGGCTGAGCTGCCAGCGGACGTCGAGCAGCACGGGCGGCCGCGGCCCCGCGAGGGCGTTCGCGAGATCGGGTGCGGAGATGATGGCGTTCATGGCCCCATCCTCGCGCACGGGGTGGCCGCATCGCCCGCGTCGGGCTACTCTGCTCGGCCGGGCACTTCCGATCACGAGGCGTACGGGATCGGCCACATGCTGTACAGCCGATCGACATCCTTCGGTAAACGCATCGAAACGGGCGGGACACCGCACACCGGGCACCCTCCGGACGGGACCCCGCCTCGCCGGCGCTTCGGCTCGGGGTCCGGAGAACGGAATCGAGGCGGCCGTCGAGAGGCCCTGGAGGCCGAGGAGAAGGTGACGATGACCGAGGCACCTGAGCCGGGCGTCCCGAACGGCCGGGCACCCGCCCGGAACAGACCGGGCACACCGTGCCGGGTGAGCCTGATGGTGCACGGAATGGCCGCCGCGCAGGCCTTCTACGGGGACCTCTTCGGCTGGGAGTTCCAGCCCGGTCCGAGCCGGTCGGTCCCCTGCGCGCGGGCCCTGCTGAACGGCCACGAGGTGGGCGGCATCGGGCAACTGCCGCCCGGCCGGCGCCTGCCCGCGGCGTGGACGCCGTATCTCGCCTCGGACGACGTGGACCTGACGGCGGAAACGGTACGGCTGTGCGGCGGCACGATCGGGGTGGGCCCGTTGGACGCGGGCGGCATCGGACGGCTGACGATCGGCTCCGACCCGTGGGGCGCGGTTTTCGGCCTTTTACGGGCCCTGCCGCATCCGGGTACGGAGATCGCCGGGCTGCCCGGCACCCCGGTGTGGCTCGAGCTGCTGACCTACGAGAGCGCGGGCGCCGCCACCTTCTACACCAGGCTGTTCGGCTACGAACGGAAGCCGGACGGCTCCGCCGACGTCGACCGCGTGACCCTGCACCTCGACGGCCGTCCGGTCGCCGGAGTCCACGGGGTGGGCCGGTCCCTGCCCCCCGACCGGGGCCCGCACTGGATGACGTACTTCGAGGTCCCCGACACCGACGAGTCGACCGAACGCCTTCTCTCTCTGGGCGGCCGGGTCCTCACCCCCTCCCGGGACACCACCCAGGGCCGCGTGGCCACGGTGACGGATCCGGAGGGGGCCCGGTTCACCCTGATCCGGAGCGCGCGTTGAGCACGGCAGCCAGTGTTGACCGCGGCGATCACTCGGAAGGGTGAAACCTACCGGTCTCTTCAGCGGTGACCCCGGCCTGCCCGGGTCATCCCTCAGCCGGTACCCAGAGCCGCCTTGGCGTCGCCGCCCTCCCAGCCGACAGAGGTACGCCAGACAGCATCACGCCCGATCCCCTTCTCAGAACTTTCACGCCGTACGAGGCGTCAGCGGGTCAGGCCCGGTTGCCACCGTTCCCGTGGTGGGCACGTCGCCTCAGGTCGTCGGTGTCCCTTCGCGGAGCGGGAGTTCACGTGCCCCTCTGTTGCGGGAACCCGACGTCCGTGTGGGGCTCGGAGAGCTCCGTGACGAGGGTCTCGACGGCTGCGCGCCAGGTGCGTACCTGAACGTGGGTCGGGCCGAGTTCGTCGTGGTGGTACTTGCAGGCCCCGCTGAGGCGGTTCCAGAGGGCGTTGACGCGGCGGGCCCGGACGGGGCCGGCGTAGTGGCGCAGGCAGAGCAGCTTCGCACGGGTGGTGACGGCGACGAGTCCGGCTTCCTGAGCCGTGAGGACCGCGTCGACGGCCATTTCCAGGGCGATCCGGAGGGCGTAGGCCGCACCGCGGTCGCGGCCTGTCGGGGTCAGCGGGCCGTCGCCGTCCGGGCGTTCGGCGAGGAGGTCGTCGGCGGTCGCGAGGAGGGCTGCGACGGTGGGGGCGGGGGGCATCAGGCCTGCACCTCCGGCGTGCGGATCCGGGTGGCGAGGGTCTCGACCCTCCTGACGAAGGCGACCGGGTCCCGCGGAAGGAACCCGCCGGGGTGGGCGCCCTGTTGGCACTGGTGGATCAGGGTCGTGCCCTCGTCGCCGTAAAGGGAGCGGAGCCGGCTTCGGACCTCCTCGTCGGGGTGGACGAGGCCGTCGTCGAAGAGCGCGAAGGACGCGAGCGGGATGAGCCTCTCGGTCGCGTCGATGGCGGCCTGAAGGCGCTCGGCGGACCGGCCGGTACGGCTCCGGCGGATCCAGGCCGCTTCGACGATCGCCGTCGTCAGGGCCTCCCGGCACAGTGACGGCAGAACGTGGCGCAGCGCCGTCTCGGGACAGTTCTTGGTATGGGCGAGGGCCATGGCGTCGTCGATGGTCTCCTTGACCGGGTCGGTCTCGGAGGTGACGTGCACCTTGGACTTCTCGCCGCGCTCGACCTTCAGCACGGTCACCGGCAGGCCCTGGCTGCGGAAGGCGTGCGGGAGCCGGGTGTCGTGGGTGAAGACGATCACCTGCCGGTCGCGGCCGAGTTCGTCGAGGACCTGGGCCAGGCCGTCGACCTTCGCCGGGTCCATGGACTGCACGGGGTCGTCGATGACGACGAACCCGAAGGGGCTGTCGGCCGTGGCGGCGCGGGGCAGGAAGAGGGAGAGCGCGAGCGAGTGCAACTCGCCCTGGCTCATGACGCCCAGGGCGGGGGCCTCGGTGTCGTCGACGGTGACGTCCATGATCAGCTTGCGTACGGCGGCCCTCTCGCTGCCGTGCAGGCCCACGTGGGTCAGGTCGACGCTGCTCTGCTGGCGCAGCCGCTCCCAGATGCGCTGTGTGTGGCCGGCGAAGGCGTCGACGCGGAGGTCGCGGATCTCGGTCGTGAGCTTCTTGAGCCAGGTGAGGGCCGCGTTGACCTCGGTCCTGCGAGGCTTGGCGGCCGCGGCCTCCCGGGAGAGCTTCGTCCACTCGGCGAGCAGGCCGACGACCGCGTGCCAGCGTTCGTCCTTGGCCGCCAGTTCCTCGCGTGCCGCACCGGCCACGATCGCGCATGCGTCCGCCAGCGTCACCGCCGCCCTGAGCGCGCGCTCGGCGAGTTCGGCGGGGTCGGCGATCCGCCGGCAGTCGCCCCAGGCCTCCCACGGCTCGGCGAGCACGGCCGGGATCTCCCTCGGTGGGAGGACCAGGTTGTGCAGTGCGCGGATCGCGCTCCGCAGGCGGGCCTCGGCCTCGCGTACGGCTTCGGCCTCGCGGAGGAGGGCGGCGATCTGTGCCTCGGCGCGCGTGGCCCACTCCCGGTCCAGGACCTGTTCCGTGCCGCAGACCGGGCATGCCGTGTCGTCGGCGTGGCGGTCGCTGTGCATCAGGGCAGCCTGGAGCAGTTCGGCCCTGTCGTGGGCGTCCGCGGCCGCGGTGCCCTTCAGCTCGTCGAGGTCGGCGACGGCCTTCCGCAACGTGTCGACGGCGTCCCCGACCCGGTCGAGGTCGGGTCCCTCGGTCTCGGCGGTGGCCTCCAGTCGTGCCTCCCGCAGCCGGCCCTCGTCGGATGTGGGCGCGCCGGTGATCAGGGCGTCGAGTACGGCGTGGTCGGGCCCGCCCTTCCAGGGCCGCGTGGAGGACCGGCTTCTTGTCCTTCTCGGCGTTCACGGCGGCGTCGAGTTCCCTCTTCACTGCCGTCAGCCGTCGTGCGGCGGCGTTGAGGTGGTCGAGTCCGAGGATCGCGGCGATGTTGTCGTACATCTCCGACGGCTTGCCGTTGATCAGGTTGTCCAGGTCGGCGTAGGACAGGAAGGGGCGGTAGGCGCGGGTCGCCTGCTCCCAGCCGGCCTGTTCCAGCGGCACGGTGCCGTGGCCCGGCCGCCTGAGCACGGCCTCGGAGTCGCTGAAGGTGTCGCCGGTCCAGGTGCGGGTGAGGGTGCTCGGCGACGGGTCGCCCTCGACGGCCAGCTTGGCCTCGACGACGGTCTGTTCTCCCTGGTGCAGGTTGCGCCAGCGGACGGCGTGGCTCGGGTGCTGTCCCGAGCAGTGGGCGTTGGTTCCGGTGAACAGGGTCTCGACGGCCTCGGCGATGCTCGACTTGCCGGAGCCGTTGCGTCCGACGACGAGGGTGACTCCGGGCTTGGGCCGCAGCTTCAGCCGGGTCTCCGAGCCGACGCCGCGGAAGCCGGTGACGGTGACCTTGCCGAGGTAGAGGGGGCCTGTGGAGGTGCGCGCGCCGTCTTCGGTGTTCCCGGGGTCGCCCAGTGCCTCGCGGATGAGGGCCTTCACCGGCTCGGCGAGCTTCCGGTCGTCGGCCAGCCGGGCCTCCACCAGCTCGGGCAGCGGCAGTGCGTGGTCGGGGTTCTGGTCGGTAGCGTCGTCCATGAGGTGTCTCCCGTGATTCCCGTACTGACGTGGAAGGGGCGAGCACCGACAGGCGGGGGCGGCGGCTGGGCCGCCGGGTGCCTGTCGATGGACGGAACCGTAGGAACGGTCAGGCCTCTTTCGGGACCTGCTACTCGATAACCCTGGTTATCAGGAGAGTTGATGGAGCGGCAGGGGCCGCTCCGAGGGCGGGTGGGGCTGTCGGGGCTGTCCGTTCGCGTCGAGCCGGTGATTGGTCACGTTGCCCTCGCCTCACCGATCCGTCTGTCCAACTCGGCGTCCAAAGCGGCCTGCTCACTCACATCGGGGGCGTAGCCGTTCCACTCCCGCAGAGCGGCGCGTGCCTGCTCGGCGTGAGCCGCACGCTCGGCGCCCTCGCCCTTCGCGCGGTGCGCGCCGGGACTGTTCACCCCTGGGGCCAGGACGGCAGCGTGTACTCCGCCCAAACGGTCTTTCCCGGGCCGTCCGGGCGTGGGTGCCAGTCCCAGCAGGTCGCGAGCCGCGATACGAGGAGCAGCCCGCGGCCGGCCTCGTCGGCGCCGTCGGCCTCCTCCAGGGCGGTGGGGCGGCGGGGGTGGCGTTCGGCGCGGGTGTCGGTGACCTCGACGCGGATCGTGCGGCCGTCGGGGGTCGCGTGGAGGCTGAGGTGGAAGTCCCGGCCGGGGACATGGCCGTGTTGTACGGCGTTCGCGGTGAGCTCGGCGACGATCAGCACGATCGCGTCGTGCGGGTCGGTGCCGTACGGGATCCCCCAGGCATCCAGACGGACGGCCGCGAGGCGGCGGGCGAGACGGGCTCCGCGGGGTGTGGAGGTGAAGCGCATCTCGAAGGTGCGGGGCTGGGGCGAGGGTGAGTCAGCCTGCAAAGGGGCGTAAATGGTGGCGGGTTGGGCGGCGTCGGTGGGATTGATGGGTTTCGTCGTCACGCCCCTCACGGTCCCGTCGGTCGCATAGCGTGACCAGTAGTGACGCAGCGACAGGAGGCGGCTGTACGCACTCTGCCGGCACGAGTCAGAGCTGCGCGCCGTGACGGCGTCTCTTGCGGGGCGTTGAGCGGGAGAGGCGGTGGTGGACTTGGCTGAGCGCAAGGGTGTGGTGGCGGCAGTCCGTCCGGACACCCTTGGGCTCCGGGACGTTCACCCGCGTGCTTCCGCGGACGCCACTGCCCCGATGTAATCCCGCCGAGGAACATACTCATCGCAGCGAAACCGGATGTCCCGAATGTTTGACTCCTTCCCGAGCGGAACCTTCGAACGCATGAATCGTCCCGCGTATCACGCGGATTTCCGTCGCGTCTACGAGAGCGGAATTCACCATCTGAACAAGCTCGAACGAGGGCAGAACTTCAAAGAACGCGGGTTCGCCAGCTGGGAAGCCTTCGCCGCCGGGGAATGGGACCGCGCCCTGTCCCTCACCCAGGAGAAACGCGACGTCTACGCACGGCAGTTCCGCGACGCCGCGCGGTTAGGCATTCTGGAGCGTCGCCTTCGCGTGGTGGAGTTCCCGGTGACCCCCTACGTGCAGTGGGAGCTCTTCGTCCTGCGTCTGCGTGTGGACCTGGGCGACAACATCAGGGTGCTCGACGCTCGCGAGATCGCGGACATCGAGAAGGACCGCCCTGTTCCCGAGGTGGTGATCCTCGGGGATGTCGCCATGTACGAGGTGCTCTACGACGATGACGGGAACGCGCGGGAGCCAATCGCTTCACCGACCGGACACTGATCCGGGAGACGTCAGCCGGCTTCGACGCTCTGTATGAGCGGGGGGACGACTTCCACGCCTTCTTCGACAGGGAGATCACCCCTCTCGCCCCGCCCACCGTCGCCCGCTGAGCACCCATTTCGTTCGGGGCTCCGAGGCCCGGTCACGGCTCCTCCCCGGGACGAGCCGTGACCGACAGCCCGCATGCGATCAGCGCGGATGCCCCCACACGGCCCTGCCGGTCGCAAAGCGCGACGAGTGGTGACGCAGCGACAAAGGGCGGTTGTAGGCGCGTTGTCCGCGCGAGTAGGAGCTGCGCACCGTAACGGCGTCCCTTGCGGGGGCGTTGAGGCAAGGAGGCGGTGATGACGGACATGACTGAGCGCAAGGGCGTGGAGGCGGGCGCCGAGGCGCTTGCGGAAGAGCGTGACGGCGGCGGTGTGGGGGCGGCCATGGGTCCCGGGGACGGCTGGGAGAACGACGACCGGGCCGCGGGGCGACGACCGGAGGACGAGGCGGGGCGGGGTGTCGTCGTCGCGTTCGGGCAGACCATGAAGACGCTGCGGGTGCGGGAGGGGCTGGAGCGCGAGGAGTTCGGACGGCGGCTCGGGTATTCGGCGTCCACGGTCGCTTCGTTCGAGCAGGGGCGGAGGATTCCGACGCCCAGGACGATCGAGCGCGCCGATGAGGTGCTGGGGGCGGGCGGGTTGCTGTGCCTGTGGAAGGAGCAGGTGGAGCGGGCTCAGTATCCGGTGTTCTTTCAGGGGATGGCGGTGCTGGAGAAGGAAGCCGTTGAGCTGCTTTCCTACGACACCCTCGTGGTCAAGGGGCTGCTCCAGACCGAGGAGTACATGAGGGCGCTGCTGGGCATGCGACGTCCGCCCCTGGACGAGGAGGTCATCGAGCAGCGGGTGACAGCTCGGCTGGCCCGGAAGGAGATCTTTGACCGACGGCCTGCCCCGCTACTGAGTTTCGTGATGGACGAGTCGGTGTTGCGTCGCTGGTACGGCGGCAGGGACGTGCTGCGCGGGCAGTTGGAGCAACTCCTTTTGATCGGCCAGAAACCGAACGTAGAGATCCAGGTCATGCCGCTCCGCTGCGAGGAAAGTGCGGGTGTGGACGGGCCGTTCACGGTCGTCACGCAGAAGGGCGGCAAGAAGTTCGCGTACGCCGAGGCCCAGGGCACCAGCGCTCTTCAGACAGACGCGGATCAAGCGGCTCTCGCTGCCGCCCGTTATGGGATCATCCGATCACAGGCTCTCACTCCGAGAGAGTCACTGGCGTTCATCGAAGGGTTGCTGGGAGAGCTATGAACAACGCTGAGTCCTCGACCGTCGCCTCCGGCCTCACCTGGTTCAAGAGCAGCTACAGCGGAGCCGAGGGCGGCGATTGTGTGGAGGTCGCAACGGCAGCGGCAGTTGTGCACGTCAGGGACTCCAAAACTGTCGCCGGACCCATCGTCGCGGTCTCGCGTGACGCGTGGGCGGGGTTGGTCGGGCTGGCCTCGTCGGAGCAGCGCGTCTGACATTCATACGGTCACAAGACCCCCTGCCGGTTCCCTTCCGGGGCGCCGGCAGGGGCTCGCGAGGCCCGGATGCCTCGATGAACGAGGCTAGTTCGAGGTAGTGCCGCCCGCGTCAGGCTGCTCGGCGCAGTCGGTGATGGAGGCCTCGTGAGCTTCGACGACTTCCTCCTTCTCAACTCGGTGCGACGGCTTCGTCAACTCCAAGCTGGAGAGGTGCTTCTTCAGCTTTTTGGCCATGGGAAGGTAGGTCGCAAAAGTGAGCCCGCCGGAAACGACGGCCCCGACGACCGGCACGGCCTTTGAGACGCTCCTGGCAAAGGTCTGTTTTGTCATCTTGACGCCGAGGTAACCCGCGACTTTTTTCACTATCGGGTAGACGACGCCCTTGGTGAGCGCCTTCTGAGGCAGCTTCTTGACGACCTGCTCCGACATCATCCCCGCGACCTTCCCCACGGCGGCGTTCGCTGATTGAGTGCCGAACATCACGCCCAGGAAAAGCGTGAGCACAACCCGCCTGATAATACGGGTTATCAAAGATCTAAAGCCTCACGCACCGGAACGGCAGGCACCTTGTGATGGCCAAGTGCCACGACGCCGACCGGAGGACCACCGCGATGAGTCACACGCCCCCGATGCCGCACAGCAGCCCGCAGCCCTCCGGCCCCGGCGGTGCACCGGGCTGGGGCGTCGTGCCGCCGGTCCCGCCGCCCGGCGGCGGACATTCCCCGATGGGGCAGCCGACGACGCCGAAGCCGTCGCACCGCAAGGCATGGCTCACCCACGGCGCGACCGCGTTCGTCGCGCTCATGGTCGGCACCGGCATCGGCAACAGCGGGGACTCCGGCAGCACCGACAACTCCGCCGCTCCCGCCCCGGCCGTCACCGTCACCAAGACCGCGGCCGCTGAGCGGGGCGAGCCGAAGCCGGCCGTCACGGTCACCCAAAAGGTCACGGTCGCGCCGAAGCCGGCCAAGAAGCCCGGACCGGCCACCACGGTCGGGGGCGAGGGGCAGTACCTCGTCGGCGACGACATGCAGGCCGGCACCTACAAGACTGCCGGACCCGACGAGGGCAGCTTCATCAAGAACTGCTACTGGGCACGCACCAAGGATGCCTCCGGGGAGTTCGGCGCCATCATCGCCAACGAAAACCTCAAAGGTCAGGGCCGCGTGACCGTCAACAAGGGCGAGTACTTCGAGACCAAGGGCTGCCAGAAGTGGACCAAGGTCGGCTGACCGGCCTCCGCATACGCCGCCGCGCTCGTGGGGGGACGCGGCGGCCTCGGGGGCGGCCCTGCCGGAAACCGGGCCGCCCCCACCACGTCCTCCACTCCTCGCACCTACGCGCTTCCGCGCCCTCACACCCTCGAACCGAGAGGAAGTTCCGCCATGCCGACCCCGGAGCAGCCAGACATTCCTCCTCCCCCGACCACGGACCCGGAGCCGGTTCAGGAGACGGCCGACAACCCGGCTTCCACGTCCGCCGAACCAATACCCGTCATGCCCGACCATCCGCCGGCTGTCCCCGCGTCCCGCTGGTCGCGGCTGTCACGCGGCGCGGTCCTCGCGATCGGTGCCTGCCTCGGAGCCGCTGCGGTGGGAGCGTGCTGGGCGGGGATGTCGCTGGCCGGTCAGTCCGGGGACTCGTTCAGTACGGACGGGACACTCACCGTCACCGGGGTCGGCGGGGGTCTCGACTCCGGCGAACCGTGCTCAGGAACGGGCGGGTACTCCGACATACATTTCGGCACCCAGGTCACCATCACCGACGCCGCAGGAGCCCTCGTCGCAATGGGGAGTCTGAGCCTCGGCCAGAAGACGGAGCAGGGCTGTGAGTTCCCCTTCACGGTCGACGACATCACGCCGGGCTCGAAGTTCTACACAGTAGAGGTCTCCCACCGCGGCGGCCTCAGCAAGGCCGAGGACGAACTGCGCACAGGCGGCCTGGCGTTCACCCTCGGCGACTGAGCCCGCCCAGCCGTCGCTCCGGAACCGGTCAGTCCGCGGTCACCGGCAGCACGTCCGGCGACAGTGCCGCCGCCCGTGCCGAGGCGGCTGTCATGCGGCGGCGGTGGTGGCGGCGGCACAGGACCTCGTAGCCGATCTCGTCCATGGAACGGGTCACGTCGCCGACGAACACCTGGGCGCCCTCGACCACCATGACGCCGCCCACGGTGCGGGCGTTGTGGGTGGCGCGGGCGCCGCACCAGCACAGGGCCTCGACCTGGAGGACCTCGACGCGGTCGGACAGTTCGACCAGGCGCTGGGAGCCGGGGAACAGCTTGGAGCGGAAGTCCGTCGTGATGCCGAAGGCGTAGACGTCCATCTCCAGGTCGTCGACCACGCGCGCGAGCTGGTCGATCTGCTCGGGCGCGAGGAACTGCGCCTCGTCCGCGATCACGTAGTCGGCGCGGCGGCCCTGCGAGAGGTGGTCGACGAGGTAGCCGTACAGGTCCACGCCGTCCTCGACCTCCACCGCGTCCGTCACGAGACCGAGGCGTGAGGACAGCTTGCCCTCGCCGGCCCGGTCGTCACGGGTGAAGATCATGCCCACAAGGCCGCGCGCGGAGCGGTTGTGCTCGATCTGGAGAGCCAGTGTCGACTTCCCGCAGTCCATGGTTCCGGAGAAGAACACCAGCTCTGGCATGAGCAGTTGGGCACCTTTCGGCGAGTGTGGAGGACGGTGGTGTACGGCGAGTGGGCGGGAAGGAGCCTCAGGAGCGTACTTCCAGCAGCGGGACCAGCTGCTCGGCAGGGGTCATCGAACCGTGGTTGCCGACCATCAGCGACTCCTTCGGCTCCTGCTCGGAGGCGATGAGCAGGACGTCGTCGTGGGCGGCGGCGATCACGTCGCCGATCCGCGCGTACACCCGCTCGTCGACGCGCGGCCCGAACCAGCCCGCCGCGATCGCCTCGTCCCGGGAGGCGACCCAGAACTGCTCGCCGAGCACCTCGCGCCAGCAGGTGAGCACGTCGCCCTCGGCGCCCGGCACCGCGTACACGTGCCGTGCGCGTCCCTCGCCGCCGAGCAGGGCGACGCCCGCGCGCAGCTCCCAGTCCTCGTCGAAGTCGACGCGGTGCTGCTCGTCGAACGGGATGTCGACCATGCCGTGGTCGGCGGTGACGTAGAGCGCGCTGCGCGGCGGGAGCTGCTCGGCCAGGCGCTGGACCAGCCGGTCGACGTGCATGAGCTGTCCGCGCCAGGTGTCGGAGTCGACGCCGTAGCGGTGACCTGCGCCGTCGAGTTCCGAGTAGTACGTGTAGACCAGGGCCCGGTCGGCGGCGGCGAGCTGCTCGGCCGCGACGTCCATGCGCTCCTCGCCGGTCAGCCGTCCCAGGAACGTGCCGCCGCTGAGCGCGACCTTGGTCAGCGGGGTGTTCTGGAAGGTCGGGGAGGACACCTGGGCGGCGTGCACACCCGCCTGCTGGGCGAGCTGGAAGACCGTGGGGTGGGGCTGCCAGGCGCGCGGATCGGAGTACGGCTGCCAGCGGAGCTGGTTCATCAGCTCGCCGGTGGCCGGGTTGCGCACGGTGTAGCCGGGCAGGCCGTGCGCGCCCGGGGGCAGGCCGGTGCCGACGGAGGCGAGCGAGGTCGCCGTGGTCGCCGGGTATCCGGCGGTGATCGGGCGGCCGGTGCCGCCGCGCGAGCTGCCGAGCAGGGAGTTCAGGTAGGGCGCGTCCGAGGGGTGCGCCTTCAGCTGCTCCCAGCCGAGGCCGTCGATCAGGAAGACGCAGGCGCGGTCGACGGGGGCCAGCTCGTCGATCGCGGCCGTCATCCGCGGGACGCCCATGCCGGCGGCCAGCGTGGGCAGCAGGTCGGCGAGCGAGCCGGTGCCGTACGCGGGGGCGGGTGCGGACTCGACGGCCAGCGGCTCGGGGTGGTCCCAGGCGGTGGCGTCGTCGGGGAAGAAGGGGCGGGTCATCAGCGGGTCGGGTCCGCGGTGGCCTCGGAGATGGCCTGGGCGAAGGCGAGGGCCTGCCGGACCGTCTCGGGGCCGTCGCCGGCCTCACTGACGCGCAGGCTGAGGTCGTCCGCCGTCGAGTTGCCCGTGTAGCCGTGGTCGGCCTCGCAGTTGGGGTCGCCGCAGGCGGCGGGCTCCAGGTCGATCCGGGACACGGCGCCCCAGCCGATGGTCAGCACGACCTCGCGCGGCAGCGTGCCCGGCGTGTACTGCTCGGGGTTGGCGACCACGCGGCTGACCACGACCGACGAGATCCGGTCGAGCTTGACCGACTCCGTGGACGTGGTGGCGTACGGCGTCGGGGACGTGCTGTCGGCGGCCTGCTCGTCGGTGTGGCTGACGATGAAGCGGTTGCCGGTGAGGACGAGCACCGTCACGTGCCGCCGCACCTCGTTCTGGTCGAACGTGGTCTCCTGATGGACCAGGTACGACCGGATGGGCTCCCCGCCCACGGCGGCCTCCACCGCCTCGGCCACGAGAGCCGGGTAGTAGCCGCTGCGTTCGATCGCCGAACGCAGCCCCTGGGTCGTCGTACTGGTCTTGGCCATGCCGTCCATCCTACGGGGGCGCACTGACTGCGAGGCACCGCCGCGGAGCGAGGAGTCCCGGTCAGTACACCGGGAGCGTGCGCGGGCCGAGGTCGTCGCGGGCGGGCGGGGGCGCCAGGCGCACGGAGGCGTCGAGGACGGTCAGCCCGCGCGGGGCGACGACGACCGGTTCCAGGGTGACGGCGACGACCTCCGGGTGGTCGTGGACCAGCCGTGACACGCGCAGCAGCAGCTCCTGCAAGGCGGGTGTGTCGACGGGGGCGGAGCCGCGCCAGCCGAACAGCAGGGGCGCCGTGCGGATGGATCGGATCAGGGAGGTGGCCTCGCGGTCGGTGACCGGGATCAGCCGGTGCGCCATGTCGCCGAGCAGTTGGGAGGCGACGCCGGCGAGCCCGAAGGAGAGCACGGCGCCGGCCGCCGGGTCGATGACCGCGCGCACGACGGTGTCGACGCCTCGGGGCGCCATCGCCTGCACCACCGGCCGCACCTCCTCGGGCTTGCCGAAGAGGTCGGTCAACTCGGCGTAGGACCAGCGGAGTTGCTCCTCGTCGGTGAGGTCGAGGCGTACGCCGCCGAGGTCGGCGCGGTGCCGCAGGTGGGGGGCGGTGGCCTTCAGGGCGACGGGGTAACCGAGGGCGCGGGCGGCTTCGGCGGCGTCGTCGGGGGTGGGTGCGGGCAGGGCCCGGCGCACGTGGATGCCGTACCGGCCGAGCAGCTCGCAGGTCTTCTCCGTGCCGAGCGTGAGGCCCTGCCCGCTCTCCAGGAGCCCGCCGATGAACGCGGCGGCGCCCTTCTCGTCGATGTCCTCGTACTCCGGCACCCGGCCGGGCTCCGCCGCCTCCCGCCGCCACTGCCCGTACCGGACCGCTTCGGCGAGCGCCCGTACGGCGCGCTCGGCGGCGGGGTAGGCGGTGATCAGCCGCGGACCGGCGGGGGCCGGCTCGGCGCTCGCACCGGCCGACGCCACGGGCCCGGGGCCCGTTCCTCCGGCCCCTCCGGGCACGGCGGGGGCCGGTCGCCGAGGGCCGGGACCGGGCAGCGAACCTGCGGCGCGAGGCTGGTCCGGACCCGATTCCCGGCCGGGGCCGGGGGCCTGACCGGAGCCGGAGGCCTGGCCAGGGCCTCGCCCGGGTCCCGTGCGCGCTTTCGGGCCGGTGCCGGTCTCGGGGTTCGGGTCGGCGGCCGGGGCACCCTGGCCGGACTGATGGCTCGCCCCCGGCCAGGGGCTCCCGCGCCCGTGCGGGCCCCCGCCGGACTCGGGCCCGGAGTCGGCCGGGGAGGCGGCATCCGCCTGGCGATCCGGGCCCGGCAAGGAGGGCCCACCCACCGGGTGGTCCGCGCCCGTCGGAGACGCACCACCCGTCGGAGACTCCCCGCCCACCGGAGACTCCCCGCCCACCGAGGCGACTCCGTCCGCCCGATGGTCCGCGCCCGCCGGGGAGGTCGGCCCCCGTCCGGGTGCCGTGGACGGCGGCAGCAGCGGGGTCGCCGGTGGCTGAGGGCCCGGGCCGGGGGGCGGGGCCGTGCTAGTGGCGGCGGAGAGGGCTTCCGCCAGGTCGCCGAACTCGACGTGGACCACCAGGACCGGCTTGCCGGGGACCTCCTGGGCGGCCGAGCGCAGCGCCTCGGCCAGGGCCGTGTCCGCGGCGGCCCCCTCCCCCACCGCCGGTATCAGCGTGACGACCACCGCGTCGGTGGTCTCGTCGGTGAGCGCCCGGGACAGCGCGGCCCGGAAGTCCTCCGCCGAGGCCGCCGTCGTCAGGTCGCGCGGAGGCTGGGGGCGCAGGCCCTCCGCGAGACAGCGGTCGTAGGTCAGCACGCCCAGCGACTCGGAGTTGCCGAGGATCGCCACCCGCGGTCCCGGCGGCAGTGGCTGCCGGGCGAGCAGCAGGCCGGTGTCGACCAGTTCGGTGATGGTGTCGACCCGGATGACGCCGGCCTGCCGCAGCAGCGCGGACACCGTCGCGTGCGGCAGCCGCGTCGCCCGTACCGCGTGCCCCTGCGGGGCGGAGCCCGCGCTCTGCACCACGACCAGCGGCTTCACCGCCGCCGTACGCCGGGCCAGGCGGGTGAACTTGCGCGGGTTGCCGATGGACTCCAGGTACATCAGGGCGACGTCGGTGTCGGGGTCGTCGTACCAGAACTGCATGACGTCGTTGCCGGAGACGTCCGCCCTGTTGCCGGCCGACACGAAGGTCGACACCCCGGTGACCCCGGTGACCCCGCCGCCGCGCCGGTGCAGCCGGGACAGCAGCGCGATGCCGATGGCCCCGGACTGGGCGAATAGACCGATGCGGCCGGGCCGGGGCAGCTCAGGGGCGAGGGAGGCGTTGAGGCGGACGTCCGGCGAGGTGTTGATGATGCCGAAGGTGTTGGGCCCGATGATCCGCATGCCGTACGAGCGTGCCTGCCGCACGAGCGCGCGCTGCCGCTCGCGTCCCTCGGGGCCGCTCTCCGCGTAGCCCGCGGAGATCACGACGAGTCCCTGCACCCCGTGCTCCCCGCACTCGGCGACGGCGTCCGGGACGTGCTCGGCCGGCACGGCGACGACGGCGAGGTCCACAGGGCCGTCGATGTCGCGCACCGAGCGGTGGGCGGGCACCCCGTCGATCTCCCGGCAGTCCTCGCCGAAGGCCCGGTTCACGGCGTGGAGCCGCCCCGTGAACCCGGCGTCGCGGATGTTGTCGAGGATGCCGCGGCCCACGCCGCCGCGCGTGCGGCCCACTCCGACGACGGCGACCGAGCCGGGCACGAGCAACCGCCGTACCGACCGCGCCTCGGCCCGCTGCTCCCGTGCGTGCTGCACGGCCAGCGAGCGGTCGGTCGGCTCGATGCCGAACTCCAGGTGTACGACGCCGTCCTCGAAACTGCGCTTCTGGGTGTACCCGGCGTCCGTGAACACCTTGATCATCTTGGTGTTGGCCGGCAGCACCTCGGCGGTGAAGCGGCGGATGCCGCGCTCCCGGGCAACGGCCGCGATGTGCTCCAGGAGCGCGGAGGCGACGCCCCGGCCCTGATGGGCGTCCTGCACGAGGAAGGCGACCTCGGCCTCGTCGGAGGGCGCCGAGGCGGGCATGCCGTCCGCGCCGATGCGGTCGTAGCGTACGGTGGCGATGAACTCGCCGCCGACCGTGGCCGCGAGTCCCACCCGATCCACGAAGTCGTGGTGCGTGAAGCGGTGGACGTCCTTCGCGGAGAGCCGCGGGTAGGGCGCGAAGAAGCGGTAGTACTTGGACTCGTCCGACACCTGCTCGTAGAAGCTGACCAGACGGCCGGCGTCGTCGGCGGTGATGGGGCGGATCCGTGCGGTGCCGCCGTCGCGCAGTACCACGTCGGCCTCCCAGTGGGCGGGGTACTCGTGCCGGTCCGGCGAGGTCTGCATGGGGCCCAGCGTACGGCTCGCGTCCCACAGCGGCGCGAGGCAGTCTGTGGAGGACACACGTCGGACCGAGGCCGCGGTCCGACGCCACCCGGAGCGGCGCACACGCCCGCTCCGTGCTCGCACCACGTGTGGAAAACTGGTCTAGACAACCCTGATCACCTGAAGGGCAGCAACACATGGCTGAGCGCCGCGTCAACGTCGGCTGGGCCGAGGGTCTCCACGCCCGCCCCGCTTCCATCTTCGTCCGGGCCGCCACGGCCGCAGGCATCCCGGTGACGATCGCCAAGGCCGACGGGACGCCCGTCAACGCGGCCTCCATGCTGGCCGTGCTCGGCCTCGGCGCCGAGGGCGGCGAGGAGGTCGTCCTGGCTTCCGGCGCCGACGGCGCGGACGCCGCGCTCGACCGGCTGGCCAAGCTGGTCGCCGAGGGGCTCGAGGAGCTTCCCGAGACGGTCTGACCGGCAGGAACGGTCCTGCGCCGAAGCCGTGCCGCCCGGACGGGTGGCACGGCTTCCGTGTGCCCGTCGGCCGCCGGAAGACAGCCGGGGAATGCCCGAGGCCCCGGCTCGGGAGCCGGGGGCCTCGGGAGTGCCGGACCGTACGCCGGGCGTCGGGTCAGACGTTGACGCCGTGCTTGCGGAGGTAGGCCACGGGGTCGACGTCGGAGCCGTAGTCCGGGGTCGTGCGGGCCTCGAAATGCAGGTGCGGTCCGGTCACGTTGCCGGTCGCGCCGGACAGGCCGATCCGCTGACCGGGGATCACCTGCTGGCCCACCGAGACCTGGATGGACGACAGGTGCCCGTACTGGGTGTACATGCCGTCGGCCATCCTGATCACGACCTGGTTCCCGTACGCCCCGCCCCAGCCGGCGTCGACGACGGTGCCGCTGCCGACCGCGTGGACGCTGGTGCCGCTCGCGGCGTGGAAGTCGACGCCGGTGTGGGTGCCGGAGGACCACAGGGAGCCGCCGGTCCGGTAGCCGGTCGACACGTACGAGTCGAATATCGGCGTGACGAAGGCGTTGAGGCGCTCGCGCTCGGCCTCGCGGGCGGCGCGCGCCTTGGCCTCGCGCTCCTTCACCGCCTGCTCGGCGGCCTTCTTGCGCGCGGCCTTCTCGGCCTCCTTGCGCGCGGCGGCCCGGTGCTGGGCGACGGCCTGGGCGTCGATCTTCTCGGCGATGCTGTCGCCGATGGTGACGACCGGGGTGAGGCCGGTGTCCTCGGGGGCGGCATCCTCCGCCGCGAGAGCCGGGGCGGCGAGGGTGCCGATGGCACCGGTGGTGGCCAGGGCCGCGACGCCCGCAGCGCGGGCGGTGGTGCGGTGCATCCGGCTCGGCCGTCGGTGCTTCCCGGCGGCGCGGGTGAACGCCATGGAGACGTGGATCCTTTCCTTCCCTGTCGCCTACCGGGTTAGCTGACGGGTTCGGAGCAGGAAGGTCTCCTACGGCCCCCTCGCATCGCGCGCGGGTGTCCGATTCACCCCAGGGACGGTGGGTCCCCGGCTCCCCTGGCTCGCGCCGTACGGGGACTCGGCGATGACTGTCCGGTGCCGCGGACGCGGCGCACTGCCCGACGAACAGCCGGACCGACGCTAAGCGGGGCCGCTTTCAATTCCCAAACGGATCAGAAGTTTTGTAGCGCATACCACAGGGCAGACAGGCACTCTCCCTCTCAATTCGGACCACACTCGGACAACACAGGGCCCTGGTGACGCTTCGGTCACCAGGGCCCCACGCGCGTGTGTGGCGGTCGCCGCGCACGGCGGCGACCGGGTGTGCTCCTACTCGGCCTCGACGACGGTGACCCGGCCGACGCCCAGGGCCTCGACGGGCTCCTTGATCTGCGCCGCGTCACCGACGAGGACCGTCACAAGACGGTCCACCGGGAAGGCGTTGACGACGGCCGCGGTGGCCTCCACCGTGCCGGTGGCGGCGAGCTGCTGATAGAGCGTCGCCTGGTAGTCGTCGGGCAGGTGCTGCTCGACCTGGTCGGCCAGCGTGCCCGCCACGGCGGCGGCCGTCTCGTACTTCAGCGGGGCCACACCGACGAGGTTCTGCACGGCGACGTCCCGCTCGGCGTCGGTGAGGCCCTCGGCGGCGAGCTTGCGCAGCACCGTGAACAGGTCGTCCAGGGCCGGGCCGGTGTTCGGGGTGTCGACCGAGCCGCTGATGGCGAGCATCGCGGCGCCCGACCCGTCGGGGGCCGAACGCATCACCTGGCCGAACGCCCGGACGCCGTAGGTGTAGCCCTTCTCCTCGCGCAGGACGCGGTCCAGGCGGGAGGTGAGGGTGCCTCCGAGGCAGTAGGTGCCGAGCACCTGGGCGGGCCACACGCGGGCGTGCCGGTCGGGGCCGATCCGGCCGATGAGCAACTGCGTCTGGACGGCGCCGGGCCGGTCCACGATGACCACCCGGCCGGTGTCGTCGGCGGTGACCGGAGGCACGGGCCGCGGCTTGGCGGGCGCGCCGTTCCAGGCGCCCAGGGTCCGGCCCAGCAGCTCGTCGAGGTCGACTCCGGTGAGGTCGCCGACGACCACGGCGGTGGCCGTGGCCGGGCGCACGTGCCGGTCGTAGAAGGCGCGGACGGCCGCCGAGTCGATGGCGCCGACCGTCTCCTCGGTGCCCTGGCGGGGACGCGACATGCGCGAGTCGGCCGGGAAGAGCTCCTTGGACAGCTCCTTGGCGGCGCGGCGGGCCGGGTTGGCCAGCTCGTGCGGGATCTCGTCGAGCCGGTTGCGCACCAGCCGCTCCACCTCGGAGTCGGCGAACGCGGGCGCCCTGAGGGCGTCGGACAGCAGGCCGAGCCCCTTGGCCAGACGCGAGGCCGGGACCTCCAGGCTCAGCCGCACGCCGGGGTGGTCGGCGTGCGCGTCGAGGGTGGCGCCCGCGCGCTCCAGCTCGGCGGCGAACTCCTCGGCGGAGTGCTTGTCGGTGCCCTCGGAGAAGGCCCGCGCCGTGATCGTGGCCACGCCGTCCAGGCCGGCCGGCTCCGCCTCCAGGGGCGCGTCCAGCAGCACCTCCACGGCGACGACCTGCTGGCCGGGGCGGTGGCAGCGCAGCACCGTCAGGCCGTTGTCCAGCGTCCCACGCTCGGGGGCGGGGAACGCCCACGGCCTGGCCGCGCCGGCCCGGGGCTGGGGGTGGAACTCCATCGTGGCGAGCTCGGTCACTTCGCCGCCTCCTCGGTCTCGTCGGTGGCCGCGGCGTCCGCGTCCTGGGCGTCGTCCTGCGCAGCGGCGGCGGTCGGCTCGTAGACGAGCACCGCGCGGTTGTCGGGACGCAGGCGGGACTTGGCGACCTCCTGGACCTCCTCGGGCGTCACCTCCAGGACCCGGGCGACGGCGGTCAGGGCGAGCTGCGGGTCGCCGAACAGGACGGCGTAACGGCACAGTTCGTCGGCGCGGCCGGCGACCGTGCCGAGGCGGTCCAGCCACTCGCGCTCCAGCTGGGCCTGGGCGCGCTCCATCTCCTCGGCCGTCGGACCCTGTTCGGCGAACCGGGCGAGCTCCTCGTCGATCGCCGACTCGATGACGGGGACCTCGACATCGCCGGAGGTCTTCACGTCCAGCCAGCCGAGGGAGGGCGCGCCGGACAGCCGCAGCAGGCCGAAACCGGCCGCGACAGCCGTACGGTCGCGGCGCACCAGCCGGTTGTAGAGCCGCGAGGACTCGCCGCCGCCGAGGATGGTGAGCGCCAGGTCGGCCGCGTCGCACACGCGCGTGCCGTCGTGCGGGAGCCGGTAGGCGGCCATCAGGGCGCGGGCCGGGACCTCCTCCTCGACGACCTCGCGCAGCTGCCCGCCGATGACGTCGGGCAGGGAGCCGTCGCGGGGCTCGGGCTTGCCGTCGTGGGACGCGATGGAGCCGAAGTACTTCTCGACCCAGGCGAGCGTCTGCTCCGGGTCGATGTCACCGACGACCGACAGGACGGCGTTGTTCGGGGCGTAGTACGTGCGGAAGAACGCGCGCGCGTCCTCCAGCGTGGCCGCGTCGAGGTCCGCCATGGATCCGATCGGCGTGTGGTGGTACGGGTGGCCCTCCGGGTAGGCGAGGGCGGTCAGCCGCTCGAAGGCGGTGCCGTAGGGGACGTTGTCGTAGCGCTGGCGGCGCTCGTTCTTGACGACGTCCCGCTGGTTCTCCATGGACTCGTCGTCCAGCGCCGCGAGCAGCGAGCCCATGCGGTCGGCCTCCAGCCAGAGGGCGAGCTCCAGCTGGTGGGTGGGCATCGTCTCGAAGTAGTTGGTGCGCTCGAAGCTGGTGGTGCCGTTGAGCGAGCCGCCCGCGCCCTGCACCAGTTCGAAGTGGCCGTTGCCCTTGACCTGGGCGGAGCCCTGGAACATCAGGTGCTCGAAAAGGTGAGCCAGGCCGGTGCGTCCCTTGACCTCGTGGCGCGAGCCGACGTCGTACCAGAGGCACACCGCCGCGACCGGGGTCAGGTGGTCCTCGGAGAGCACCACGCGCAGGCCGTTGGCCAGGCGGTGCTCGGTCGCTGTCAGGCCGCCGGAGCCTGCCTCGGCTGCAGCCGTGTGACCCATGGGCATGTACGTCCCTTCGATCGCGATGGCGGTCTGCGAACCGCCCTTTTCCTGCCGGTCCTGCCACTGTATGCAAGCGTGCGGACCCGTGGCGAAGTTCCCACGGTCCGTACGCCGAGAGCGAGACGGAAAGCCGTGCGTCACGGCGGCGCCGCGGAACGGGACGTCCCCGCAGTTCGCACCGGCATCAGAGGCATCACCGCCACCAGCGGCCACGGGACGGCGGAGGTCCCCTGAGGCGGGGCGGGAGGGCGGAACGTGCCCTGTGGGGACGGGGCGTGGTCCGGGTTGTCAGTCGCGCGGTCCACAATGGTCCGCGTCAGATCCCGTCCACGCTTCAGCAAGGAGCCGGCAGCGATGGCCCGCCGCAGCACGAAGACCCCGCCGCCCGACGACTCGTACGAGGAGAGGATCCTCGACATCGACGTCGTCGACGAGATGCAGGGCTCCTTCCTCGAGTACGCGTACTCGGTCATCTACTCCCGCGCGCTGCCGGACGCCCGGGACGGACTCAAGCCGGTGCACCGCCGCATCGTCTACCAGATGAACGAGATGGGGCTGCGCCCCGAGCGCGGCTACGTGAAGTGCGCCCGCGTCGTCGGCGAGGTCATGGGCAAGCTGCACCCGCACGGCGACGCGTCGATCTACGACGCCCTGGTGCGCCTGGCCCAGCCCTTCTCGATGCGTGTCCCGCTCGTCGACGGCCACGGCAACTTCGGCTCGCTGGGCAACGACGACCCGCCGGCCGCCATGCGGTACACCGAGTGCCGGATGGCCGAGGCCACGAGCCTGATGACGGAGTCCATCGACGAGGACACCGTCGACTTCGCCCCCAACTACGACGGCCAGGAGCAGGAGCCGGTGGCCCTGCCGGCCGCCTTCCCGAACCTGCTGGTGAACGGCGCCTCCGGCATCGCCGTCGGCATGGCCACGAACATGCCCCCGCACAACCTCAACGAGGTCATCGCGGCCGCCCGCCACCTCATCCGCCACCCGAACGCGGACCTGGACGCCCTGATGCGGCACGTCCCGGGCCCGGACCTGCCCACTGGCGGCCGGATCGTCGGCCTGTCCGGGATCAGGGACGCCTACGAGAGCGGCCGCGGCACCTTCAAGATCCGCGCGACGGTCTCGGTGGAGACCGTGACGGCGCGCCGCAAGGGGCTGGTCGTCACCGAGCTGCCCTTCGCCGTCGGCCCGGAGAAGGTGATCGCCAAGATCAAGGACCTGGTCGGCTCGAAGAAGGTCCAGGGCATCGCCGACGTCAAGGACCTCACCGACCGCGAGCACGGACTGCGCCTGGTCATCGAGATCAAGAACGGCTTCGTGCCCGAGGCCGTCCTGGAGCAGCTGTACAAGCTGACGCCGATGGAGGAGTCCTTCGGCATCAACAACGTCGCCCTGGTCGACGGCCAGCCCCTCACGCTCGGTCTGAAGGAGCTGCTGGAGGTCTACCTCGACCACCGCTTCGACGTCGTACGGCGCCGCAGCGAGTACCGGCGGCGCAAGCGGCGCGACCGGCTGCACCTGGTGGAGGGCCTGCTCACCGCGCTGGTGGACATCGACGAGGTCATCCGTCTGATCCGCTCCAGCGAGAACTCCGCGCAGGCCAAGGAGCGCCTGATGCGGCGCTTCTCGCTGAGCGAGGTCCAGACCCAGTACATCCTCGACACCCCGCTGCGCCGGCTGACCAAGTACGACCGCATCGAGCTGGAGGCGGAGAAGGACAAGCTCATCGCGGAGATCGAGGAACTGACCCGGATCCTTGAGTCCGACGCGGAGCTGCGCAAGCTGGTCTCGGCCGAACTGGCCGCGGTCGCCAAGAAGTTCGGCACTCCCCGGCGCACGATGCTGCTGGAGGCGAGCAACGTCCCGGCCGCCGTGGTGCCGTTGCAGGTGGCGGACGACCCGTGCCGCGTCCTGCTGTCCTCGACGGGTCTGATGGCCCGCACGACGAACGGCGAACCGTTCGCGCAGGGCACGGACGGCAAGCGGCAGAAGCACGACGTGATCGTCTCGGCGGTCCCGGCGACCGGCCGGGGCGAGGTGGGCGTGGTGACGTCGGCGGGCCGTCTGCTCCGCGTGAACGTCGTCGACCTGCCCCATCTGCCGGAGCAGACGTCGGCTCCGAATCTCGCCGGCGGAGCGCCACTGGCGGAGTTCGTCTCCCTGGAGGACGACGAGACCGTGGTCTGCCTGACCACGCTGGACGAGTCGTCTCCGGGCCTGGCGCTCGGTACCGAGCAGGGCGTCGTCAAGCGGGTCGTGCCCGACTACCCCTCCAGCAAGGAGGAGTTGGAGGTCATCACGCTCAAGGAGGGTGACCGGATCGTCGGCGCGGTCGAGCTGCGCACCGGTGAGGAGGACCTGGTCTTCATCACGGACGACGCCCAGCTCCTGCGCTACCAGGCCTCCCAGGTCCGCCCGCAGGGCCGCCCGGCCGGCGGCATGGCCGGCATCAAGCTCACCGAGGGCGCCAAGGTCATCTCGTTCACGGCCGTCGACCCGGCCGCAAACGCGATCGTCCTCACCATCGCAGGCTCGCGCGGCTCGCTGGACGACTCCGTGCAGACGACGGGCAAGGTCACACCGTTCGACCAGTACCCGCGCAAGGGCCGCGCCACCGGCGGTGTGCGCTGCCAGCGGTTCCTGAAGGGCGAGGACTGCCTGGCCTTCGCCTGGGCAGGGCCCACCCCGGCCCTGGCCACGCAGAAGAACGGCAGCCCGGCCGAACTCCCGCAGCTCGACCCGCGCCGCGACGGCTCGGGCGTGTCGCTGCCGAAGACGGTGGCGGTGGTCGCGGGGCCCGTCTAGGCCGGGGGGTCCCCCGGGTCCGGGGCCGGGTCCGAATAGGACAGGTCCGGGTCCGTTTGACCCGGGGCCTCGGGGTCGTGTCCCCCGGGGTCCCGTACGTAGCGCAGGACGCCCCACATGCCGTGCTCGTCGGCGTGCGGGGTGTCCTGCTTGCACACCTCCAGCTCCTTGCCGAGGGCGCCCGCGTCGATGCCGGAGCCGATGAGCACGAGCTGGGTGGGACAGGGGTCGTCGCCGTCCGGCCAGGGCTCGGGGTAAAAGCGCAGGAAACGCCCGACGGCGTGCACGGCGTAGCGGTTGCGCACGTCGTGGCGGCCGAAGCCGACGTACCCCTTGATCCGGTAGAGCCCGTCGGGGCGGCTGTCCAGGAACCGCATCAGCCGGCGAGGATCGAGCGGCACGTCGGAGACGAAGGAGAGACTGTCGTAGCCGGCGTGCAGATGCGCGGCGTGGTGGTCGTCGTCCTCGTCCGCGCCGGACGCGTGCAGGTCGTCGAAGGAGAGCTGCCCGATCCGCTCCTCGCTCGGCCGGCAGTCGAAGAGGAACTCCGGGTCCACCCTGCCGTATGAGGCCGGAACCACGGCGGCCCCGTCGACCAGGGACCGTACGAGTGCGAGCACCTTCTCGCCATCGGCCGCCCGGTCGGTCTTGTTGACGACGACGAGGTCGGCGAGCGCGAGATGCCGGTCGATCTCGGGATGCCGCGCACGGGTGTCGCCGAACTCGGCGGCGTCCACGACCTCGACGAGCCCGCCGTAGACGACCCGGGGGTTCTCGGAGGCCAGCACCATGCGGACGAGTTCCTGGGGTTCGGCGAGCCCGCTGGCCTCGATGACGACGACGTCGATACCGGCGGCCGGGCTCGTCAACCGGTCGAGGTAGACGTCGAGTTCACTGGCGTCCACCGCACAGCACAGGCACCCGTTGCCCAGGGAGACGGTGGAGTCCCCGAGGGCTCCCGCGACCGCCATGGCGTCGATCTCGATCGCGCCGAAGTCGTTGACGATCGCGCCGATGCGGCTGCCGCCGCTGCGGTGCAGCAGGTGGTTGAGGAGCGTGGTCTTGCCCGAGCCCAGAAAACCGGCGAGCACCACGACCGGGATCTGCGCCGCGCTGCGGCTCGGACTCGGGTAGCGGCTCGGCTGACTCACCACGCGACCTCTCTCATGCCGACGCGTGCACCGGCTCACGGCCCTGCGCACGTACGAGGATGGAATGCCGACCAAGGATACGGGCCGTGCGCACGTCGGGGCGCTGCGCGAGCGCCCGGCGAAGATCACCCCTACGGCTGGCGTGGATCCGGGCCGAGTCAGGTTAGGCTCACCTGCGTGAGTACGTGCTCGACCGCCTCCCGGCACCTAGACGAGCCGATGGCCGCCACCGCGGCCACGGCGACGACATGGCTGCTGCTGGAACAGCCCGGCCCCTGGGGTGCCAAGGCACTCACTTCGAGCCACCTGGACCCCGCCCTCGGACGTGCGCTGGATCGCGCGGCGCGGGGCACCGGCGTCCGGATCGCGCTCATCCGCCGTCCGGGGCGGCACGCCGACCGCCGCACCCAGTCCGTACGGCATGTGTACGCGGCCCATACGGTCCCGGGGAACGTATGGCTGCGCAGCGCCGTGACCGCCGACCCGGAACGCCTGCTGGCCCTCGACTTCGCCGCGCTGGGCATGGGCGACCACGACACCTTCGACGCCGCCCTCCAGGGCGGGCCGCACACAGGTGATCCGCTCGCGCTGGTGTGCACCAACGGTAAGCGTGACCAGTGCTGCGCCCTGCTCGGCCGTCCCCTCGCGGCCGAACTCGCCGCCTCCGGGGTCCAGGACGTCTGGGAGGTCACGCACCTGGGCGGCCACCGTTTCTCGCCGACCCTGCTCGTGCTGCCGTTCGGATACGCCTACGGCCGGGCCGAGGCCCACGCCGTCAAGGAGATCCTGCACCGTGTGGGCGAGGGCCGGATGGTCCTCGAGGGCTGCCGGGGCCGCACGGCCTGGGAACGGCCCGGGCAGGCCGCGGAACTGGCGGTGCGGGAGACGGCGCGCGAGTACCGCGCGGACGCGCTGAGCGTCGTACGCACCGACGGATCGGCGCCGCGCTGGGAGGTCACCGTCGCCCACGCCGACGGACGCCGGTGGCACGTGACCGTGACCCAGGGGGCCGCCCTGCCGCCGCGCCCGGAGAGCTGCGGCACCTCGGTGCTGGGCGGGCCCACGCGCATGGACGTGACCGCCGTCCGCGAACTGGCGACCGCACCACTGACGGCCTGACGGCCCACCGCCCACCGCCCACGAGCTGCCCACTGACGGCCCACGGACCGGGGCGACGGTACGGAGGCGGCGCGGGACGGCGGCGGCACGACGGACCGGCGGACCGGCGGACCGGCGGCACAGCGGGGCGACAGCACGGCACGGCAGCGGCGCGGGACAGCCAACACGGCGGGACGGCGCCGCCGCGAGACAGCCGCACGACGGCAGGGCAGCAGAGCAGCGCGACGACTCGACGCGACACCGCGACCGCACGGCGGAACAGCGGCCGCTCGGCGGCACGACGGAAAGGCGGCAAGCCGGGGCAACGGCGGAACGGCGGCGACACCGCGACCGCGCGACGGCACGGCGACGCACCGGGGCGACGGAACGGCAGCGGCAAGGCGACGGGCCGAGGCGGGGCGGCCGTGCGGCGGTGGTGTGAGAGATGATCCGCGCCACACAGCGGGAACAGCCCGGGAACGGCCCCGTGTCCCGACGTACTGTCATGGCCATGAGCGCCACTCCTCCCGCCCGCCGCCGGCGGCTGGGTCTGCCGCGACGTGTCTTCTCGCAGGTGCTGCTGATGCAGCTGGCGATCGCCGCGGGAGTCGCCGTGCTCGCGACCGGCCTGTTCCTCGCGCCGCTGAGCCACCAGCTGGACGAGCAGGCAATGCGCCGCGCCCTCGCCATCGCCGAGACCACCGCCGAGAACCGGCAGATCGCACAGGACCTCCAGCACACCGTCCCGTCCGTCGACGGCCCCGTGCAGCAGGAGGCGGAGCGGATCCGGAAGGCGACCGGCGCCGAGTACATCGTCGTGATGGACAGACGGGGCATGCGCTGGTCGCACACGGATCCGAAGCAGGTCGGCCGGCACGTGTCGACGAGTGCGGAGTCGGTCCTGGCCGGCCGGAAGGTCATGGAGATCGACACCGGCACGCTGGGCCGCTCGGCACGCGGCAAGGTGCCCCTGTACGACGCCGGCCACCACATCGTGGGCGCGGTCTCGGTCGGCATCGCCTACGACAGCGTGCGCGGCAAGCTGATCGACGCCATTCCGGGCCTGTTCGCCTACGCGGGTGGCGCCCTGGCCGTGGGCGCGCTGGCGGCGTGGCTGGTCTCCCGGCGGGTCCAGCGGCAGACGAGGGACCTCGCCTTCTCGGACATCGCGGCCCTGCTCGCCGAACGCGAGGCCATGCTGCACGGCATCCGGGAGGGGGTCGTGGCCCTGGACCGCGGCGGACGGATCCGGCTGCTCAACGACGAGGCGCAGCGGCTGCTCGGCATCGGCGACGAGGCGGTGGGCCGGTCGCTCGACGAGGCGCTCGGGGCGGGCCGTACGACCGACGTCCTGGCCGGGCGGGTGACAGGCACGGACCTGCTCACGGTGCGCGGGCAGCGCGTCCTGGTCGCCAACCGGATGCCGACCGACGACGGGGGCGCCGTCGCGACCCTGCGCGACCGCACCGAGCTGGAGGAGCTGGGCCGGGAGCTGGACTCGACGCGCGGCCTGATCGACGCCCTCCGCGCCCAGGACCACGAGCACGCCAACCGCATGCACACCCTGCTGGGCCTGCTCGAGCTGGAGATGTACGACGACGCCGTGGAGTTCGTCGGCGAGGTGGTCGGCGACCACCGGGCCACCACCGAGCAGGTCACCGAGAAGATCCAGGACCCGCTGCTCGCCGCCCTGCTGGTCGGCAAGGCGACCGTCGCGGCCGAGCGCGGGGTCGCGCTGTGGCTGTCGGACCGCACGCACCTGCCGGACCGGCTCGTCGACCCCAGGGGGCTCGTGACGATCGTCGGCAACCTGGTCGACAACGCGCTGGACGCGGTCGCCGGGACCCCACACGCGCGTGTGGAGGGCGAACTGCGCGCGGCGGGACGTACCGCCGTGCTCCGGGTGCGCGACACCGGGCCCGGAATCCCGGCGGGGCGGCGCGACCTGATCTTCACGGAGGGGTGGTCCACCAAGCAGCCGCCGGCGCACGGCAGGCGCGGTATAGGTCTGTCCCTGGTGCGCAGGCTCGCCGAGCGGCAGGGCGGAACCGTCACGGTGGGCGAGGCGCCCGGCGGCGGAGCGGAGTTCACGGTCGTACTGCCCGAGGCGCTAGCCGAGGCGGAGCCCGCGCCGGTGGCCGCCCTCGGCGCCGGGACCGGCGAGGAGGAGCAGTGATCGACGTCCTGGTCGTGGACGACGACGTCCGGGTGGCGCAGATCAACGCCGCCTATGTGGAGAAGGTGCCGGGCTTCCGCGTCGCCGCCGCGGCGCACACCGCCGCCGACGCCCTGCACCGGCTGGAGACGCTGCCTCAGCTCGACCTGGCCCTCATGGACCACTGCCTGCCCGACGACACGGGCCTGTCGGTCGTGCGGGAGATGCGCAGCCGCGGCATCGGGACCGACGTGATCATGGTGACGGCGGCCCGTGACGTGTCGACCGTGCAGGCGGCGATGCGGCACGGTGCGCTGCAGTACCTGATCAAGCCGTTCACCTTCGCCGGGCTGCGCTCCAGACTGGAGGCGTACGCGGAGCTGCGCCGCACCCTGGACAGTGGCGGGGAGGCCGAACAGGCCGAGGTCGACCGGCTCTTCGGGGCGCTGTCGGCGCCGCCGGAGCCCATCCTGCCCAAGGGCCACTCCCCCGCGACCGTCGAACTCGTCCGCCGGACCCTGATGGGGGCCGCCGGGCCCCTGTCGGCCCACGAGGTCGCCGAGCGGACCGGGGTGAGCCGGCAGACCGCCCAGCGCTGCCTGAAGTTCCTGGAGCGCACCGGACGGGTCCGGCTGACGCTGAAGTACGGCGGCGCGGGCCGCCCTGAACACCGTTATGTGTGGGCGGCCCGCGCCTGAGGCCACGGCTCCGGGGGGAGGGGAAGGCCGTGGCCCCCTTGCATACGGATCTCAGCCCTTGGCCTTCTCAACGAACTCGGTGGTGTAGGTCTTGCTCAGGTCCACGTCGTGCTTCTGGATGTTGGGATTGAACGCCTTGAGCACCTTCTCGACGGTCTCGGGGCCGTTCTGAGGCATCACGCCGTCGTTGGTGAACATCGGCAGTGTGCTCTTGATCGCCTCCGCGTACAGCGTCTTGTTGCCCTGGGAGTAGTCGGCGGGCATCTTGGCGGCGATCTCGTCGGCGCTGTGGGTGGACATCCACTTGAGCGTCTTCACGAACGCGTTGGCCAGCTTCTGGACGGTCTCCTTGTGGCTGTTGACCCAGTCCGTCTGCATGTACAGGCTGGACGACGGGTACGGGCCGCCGAGCGCCTCCCGCGAACCCTCGGGCGTCCGCATGTCGATGAGGACCTTGCCCACCTTCTTGTCCAGGATCGTCGCGACGGTCGGGTCGGTCGTCATGCCGCCGTCGATGGCGCCCTTCTCGAGCGCGGAGATGAAGGTCGGTCCCGCCCCGACGGCGACCGGGCTGAACTCACTGACCTGCACACCGTTCTTGACCGCCAGGTACTTGGTGAGGAAGTCGGTCGAGGAGCCGAGGCCGGTGACGCCGAGCTTCTTGCCCTTGAAGTCCTTCGGCGAAGTGATCTTGTCCGCCGCCTTGGTGGAGACGACCTCCACCTCACCGGGCGCGTGCGAGAACTGCACCACGGACTCGACGTACTTGTCGTGGGTCTGGAGATCCAGGGTGTGGTCGTAGAAGCCGACGGCGCCCTGGACCTGGCCGGAGACGAGCGCGGTCTCGGCCTGGACTCCGGCGGGCTCGCTCAGCAACTCGACGTTCAGGCCCTCCTCGGTGAAGTAGCCGAGGCGCTGGGTGAGCATCGCGGGCAGGTAGATGACCTTGTCCAGGCCACCCACCATGATCTTGACCTTCTCCCCCTTGCCTCCCCCGCCGCTGCCGGTGGAGCTCGCCGCCTCGTTGGCGCAGGCGGTGAGGGAGGACAGGGCGAGCAGGCCGGCGGCGGCCGAGGCGGCGAATCTGGTGCTCTTGCGCATGAGGGTCACGTCCTTGTGAGAAAAGGCGATACGGGAAGCGAGGTGCGGGGGGGGTGGGAGGGAAGCCGGTGCGGCGGCGGACGTCAGTCCCCGGAGCCCGCCGGCTTCCAGCGGAAGATGCGGCGCTCGGCGAAGGTAAGCAGTCCCTCGGCGACGAGCGCGACCGCGGCGAGGATGACCATCGCGGCGTACACACCGGCCGCGTTGAAGGTGCCCTGGGACGTCGCGACGAGCAGGCCGATGCCCTTGGTGGCGCCGATGTACTCGCCGACGATGGCGCCGATGAGAGCGAAGCCGAAGCTGACGTGCAGGCTGGTGAAGATCCACGTGGTCGCGGACGGGATGACCACCTGGAAGGTGACCCTGCGGTCGCTCGCGCCGAGGATCCGCGCGTTGGCCACCAGGTTGCGGTCGACCTCCCGGGCGCCCTGGAAGGCGTTGAAGAACACCGGGAAGAACACGAGGACCACGGCCGAGGCGATCTTGGAGAGCGGTCCGAGCCCGAACCAGATCACGAAGATCGGGGCCAGGACGATCCTCGGGAGGGAGTTGAGCACCTTGATGTAGGGGCCGAGGACATCGGCGAGGAAGGTGATGCGGCCGAGCGCGATACCGAGGACCACACCGACCACCACGCCGAACACCCAGCCGACCAGGGCCTCGTAGAGCGTGTACCAGATCTGCTCACCCAGTGAGCCCTGCGCGGTGCCGTGCGTGATCCAGGTCCAGATCTGGTCCCAGATCTGGGAGGGCATGGAGAAGTTGAACGGGTCGATGGCCTTGGCCCGGGAGAGCGCCTCCCACAGGCCGAGCACGGCCACCAGGAGCAGGATGCGGCCGGAGAGGACCATCGTCCTGCGCTTGCGGGCGGCGCGGGCCCGGGAGTGGGCGCGGTCGGTCGTCTTGGCCGTGTCGACGACCGGAGTGCTGAGAACCTCAGGCGACATGGGCGGCACCTCTTTCACGGGTGATGCGGACCTCTTCGCCGAGCGACTCCCAGATCTCGCGGTAGATGTCGATGAACTCCGGCTGGAGGCGCACCTGCTCGACCTTGCGCGGCCTCGGCAGGCCGATGTCGAAGACCTGCTTCACGGTCGCGGGGCCGGCGGTCATGACGACGACCTTGTCGGCCAGGGCGATGGCCTCCTCCAGGTCGTGGGTGACGAAGACGACCGAGGCGCCCGTGCCCTCCCACAGTTCGAGGAGCTCGTCCGACATCAGCGCCCGCGTCTGCACGTCGAGCGCCGAGAACGGCTCGTCCATCAGCAGGATCTCGGGGTCGTTGACGAAGGTGGCGGCGAGGGCGACGCGCTTGCGCTGGCCGCCGGAGAGCTGGTGCGGGTAACGGTCCTCGAAGGCGGCGAGTCCGACCCTGGCCAGCCAGGCGCGGGCCTTCTCCTTCGCCTCGGCCTTCGGCATGCCGCGGAATCGCGGCCCGGCCATCACGTTGGACAGCACAGAGCGCCAGGGGAAGGTGGCGTCCTGCTGGAAGACGAAGCCGACCTTCCCGCCGACGCCCTGCACCGGCTCGCCGGCCACCAGCACATCGCCCTCGGTGGGCTCCTCCAGCCCGCTGACGAGGGTGAGAGTGGTCGACTTACCGCAGCCGGTGGGGCCGACCACGGCCACGAACTCGCCGCGCCGCACGGTGAGGTCGAGGTCCCTGACGGCCGTGTGCAGGCCCCCTGACGGGGTCCTGAACGTTTTGCTCGCGCCCCGTAGTTCGATGACGGGGCTGGTGTCTGCGCTCATGGCCCGGGACGGTAGATGTGTCCCCGGCCACAGCATCAGTCTTCTGAGCGCAAGCCGTTCTTTTGCTCGCAAGGACCTGTTGTGCTCGTTTTGCTCGCGCTACAACAACGGAGCCCGACAACAGCTCAACGCCCGCCTGGCCTTGAGGGAAAGAGGCCCGATGATTGACGTCCTGGTGGTCGACGACGACTTCCGTGTCGCCGAAATAAACGCCAAGTACGTGGGAAAGGTTCCAGGTTTCCGGGTGGCCGCCCGCGCGCACAGTGCCGCGCAGGCCCTGTCCACCGTGGAGCGCGACGGCATCGACCTGGTCCTGCTCGACCACTACCTGCCCGACCGCACGGGTCTGGAACTCGTCAACCGCATGCGGGAACAGGGCATCGGCACCGACGTCATCATGATCACGGCGGCCGGCGACGTGGCGACCGTCCAGCAGGCCATGCGCCTGGGCGCGCTGCACTACCTGGTCAAACCGTTCACCTTCGCCGCGCTGCGCACCCGCCTGGAGTCCTACGCCGCCCTGCGCCGCACCGTCGACCGGGTCGGGCGCGGCGTCACCGGGCAGGAGCAGGTGGACCGGATCTTCGGCGCCCTGCGCACCACGCCCGCTCCCACGTCCCCGGGGCTGCCCAGCGGCCAGTCGGAACCGACGACGGACCTCATCTGCGGTGTCCTGCACCACGCCGACCAGCCCCTGTCCGCCCACGAGGTGGCCGCCCGCACCGGCCTGAGCCGCTCCACCGCCCAGCGCTACCTGCGCCACCTGGAACAGGCAGGACGCCTGCGCCTGTCCCTGAAGTACGGCGACACGGGACGGCCGGAGCACCGCTACGCGTGGGTGGCGCCCTAGGGCCTCTCGTTTGGATCATGCCGGGCTCGCGGGCCCTGGCACCGCTCCCCCAAGCTCTTCGAGCAGGGGGCACGCCCAGCCGCGTTGTCGTCGGTTGGCAGGGCTCCGCCCTGCCGCCCTCCTCCGCCTTGCGATCCACGGCACCAGACCCCGCTCCCTGATCCGGCCTGATCCAAACGAAAGACCCTAGCCGGCACGTACGGGGTTTACGGGCCCCGGTGTCTCTACACGGCCCCCGCCCCCGTCAGCGACCGCACCTCCGTCTCGGCGTACCTGGCCTCGTCCGGGGCCTCGGGGGAGGTGACGGTGCCCAGCCAGCCGGCGAGGAATCCCAGCGGGACGGAGACGATGCCGGGGTTCTCCAGCGGGAAGAGCTGGAAGTCGACGCCCGGGAACAACGCGTCGGGACTGCCGGAGACCACCGGGGAGAGCACGACGAGCCCGAGCGCGGGAATCAGACCGCCGTACACGGCCCACACCGCGCCGCGGGTCGTGAAGCCGCGCCAGAACAGGGAGTACAGCAGCACCGGCAGGTTCGCCGAGGCGGCGACGGCGAACGCGAGACCCACCAGGAAGGCCACGTTGAGGTTGCGGGCGAGCAGGCCGAGGGCGATCGCGACCAGGCCGATGCCGACCGCGGCGACGCGCGCCACGGCCACCTCGCTGCGCTGCCTGGCACCGCGGCGCCGCAGCGACGCGTACAGGTCGTGGGCCACCGACGCGGAGGAGGCGAGGGTGATCCCGGCGACCACCGCGAGGATCGTGGCGAAAGCGACCGCGGCCACCACCGCGAACAGCACCGTCCCCGCCGTGGAGTCGGCGCCACCGCCGAGGTCGAGGGCCAGCAGCGGGACCGCCGTGTTCCCGGCCGCGTTGGACCCGCGCAGGGCGTCGGGACCGACGATCGCGGCCGCGCCGAAGCCGAGGACGATCGCCATCAGGTAGAAGCCGCCGATCAGCCCGATGGACCAGATCACCGAGCGCCGGGCGGCCCGCGCGGTCGGCACGGTGTAGAAGCGGGACAGGATGTGCGGCAGCCCCGCCGTGCCGAGCACCAGCGCCAGTCCGAGACTGATGAAGTCCAGGCGCGAGGTCAGGTCCCCGCCGTACTTCAGTCCGGGCACCAGGAAGGCGCCCCCGTGACCGCTGCGCTCGGCCGCGGTGAGCAGCAGCCGGTCGATGTCGCCGTGGAACCTGACCAGGACGAGCACGGTCAGCACGACGGTGCCGCCCAGCATCAGGACCGCCTTGACGATCTGGATCCAGGTGGTGGCCCGCATCCCTCCCAACGACACGTAGATCACCATCAGCGCGCCGACGCCGATGACGGTCCAGGCCTGCACCCCCGCGCCGGTCCGGCCCAGGAGCAGCGCCACCAGGCTGCCCGCGCCCACCATCTGCGCCACCAGATACAGAACGGACACGGTGACCGAGGAGGTTCCCGCCGCGATCCGCGCCGGCCGCGCACTCATCCGCGCCGCGACCACGTCGGCGAGCGTGAAGCGCCCGCAGTTGCGGACCAGTTCGGCAACGAGGAAGAGCACGACCAGCCAGGCCACGAAGAAGCCCACCACGTACAGCACACCGTCGTAGCCGAACAGGGCGATCAGACCGGGGACGCCCAGGAAGGAGGCGGCCGACGCGTAGTCGCCCGCGACGGCGAAACCGTTCTCCATCGGCGAGAACAGCCTCCCGCCCGCGTAGAACTCCTCCGCCGATCCGTGCCGGTTGCGGCTCACCCAGGTGGTGATCCCCAGGGTGACCGCCACGAACACGCTGAACAGCACCAGCGCCAGGGTCTGGTGGTTGCCGGTCACGAGGCACCACCGCCCACACCGCGGGTCAGCTCCTGGGTGTCCCAGCGCAGTTCGAGCGCCGCACGGTCCCTGCGCAGCCGGGCGTGCCGGGCGTAGGCCCAGGCGAGGAGGAAGGTGCTGAGGAACTGCCCGAGGCCCGCCAGCATCCCCACGTTCACCACGCCCGCCACCGGCCGGGCCATGAACCCCGGCGCGGTCGTCGCGGTCACGACGTAGCCCACGTACCAGGCGAGGAAGAGGGCCACCGCCGGCGTCACGAACCTCCGGTAGCGGCTGCGCACCTCCTGGAACGCAGGGCTGCGCTGCACCTCGAGGTACGCGGCGGCCGCCGCGCCGTCCCCCGGTCCGGTCCGGTCCTCGCGGCGGGCCGCCGGTACCGGTGCGGCGGGGGCCGCCGTGCCGTTGCCGTCACCCCAGCCGGAGGCCAGCGCGTCGTACCAGGGGTCGCGGTATCTGATGTCCCCGGACTCCGGGTCCGGGCCTTCGTCGGTCCCGGGCACGTTCCCGGGACCGCCCCCGCCGGCGCGGAGGCGGTCGTTGCTTGACTGCATGCCCAAGGATGGACAGAACCGGAAGTTCCCTGACTTCTCTTCCCTCCGGTCTTCACCCCATCAGGTGACGCGTCCCGGCTGTGCGTTACGCGTCCGACGCGCCCTAAGCGTCGATGCGCGAGCGGTCCAGGGTCGCGGCGGAGCTCGCGATGAACTCCTTGCGGGGTGCCACGTCGTTGCCCATCAGGAGGTCGAAGACCTGCTCGGCGGCCTCCAGGTCGGAGAGGTTGATCCGGCGCAGGGTGCGGTGGCGCGGGTCCATGGTGGTCTCCGCGAGCTGGTCGGCGTCCATCTCACCGAGGCCCTTGTAGCGCTGGATCGAGTCCTTGTACCGCACGCCCTTGCTCTGGAACTCGAGCAGCTTGTCGCGCAGCTCGCGGTCCGAGTAGGTGTAGACGTACTTGTCCTGGCCCTTCTTCGGCTGGATCAGCTCGATGCGGTGCAGCGGCGGCACCGCGGCGAACACCCGGCCCGCCTCGACCATGGGGCGCATGTAGCGGTGGAACAGCGTCAGGAGCAGGGTCCGGATGTGGGAGCCGTCCACATCGGCGTCGGTCATCATGATGATCTTGCCGTAGCGGGCCGCGTCGATGTCGAAGGTCCGGCCGGATCCGGCTCCTATGACCTGGATGATCGCGCCGCACTCGGCGTTCTTCAGCATGTCCGTGACGGACGACTTCTGCACGTTGAGGATCTTGCCGCGGATGGGCAGCAGCGCCTGGAACTCGGAGTTCCGGGCCAGCTTCGCCGTGCCGAGCGCGGAGTCGCCCTCGACGATGAACAGCTCGCTGCGGTCGACGTCGTCGCTCCGGCAGTCGGCGAGCTTGGCGGGCAGCGAGGACGACTCCAGGGCCGTCTTGCGACGCTGCGCGTCCTTGTGCTGGCGGGCCGCGATGCGCGTGCGGGCCGCGGCGACGGCCTTCTCCAGCACCACGCGCGCCTGCTGCGCGGCGTCGCGCTTGGTGGAGGTCAGGAACTCCTTGAGCTCCTTGGTGATGACGTTGTTCACGATGCGGCGGGCCGCCGAGGTGCCGAGGACCTCCTTGGTCTGCCCCTCGAACTGGGGCTCGGCCAGGCGGACCGTGACGACCGCGGTGAGGCCCTCCAGGGCGTCGTCCTTGACGACGTCGTCCTCGGCGACGCGCAGCATCTTCTTGGCGCGCAGCACCTCGTTCATGGTCTTGGCGACGGCCTGCTCGAAGCCGGCCACGTGCGTGCCGCCCTTGGGGGTGGCGATGATGTTGACGAAGGACCGCAGGGTGGTGTCGTAGCCGGTCCCCCAGCGCATGGCGACGTCCACGCCGAGCTCGCGGGTGACCTCGGTGGGCGTCATCTGGCCGTGGTCGTCGAGGACCGGGACCGTCTCCTTGAAGGTCCCGTGCCCGGTGAAGCGGAGCACGTCGCAGACGGCCCTGTCGCTCGCCAGGTACTCGCAGAACTCGCTGATGCCGCCGTCGTAGCGGAAGGACTCCTCGCCCTTGCTGCCGCCCTCGCCGAGGCCGTACTCGTCACGCACGACGATGGTCAGCCCGGGCACCAGGAACGCCGTCTGGCGGGCGCGCTGGTGCAGGTTCTCCAGGGAGAGCTTGGCGTCCTTCAGGAAGATCTGGCGGTCGGCCCAGTAGCGCACGCGGGTACCGCTGCGGGACTTGGGGATCTTCCTGGCCTTGCGCAGTCCGCTCCCGGGCTCGAACTTGGCCTCGGGCCCGCTCGTCGTGAACGCGCCGGGCACACCGCGCCGGAAGCTGATGGCGTGGGTGTGGCCGCCCCGGTCCACCTCGACGTCCAGCCGGGCGGACAGGGCGTTGACCACGGAGGCGCCGACGCCGTGCAGACCGCCGGAGGCGGCGTACGAGCCGCCGCCGAACTTTCCGCCGGCGTGCAGCTTGGTCATCACGACCTCGACGCCGGACAGGCCCGTCTTGGGCTCGACGTCGACCGGGATGCCGCGGCCGTTGTCGCGCACCTCCACCGAGCCGTCGTCGTGCAGCACGACGTCGATGTGGTCGCAGTAGCCGCCGAGGGCCTCGTCGACGGAGTTGTCGATGATCTCCCACAGGCAGTGCATCAGACCGCGGCTGTCGGTGGACCCGATGTACATGCCCGGGCGCTTGCGCACGGCCTCGAGCCCCTCGAGGACGAGCAGGTGCCGAGCGGTGTAGTTGGAACCGTCGCGGTCTGCTCCTGCCAGCAGCGCTGTGGACGGCACGGACGTCTCGGCGGTCACGCGGTTCGCTCCTCGCTGAATTTCAGATGTGGCCCTGTTGGGTAAGGGCGCGGCTTGGGTAGCCGCTCAGAGGGTACCGAGGCCTGGTAGAGCCCTTGTAACGCAACCCTCGGCAGGAACACAGACTAGTAGAGGGTCGCATACACGTTCGATCCTTCATCCGAGTGAAGCACATATCACGTTCCCTTCGAGGCATGAACCATTTAGGCTCCGGGCACGTCCTCATGAGCAACCGGCAACCCGGCCGGGGAGGACCGACCATGACCGAGAGCGCGAACCCGTACGACACATAGAAACGCAATACGGCACATTCGCCGCCAAACCGGCAGCAGCCTGCCGCCCCGAAGAAGATTTTTCGAGGAAAAGCCACGATCGGGAACGTTTGGGGCTGGTTGGATGTTGACCCTGGTACGACAGCTCGTCGAGCTAGAGAAGAGGCGACGTGACTACTGTTCTGACCCCCGCGAGCCCACTGACGGCCGCTGATCGCTGCGACCGCTGCGGCGCCCAGGCATACCTGCGCGTCGTCCTGCTGAGCGGCGGAGAACTGCTCTTCTGCGCCCACCACGGTCGCAAGTTCGAGCCAGAACTCAAGAAGATCGCCGCTGAGATACAGGACGAGACCGAGCGCCTGACCTCCGTTCCGGCGAACGCCTCCGAGGAAGAGCACTGACCCTCCCGCCCGACGAGCGAGCTCGGCACAGACCGGCGAACGGGCGGTCGCCCCTGGCACCCAGGAGCGACCGCCCGTCCTCGTGACCGGCGACGCCGGTCAGGACTCGCCGGACGGCGGGCGCTGCGCCTTCTTGCCGACCCGGCCCAGCGCCCGGACCACCTCGGAGACACGCGTGTAGACACCGGGGCTCCCGGCGCGCCCGCAGCCGCTGCCCCACGACACAAGCCCGATCAGGCGCCCCTGGGCGACCAGCGGGCCCCCACTGTCCCCCTGGCACGCGTCCCGGCCCCCAGCGGTCTCTCCCGCACAGAGCATGCTCTCGGGCTGGTACGTGCCCTCACCGCCGCCCGGATAGGCCTGCCGGCACTCCTCGTCCCGCAGGACGTGCACAGGCGCCCCATGCAGGCTGTGGACATAGGCGGCGGTACCCGTGGTGTCCCCCCACCCGTAGACCGTGGCGCTCGTACCCGGCGTGTACGCCGGGTCACCCGCGGCAGCCATGGGGACGACGGCGTTCTCCGGCATGGGCTCGGCAAGAGTGAGCACGGCGAAGTCACCGGCATTGGTGGTGGGGTCGTAGTGCGGATTGACCCAGGTGGACCGCACGGGGACCTCCTTGCCCTGATCGGAGAGCAGATCCGTACGGCCCGTGATCACCTTCAGATCCGGTGCCTGCGGCGCGCCCACGGCCTCTTTGGCCAGACAGTGGGCCGCGGTGAGCACCTCGGTACGACCGATGGCCACGCCCCCGCAGAACTGCCCCGCGCGGGTGCCTCCGAACCGGTCACGGCTGGAGAGCGCCACGGTCCACGGACTCTGCGAGACGTCGACGGGGAAACCGCCGATGACAACGCTGTCAGCGGCTACAGGTGCGGCCGCTGACAGCGGTATCGCGGCTCCCGCGGCCGCCAGGACCAGCGGCCCGATCAGGGCACGGGCAGAACGGCGTCGCATGGGTGCTCCTCACTCTCGGACGATCACGGAACACCCAGAGTCATGCACAGTGACGCAACGCGCAGCACAAGGACCCGGCCCCCTGGGGGAACCGGGCCCTCGGTGTCATACGACCGGACCAGTCGAAGTACCGGACTAGTCGAGGTAGTCGCGCAGCACCTGCGAGCGCGACGGGTGGCGCAGCTTCGACATGGTCTTGGACTCGATCTGGCGGATCCGCTCACGCGTGACGCCGTAGACCTTGCCGATCTCGTCGAGGGTCTTCGGCTGGCCGTCGGTGAGACCGAAGCGCATGGAGACGACGCCGGCCTCGCGCTCGGACAGGGTGTCCAGGACCGAGTGCAGCTGCTCCTGGAGCAGCGTGAAGCTGACCGCGTCGGCCGGGACGACCGCCTCGGAGTCCTCGATGAGGTCACCGAACTCGCTGTCGCCGTCCTCGCCCAGCGGGGTGTGCAGCGAGATGGGCTCGCGGCCGTACTTCTGGACCTCGATGACCTTCTCCGGGGTCATGTCGAGCTCCTTGGCCAGCTCCTCCGGGGTGGGCTCACGGCCCAGGTCCTGGAGCATCTGGCGCTGCACGCGCGCGAGCTTGTTGATGACCTCGACCATGTGCACCGGGATACGGATGGTGCGGGCCTGGTCGGCCATCGCCCGGGTGATCGCCTGACGGATCCACCAGGTGGCGTACGTGGAGAACTTGTAGCCCTTGGTGTAGTCGAACTTCTCCACCGCGCGGATCAGACCGAGGTTGCCCTCCTGGATGAGGTCCAGGAAGAGCATGCCGCGGCCGGTGTAGCGCTTGGCCAGGGAGACCACCAGACGGAGGTTGGCCTCCAGGAGGTGGTTCTTGGCGCGGCGGCCGTCCTCGGCGATGATCTCCAGCTCGCGCTTGAGCTTGGGGGCGAGCTTGTCGGAGTTGGCCAGCTTGTCCTCGGCGAAGAGGCCCGCCTCGATGCGCTTGGCCAGCTCCACTTCCTGCTCGGCGTTGAGCAGGGGAACCTTGCCGATCTGCTTGAGGTAGTCCTTCACCGGGTCGGCGGTGGCGCCGGCCGCGGCGACCTGCTGGGCGGGCGCGTCGTCCTCGTCCTCGTCGGACAGCACGAAGCCGGCGCTCTCGGTGCCCTCGGGCTCCTCGGCGCCCTTGGCCTCCTCGAGCACCTCTTCCTCGAGAAGCTCGGCGTCGTCCTTCTTGGCGGCGGTGGTCTTCTTGGCAACCGCCTTCTTGGCGGCCGTCGTCTTCTTGGCCACCGCCTTCTTGGCGGCCGTCGTCTTCTTGGCAGCGGCCTTCTTGGCGGGGGTCTCTTCCTCGACGGACGCGCCGACGGTGGGCGCCGCCGGGGCAGCGGTGGCGGTGGCCTTCCTGGTGGTCACCGTCTTCGCCGCGACCGTCTTGGTGGCGGTGCGCTTGGCCGGGCTCTTCGCTGCGACGCTCTTGCGGGTGCGCTTGTTGGGCTCCGCGGCACTGACCATCAGCGTCACACCCTCTTCCTCGAGGATCTGGTTGAGGCTGCGCAGTACGTTCTTCCACTGAGTGGCCGGAATCTGGTCAGCTTCGAAGGCCCGACGCACATCGTCGCCGGCGATCTGCCCCTCAGCCTTTCCCCGCTCAATGAGCGCCATGACAGAGACGGACTCGGCGATCTCCGGCGGGAGCGTACGGGATGTGCTGGCCGACACGAACAACCTCTCGGAACGTTGGAAAACGGCTTCCGGCCCCGTCCGTCATGGACAGGAGCCGACCACCGGCCTGGGGATTGGGCCGACGGCGCGGGCGGGGGCCGGGAAGTTGCACAGCGCCGTACATCGGCGTCCGTATTCCCTCCTCGGCTGTCACCTCTTAGGTCATCGCGTTGTACCCAGGAGTGTTACGCCCAATCTGCGTGGCCCCAGTCACACCCCGTAAGTGCGTAAAAAGGGTCAGAGATGGGCAGATGGAGTCGAGTACCCGCCACGGTGACGAACCCACAAGCGGCTCGCCCCGGTCACGTACGGCTCCGCGGATTCACGGGTTCGCGGCGGGCGCGGCGTACCGGTCGGCCGGTCTGCGGCGGGTCGGCGCCCTCGGTCGGCCGTACGGCGACGGGAGCGGGTCACACGATCGGCCGGGGTGCGACGGTGCTGCGCGCGGTCGGCCGGTGTGCGACGGAGGCGGTGCCTGCGGTCGGCCGGTGGGCGACGGGGCGCTTCCCGCCGTCAGCCGGCCTGCGGCGCGAGCCGTGCCCGCAGTCAGCCGGTGTGTGTCGGGTGTGACACCCACGGCCGGCCCGGCGACCCGCCTCTCGCGGAAGCCCGCCGGAGGACGGCAGGGCCCGGGCCGTGCCGCCCACGCAGGGACCGGTGCTCGCGCGGTTCAGTGCTCGCGCGGCGCGGGAACCACCCGTTCGACCTCGGGGTGCACCGTGAGCAATTGACGCATGGCGCCTTCCGCCGCGGTGCCGTCGCCGGCCACGACCCCGTCGACGATGCGGGCGTGCTGCGCGACGGAGGCCTCGTTCGGGCGGTCGCAGCCCGTGACGGGCCCGCCGGACACCTGGAGGGCGGCCGAGACGATCCCGGAGAGGTGGTCCAGCATCCGGTTGCCCGCGATCTGGATGAGCAGCGAGTGGAACTCGGCATCCGCGCGGGAGAAGGTGAGCGCGTCGCCCTGTCCCAGGGCGTGTCCCATGATCTCGACCATGTCGGACAGGCGCTGGTGGATGTCCTCGCGGCCGTGCCCGGCGGCGAGACGCGCGGCGAGCGGCTCGATCGTCCAGCGCAGTTCGCTGAGCTCGCGGCGCTGGTCGTCGCGCTGCGGACCGAACGCCCGCCACTCGATGATGTCCGGGTCCAGGAGATTCCAGTCGCTGACCGGGCGCACCCGCGTCCCGACGTTCGGGCGGGCGCTGACCAGGCCCTTGGCCTCCAGCACGCGGAGCGACTCGCGGACGACGGTGCGGGAGACCTCGAAGCGCTGGCCGATCTCCTCGGGCACCAGTGGACGGTCGGCGCCCAGGTCCCCGGAGACGATCATCTGACCCAGCTGCTGGACGAGTTGGCCGTGCAGTCCGCGTCCGCGGCTGCCCGCGGCACGCCGGCTCACGCGCCCCAGTTCCGGGTCGGCGCCCTCCCAGGCGGGGCTCGCGATGCGGTCGGGGACGGGCGTTTCGGCGTAGGGGTAACGGTCGAGTTCGCCCGGGCCGACGAGACCGGAGTCTGTGGAGCGGGCGGCGGTCATCATGGTGTGCGCAAGGGTACTCACGGATCTTTTGTCGGCGTCGTCTCCAACTCCCTTGAGGTCTTTGGTGAAAAGCACACGAAAGGGTGATCGCTCACTTCGCCTCAATTGACGCCTTATCGGAAAGAAATGGGCTCTCCCTGGGAAGTTGCTTACGGAGCCCGACCGAAAGGGAGCGAACCCCTGTCATCGGGTTCGGCTCCGCAGCACCGTCAGCAGGTACGCGCACAGCAGCCCTCCGAGCGTCAACGCCAGAGCCCCGCCCAGGGGTTGGGCGATCAGCCGCGCCGCGGCGGCCACGTAACGGTCACCGCCGAAGGGCCACTGGAGCAGGTGGACCCGACGCAGCCGGGCGGTAAGACCGGCGGCGTCCCACTCCCTGCCTCCCAACGCCTTCTCCACCAGGGGCACGACGAGCACCGGTACGGAGAGCACGGCCGCGAGCCCTGCCGTGGTGGACCGGAACACCCCCGCCGCCAGCACCCCGGCCCAGGCGCAGCCCGCCACGAGGCACAGCCAACTCGCGCTCAGCGAGAGCCAGTCGCCGGGAACCTGGGCGAGTTCCTGCCCGTACATGGCGTAGAGCACCTCGGCGTCGCACCCGACCGTGAGGAAGGCAAGCACCAGCGCGGTCGCGGTGGCCACGGTCAGCTTCGCGGCGAGCAGCCCCAGCCGACGGGGGACGGTGCCACGGTCCGCCGCCAGCGCGGGGTGACGGAACTCGTCCCCGAAGGCGAACGCCCCGAGCAACCCGGCGCCGAGCGCCGCCGGCGGCAGAGGCAGTTGCCGCGGCCACGCCGCCAGCAGCCGAGGCTGCGGAGCATGTCCCATCCGCCCCATGACCAGAGCCGTGAGGACGGAACAGACGAGGACGACGGCACTGACGAAGAAGCCGGTGCCGACCCCGGTGGCCCGGCGCAGCTCGTACCGCAGGGGCCGCAGGGGGCCGGCACCGGGCCGGACGGAGATGGGGGGTGGCAAGGGGGAGGAACCGTCGATGCCGGAGGCCTCGGCGGGGCGGGGGGTTGGGATGGACGGGTGGGGGTGTGCGGGGTGGTCGGTCGTTGGAGGTACGGGGGCGGGGTGGTGTGCGGGGGCGGGGTGCGCGGTCGTCCGCCGGGTGGCCGGGGGTTGGTCGGGGCGCGTGGTCGCCGAGGCCGCTTCGTCCGGGGTTTCAGCACACGCAGACGGTTCTTCGGAGAGCGAGGAAACGCCGGCGGCGCAGGGGGCGGCGCCGGCCACGTCAGGGGTGGTGGCGGTGGCGGCCTTCGGCTCGGAACCGGTGGTCGGGCCGCAGACTTCGGGGGCGATGGTCGAGTCGCGGGCTTCGGGGGCCGTGGCCGAGTCACGGACTTCGGGGGCCATGGCCGAGTCACGGACTTCCGGGGCGGTGGTCGAGTCGCAGGCTTCGAAACCGCCGGTGGTGCCGGCGGCTTCGGAACCGTTGGTCGGGACGAGGGGCAGAGAAGCGTGGGCAACGGTGCTGCCCTCGGAGCCGGTGGCCGTTGCCGGCGCCTGGGAATCGTGGGCGCGGTCCGGACCGCCGTGGCCGATGGTGGGCCCCGAGGCGCCGACGCCGGTGAGGGCAACCGGGCCGCCAGGGTCGGCGTTGGCGCCCGGACCCCCGGAACCGGTCGTGAGATCCGCGCCGCCGGTGGTACGAGTGGCGGGCCTCCCTTCACCGGAGCCGGCCGCCGGGAGCAGGCTTCCCTTGTGAGCTGCGGGAGAAGCCACCATCGCCCGCAGCTCCAGGGCAGAGCCGAGGCCTTGCACCGTGCCGGACGCGCTCTTCGGGCGCCTGATGACAGGCGGCTCCCCCGGGCGCGGCTCCTCCGAGTGCTGGTCGGCGGAACCGCCGTCTGTGGGCGAAGAGGCGAGCGCGCCGCCCTCTTTCGCACCACCCTCTTCGCTGTCCGCGAGCCGCGCCCCCGCGTCCGCCACCGAAGGCGTTGAACCGGCACCTGCGCCCATGTCCCCCATCTCGTGGGCGAGTTGATGGATGAGGATGCCGTGGCGAAACGCGGCCTCGCCGACATCGGCACACGTACTGCCGTAGACGGACAGACGGTTGCCGGTCTCGCGTACGACTTCGACGGAGCGGCGGGCGGTACGGGCCTCCTTGGTCAGGAGAGCACCGAGTCGCGCGGCGTGCGGGCTGCGCACGCTGACGCGGGGACGCAGCCGGTGGCGGGCGAAGTCCGCGGCCTCCTGATCGGCGACGAGTCTGCCGCGTTCGAGCGTCACGACGCGGTCGGCGGTGCGGGCCGCCTCCTTGGGGTCCGCCGTGGTGAACAGGACCGTACCGCCCTGGTTCGCATGGGCCCGCAGCACACCGTGCAGCCAACGGCCTTCCCGCACGGACAGTCCGCCGGCGGGGGCGTCGAGCACCAGCGTGTGCGGGTCGGCCAGCATGACGCAGGCCAGCCCCAGCCGGCGGTCCATCCCCCGGGACAGAGTGCCAAGTCGCTCGTCCCGGAAGCTGACGAGCCCGACGGCCTCGAGGACTTCTTCGGCGCGCCGTACCGGAAGCCCCGCCGCGGCGCACAGCATGCGCAGATGGCCACGGACCGTGCGCGCGGGGTGTCCCGGAACGTCGCCCAGAAGAACGCCGACCTCACGCGAGGGATGAGCGATGCGGTGCAGGGGGCGACCCTTGAAGTAGGTGATGCCGCAGCCCTGTTGAAGCTCGAGCATGAGTCTGAGCGTCGTCGTCTTGCCCGAGCCCGCCGTTCCGAGGAGCGCGGTGACACGGCCCGCGTGCGCTGCGAAGGAGACGTCGTCGACGGAGGGCGGAAGGTCCTTACGGGAGTCGCTGGTCAGTCCGAAGGCCTGGATCACCGCAGCAAGATAGCGCGTCATGTCCGCTTTTTCCGGGTATCGCGCCTCGCTTTCGGCAACCGTTCGGCGTTACTCGCCTCCTTCCTCCCGCATGGTCAACTGGATCGGTTCTCCGTGCCCGGCGTCCGGCTTGGCGAACACACCGGCTCCCGACGGCGACGGGCGGACGAGGGTCAGACCTCCGGGCGCAGCATCGGCGGGTTGAGCAGCGTGGCTCCCCCGGCCCGGAAGAGCTGGGCCGGCCGGCCGCCCTGGCGGGTGGTCGTCCCTCCGGTCGGCACGAGGAAGCCGGGGGTGCCCGTCACCTTGCGGTGGAAGTTGCGCGGATCCAGCGCCACGCCCCACACCCCCTCGTAGACACGGCGCAGTTCACCGACGGTGAACTCCGGCGGACAGAACGCGGTCGCCAGCGACGAGTACTCGATCTTCGAGCGGGCCCGCTCCACTCCGTCCGCGAGGATCTGGGCGTGATCGAAGGCCAGCGGCGCCACCGGCTCTCCGTCACGGCCGTAGCCGCCCTGGCGCAGCAACTCCTCCACGGGCGCCCAACGGGCGTGGTCGGCATCGCCACCCGCCCGGGGCGCCGGCAGATCCGGAGCCAGGGCGAGATGAGCGACGCTGACGACCCTCATCCGCGGGTCACGCTTCGGGTCGCCGTAGGTCGCGAGCTGCTCCAGGTGCGCGCCGTCGTCCTGGACCGGGGCGAACGGGTCGTGTACGCGCAGTCCGGTCTCCTCGGCCAGCTCCCGCGCCGCCGCCTGCGCCAGATCCTCGTCTTCCCGTACGAACCCTCCAGGAAGCGCCCACCGGCCCTGGAACGGCGGCTCACCCCTGCGCACCGCCAGCGCGCACAGGGAATGGCGGCGCACGGTCAGCACGACCAGGTCAACGGTGACGGCGAAAGGCGGAAAGGCTGACGGGTCGTAGGGCATGTCGCGATCATAGTCGTCTGCCTGACGATAAACACTCCTTTCGCCGGTCCCGTCAATGGCTGATCCGCATCGGTCCTCCCCACCTCGCGACCCTCTGCGCGTTCCTTCACGGGCGCTTCTCGGAGGCACCGCTCCCCCGGTCGGCACCCGGCCTGCCGGCACCTCGGCGACGCGGACCACCCCGTCCTGAAGTGCGCGTACCCGGACGGCCCGGCGACCTGGCGGGACCCGGGCACGCTCGGTCCGTCCGTGAGGTCGCGGGGCGCGACCCGGCCGGGACGGGTCCCTCCACGCGCGTCGGACGACCACGGCCGGACGCGGGGCCCGGTGCCCCCGAGGCAGCGCCGCCCCCGGTTCCGCTCGCCCCCTGCGGCCCCACGGCATCCCCGCTGACCGCGGTGGCCACAGCGTCCCCGGTGGCCATGGTGTCCTCGGCGTCCCCAGAGGGCGCGGTGACCGTGGTGATCGCAGTTACCGTGTCGGCCCTGGCGGCCGGTTCGCCCTGGTGGGCCTCGACCCCGGCCGCTGCCGCCCCGGCCACTTCCGCGACGGCGCCGGCGTCCGCCGCTGTCGACCCCGCCCGTCCCCGGCGCTCCGCCCGCAGGCAGCGCCGGACCGACTCAGGGTCCAGGCCCTCGTTGCAGGCCTGGTGCAGCAGACGGGCGAAGAGGTAGTCGGGGTCCGCGCCCAGCGCCATGGCCAGTGCCTCGCGGGCCTCCAACTGGTCCCCGGCCGACCAGGCCACCCAGCCCGCGAGGGTCAGGGGAGCCGCCGCGTGCTCTCCGTACGGACCGACACAACGTCGGGCGAGCGACCGCCACAACCGCAGCGCCGGGCCGGCCTCGTCCCCCTCCATCCACTCCGCCGCGCGGTCCCGTGTCGTACGGTCCTGGAGGCCCAGGATCAGCGACGCCGCTTCCTCGTGATCGAGCAGTTGGTCGTCGTGGAGGTCCGCGCGGGCGGCACCGGGCACGAAGGGCGCCTCGGCGAACCGGGTCATGACGCGCTCGGCGAGCCGCAGGGTCTCCTCGGCCACCGCCACACGCTCCGCCTCGTCGAGAATCCTGGGCACCAGGGACAGTCCCGCAGTGTCCAGGGCGATCTCCTGTTCCAGGGCCGCGGCGGTCTCCCAGGGCAGCAGCCTGGCCCGCAGTTCCCTCAGGCTGCCCCTGACCTGAACGCCCGCGTACGCCGCCGCGGCGGCCAGCACGGAGGTTCCGGGCAGCCCCATGGGCAGTCCGTCGTCGGGGCAGCATCCGTCGGTCGGGCAGCAGTACGACCAGAAGCGCCCGCCGGAGATGCACAGTGCCTCGATCACGGGAACGTCGAGGTGACCGCATTCCGTACGCAGCTTCTGGGCCAGCGGCTCCAGCCGCCGTACGACGTCCCGGCCCGACTCGCCCGCCGCCGGCTCCTGGCAGAGGAAGGCCACCATCTGCCCGGGCTTGGCGCCTCTGCGCTCGCTGCCCGTGATCAAACCGTGGGCCAGCTGGCGGGCCGCGAAGGGCCAGTCGTCACTGCTGGCCGGAATGCCGACCCGGGCGCGGCCGCCGAACCGGCCGCGCCCGCCCCGGTCGTTCAGCGCGACCAGGACGACGCTGTCCTCGGGCCGGTACCCGAGCAGATAGGGCAGGGCGTCCGCGAGCTCGGCGGGGGTGCGGAGGGTGACCTGGTGCACGGCGTCGGATCCGTCGTACGCGATGTCCCCGTTTTCGAAGGGTCCGGCCGTTTCGCTGTGATTCGTCATGTGCCGACGATCTCGCGGAATGCAAAAGTCCGCTTGGGCCTGTGGACAACTCTGGACGAGGACACGTCAGTCACAGCCCGCGTGCCCGCTTGGAGCACTCGAGCAACGCAGGCCTGGGCAGGTCCGCGGTCCACTTCGTGGCTACCTCCCTGCTCCGGGCACGCGGCAACGGCCCCACCGTGATCGGCTCCCCGCTGCTCGCCCTCATGCGCAACCAGGTCGAGGCCGCGGCCCGGGCCGGCATCCACGCCCGGACGATCAACTCGGCGAACACCGAGGCGAAGGGGCGGTCGACGTCCTGTCGCTGGCCACAGGGGCTCACGACGCGCCCGGAGAGTGTATGGATCCGCCTCTGGGGCGATCGTCGCGCCGGGCGCTTGGCGGCGGCTTTCAACTCCTTGATCTCGGCGGGCGTGAAGATGGGAGGAAGATCGATGACGACGGGCTCGCCATTGACCGGGTCTCCGTCGCGGTCCCGCTTCACGCCTTGATGCGCGTCTCAGCACTGCTCATCGCCCACCTTCCGCGAATCGGGTGCGCTGGACCGATATGCCCAGAGCACCCCATTCACGCACGGCGAGGTGTACCCAGTTATTGGAGCTGACGCTCAGTTATGATCCGCTCCGAGACGCAGGATGCGGAAAAACCTCCGGATGTCGTCGACGAGCAGATCCGGCTCTTCCAGGGCGGGGAAATGGCCGCCGCGTTCGTGGTCCGTCCACTGGACGATGTTGTTCGTCTCCTGCGCGATGTGCTTGAGGAGGACGAAGTTGTCGTGGGGGAAGTGGGCGACGGCGGTCGGTGCCGTGGAGGGTTCGGGCGGGGTGCCCCAGTAGTCCGCGTGCGCGCGCTCGTAGTAGATGCGCGCGGAGGAGCCAGCGGTGGCGGTCAGCCAATAGAGCATGACGTTGGTGAGCAGGAGGTCACGGTTCACAGTGTGTTCGGCCCACTCGTGGAACTTTTCCGCGACCCAGGCGAGTTGGCCGACCGGCGAGTCGGTCAGGCCGTACGCCAGGGTCTGCGGACGGGTGGACTGGATGTCCGCGTAGCCCTGCCGGTCGCGTACCCACTCCTGGAAGCGGGCCCAGGACCGGCGGGTGTTCTCGGCCTCCTGCGGTGAGAGTCCGGAGAGGTCGCCGGGGTCGTGCGCCATGTAGCCGTTGGGCAGAAGGTTCAGGTGGACGCCGATCACCTCGGGGCGCGTACGGCCGAGTTCGCGGGAGATCGCGGCGCCCCAGTCCCCGCCCTGCACCCCGTAGCGCTCGTGGCCGAGCCGGCGCATGAGTTCGGCGAAGGCCGCGGTCACCCTGCGCGGTTCCCAGCCGCGCTCGCTCGTGGGACCCGACAGGCCGAAGCCCGGAATGCTCGGCAGCACCAGGTGGAAGGCGTCGGCGGGATCCCCGCCGTATCGCGCCGGATCTGTGAGGGGTCCGGCGACGTGGGTGAATTCGACCAGGGAGCCGGGCCAGCCGTGGGTCATCAACAGGGGCGTGGCATCGGGTTCGGGAGAGCGGATGTACGCGAAGTGGACGCGGGCGCCGTCGATCCGGGTGGTGTACTGCGGCCACTCGTTGAGCCGGGCCTCGGCGGCACGCCAGTCGTAGTCGTGCCGCCAGTACCGGGCGAGCTCTTGGAGATGCGCGAGTGGCACCCCGTAATCCCAGCCCGCGCCCGGCAGTTCGTCGGGCCAGCGGGTGTGGTCCAGGCGTCGGCGCAGGTCGTCCAGATCGGCTTCCGCGATGTCCAGGCGGAACGGCTCGACGCGCTGACTCGGGGGAGGCATGTCGCTCATCCGGGCATGATTCCAGGCACCGACGTCAGCGGTCGAACGCAGGTCCGTACGAGGCCGGCGATGGCCGCCCAGTGGTCCAGGAGGTAAAAGTGGCCACCCGGCAGAAGCTCCAGGCGGAACGGGCCGGTTGTATGGCGAGACCAGGCCCGGACGTCGTCGAGCGGCGCGACGGGGTCCCCATCGCCTCCCAGCGCGATCAGGGAACAGCCCAGCGGACCACAGCCCGGCCGAGGGCGGTAGGTCTCGCTCGCCCGGTAGTCGCTGCGGATCACCGGCAGCAGGAGCGAGCGCATCTCGGGGTCGTCGAGCAGTTCCTTCGTGGTGCCGCCGAGCCAGGAGATCTGCTCGGCCAGCGCCGCGTCGTCGAGGAGGTACGAAGTGGTCAGCCGGACGCGGTCGGGGGCGGGGCGGCCCGAGGCGAGCAGCGCCGCCGGACCCCGCTCGCCGAGCCGCTGAGCGACCTCGTAGGCGAGGATGGCGCCCATACTGTGGCCGAAGAAGATCCGCGGCACGCCGGCATCGGCGTTGCCGAGCGCCTCGGCGGTGCGGTTGGCCAGCTCGTGCAGATCGGTGATGGCCGGCTCGTCGTGCCGTTCCTGTCGGCCCGGGTACTGCACCGCGACGGTCAGGATGTCGTCGCCGAGCTCGGCGGCGAGGGGCCGGTACCAGCTCGCGGCGCCACCGGAGTGCGGGAAGCACACCAACTCGGGCGTGCCGCCCTCGGCCTGGGCAGGCCCCCCGATGCGCTTGAGCCAGGGGGACGGGACAGTCATGCTCACGATTCCCTCTCAGGCCAGGGTCTGCTGGGGCTGCGCGGCGACCAGGGCGTGGTCGTGCTCGATCAGACCCAGCTTCGAGGCGCCGCCGGGCGATCCGAGCTCGGTGAAGAACTCCGCGTTGGCCTGGATGTAGACCTGCCACTTCGCGGGGACGTCGTCCTCGTAGAAGATGGCCTCCACGGGGCACACCGGCTCGCAGGCGCCGCAGTCGACGCATTCGTCGGGCTGGACGTAGAGGGCGCGCTCGCCCTCGTAGATGCAGTCGACGGGGCACTCTTCGAGACAGGCCTTGTCCTTGACGTCGACGCAGGGCTGCGCAATCACATACGACATGGAGGGGTTGCTTCTCCCGTTCAGTGGTGGCGAGTCGGACCGGGTCGGGTGACGGTGTCAGACGTAGTCGATACGGAGGCTCGGTCGCCGGTCGGCCAGCGGCATATAGCAGTACGACGCCCGGGCCGCCGAGACCAGGGGCGTCCCGCGATCGCCGGCCAGCACCACCGTGTGGCAGGCGGCGAGGACCTCGGCGCCCGTGACACGGTGCTGGGCGCAGTCCGCGTACAACTGCCCGGCCGCCACCGTCGCCTCCGGCGTGGGTTCGGCGGCCTCGACGCCGGGGCCGCCGAGGAACCGGCGGATCGTCGCCCCCGCGCCAGGCGGGTGCCGTTCGTCGCACTCCTCGTCCCAGCAGGTACGCATGGCGCAGGCGACGCCGAAGCTGAACGCGGGCACGACCAGGCGGATGTCACCGGTCAGAGCCGCGTCTCGCAGGACGGATCCGCGTGGGGTGTGTCCCAGGGCGATGCGGTACAGGGAGTACGCGTCGACCACGGCGGTCTCCAAGCGCGCCAAGAGTTCGTCCTGGCTCACGATGGAATCTCCTTGGTGTGAGGTTCAGCGTGGTGTGGGTCCGCTGCGTGTCACAGTCCGAGCGAGATGGGGTCGGTGAAGGGGCAACTCTCTCCGCCCGGGCTGTGGTCCCAGGTGTGGTGGCGGCACGGCATCGAGCGTCCCTCGGAGCGCTCGAAGATTTCCATGGGGGCCATGGGAGTACGCGCGGGCGTGGCGGCGTAGTCGCCGGACGGCTGCTCGTCCTGACTCATCTCGGATAACCTCGGCTTCCAGTCGGTGTGGTGGGATGATCGCCCCATGGGCGCATGAGATGTGACGGCGTCGGCGTACCGCGCCGGCGGCCGGAATGCGGCCCGGCGGTGGCGCGTCAGGCCGCGGCCCGGTCCCGGAGCGGCCTGCGGCGCAACGCGGGGTTCGCGAGGGCTGGCGGCGGCCAGGAGGCGAGCGGGGCGTAGAGGTCGGTTCCCGGCGGGACGATCTCGTCGATCCGGTCGAGGGCCGCGTCGTCGAGGGTGAGCGAAGCACCCTTGAGGGCGCTGTCGAGGTGGTCCATGGTGCGCGGGCCGGTGATTGCGGAGGTGACGGCGGGGTGCGCGGTGACGAAGGCCAGGGCGAGTTCGGGCAGCGTGCAACCGATGTCGCCGGCGAGGTCGATCAACTGTTCCAAGGCGTCGAACTTCGCCGTGTTCTGGGCCAGCGCCGGGTCGAAACGCGCGGGCACGACCGCGGGGCGGCCCTGGGTGAGGTCGATGGCGTCGCCCTTGCGGTACTTGCCGGACAGGAACCCGAAGGCGAGCGGGCTCCAGGTCAGCACGCCCATCCGGTGGCGCTGACAGGCGGGCAGTACATCGGCCTCGATGCCACGGGCGAGCAGCGAGTACGGAGGCTGCTCGGTGCGGAAGCGCATCAGGCCACGACGCTCGGCCACATGGTGTGAGTCGACGATGTCCGCCACGGGGAAGGACGAACACCCGAAGGCGCGGATCTTTCCCTGGTGGACGAGGTCGGTGAGGACCCCGAGGGTCTCCTCCACATCGGTGGAGTAGTCGGGGCGGTGTACCTGGTAGAGGTCGATCCAGTCGGTCTGCAGCCGACGGAGGCTGTCCTCCACCGCCTGGGTGATCCAGCGTCGTGAATTGCCGCTGCGATTGCGGCCCTCACCCATCTGGAAATGCACCTTCGTGGCGAGCACCACGTCGTCGCGGCGCCCCTTGAGTGCCTTTCCCACGATGATTTCTGATTCGCCCGCCGCGTACATGTCCGCGGTGTCGACGAAGTTGATTCCCTGGTCGAGGGCCGTGTGGACGATGCGAATACAGGATTCGTGGTCGGAATTCGCGACGTAGCCGAAATTCATGGTGCCGAGGCAGTACGCGCTCACTTCCATGCCGGTCCCGCCGAGCGTGCGGTAACGCATGGGCATGCTCCTTGCAAGGTCGACTTGCCGAAATGGTTCGGGGTTTCTCTGGATACGAACGTGCAGCCCGCGGGTTGTGCGGCGGCATCCGGGGAAGTGGGGTGTGCGAGCTGGATCGGGAGCTTACGTGGGTACGCGACCGGGTTCAGCACATGGCCGGTGCCCCGGAACCAGAATGGCAAGTTGCGTAAGTAGTCGAGGCATGGCTCGCCGCCGCTTGCCCGGTGCGGGCGGCCAGGGGATACGGTCCAGCTATGTCGGTCGCGGGCGGCAAACCGCTCGATTCTCGCGACTCGCCCCCGCTCCTTTTCGAATTCGCGGGCGGCGCGCTTTCTCCGTCCGACGCCCGGGTCGGCCTGTGCCGTCCGCCCTCCGTACCGCGATGCTTCCGTGAAAGGAGTCGGGCCATCTCCAGGCACGAAACTCGTTCCTCCGGCTGCCCAGTCGATGCGGCATCAGCCGACCTCATCGACCCCACCCTCTACAGCAGCGGAGACGCCTACGAGATCTGGCGCCGGTTGCGTCAGGAAGACGGTCTCAGCTGGCACCAGGTGGACGACGAGCGCGGCTTCTGGTCCGTGGTGAAGTACGCCGACACCGATCTGGTGCTGCGCGACTCCACCACGTTCACCTCCGAGCGGGGCACCCTGCTCGACCTGCTCGGCACCGACGACCCCGCCGGCGGACAGCAGTTGGCCGTCACGGACCCGCCCCGCCACACCGAACGGCAGGCCCGGCTGAAGAAGGCCCTCGCCGTGAAGGCGGTGGACCGCCAGCGGGAGACGATCCGGGGGAAGGTCGTCGACCTTCTCGAACCGCTCGGCTCGGGCCAGGCGTTCGACTTCGGCACGGCCATGCTGGCGCTGCCGATGTCGGTCACCGGCACGATGATGGGGCTGCCGGAGGCGGACTGGGCCTGGCTGAGCAGGTTGACCACTGTGTGCATCGCCGCCGACGACCCGGAGTTCCAGGACCCGGGCGGCAAGGAGGCGACGCTGCAGGCGGCGCACCGCGAGCTGTTCGGCTACTTCCAGGACCTCATGCGCCACCGGCGCGACAACCTCGGTGACGACCTGCTCAGTGTGCTGATCTCCACCCGTTTTGAGGGCCGGCACATGTCCGCGAGCGAGATCGTCGCGAACTGCTACAGCCTGCTGCTGGGCGCCAATGTCACCACCCCGCACGCCCCCACCTTCTTCCTCGCCGAGTTCACCGGCACCGACGTGCTGGCGGACTGGGCGGCCCACCCCGAGGTCAACGGGACGGCCTACGAGGAGGCACTGCGCTGGGCCTCACCGGTCAATCACGTCCTGCGCTACGCCACCCGGGACACGGTCGTGCGCGGTACGCGCATCGCCGCCGGTGACGCCGTCGTCGCCTGGCTCGGCTCCGCCAACCGCGACGAGGAGGTGTTCGAGAACAGCGAGACCTTCGACATCCGGCGCAAGCCCAACAAACACCTCGCATTCGGCATCGGCCCGCACTACTGCGTCGGGCACAGCGTCGCCCGCATCACCGTCAGCGTTCTGTTCGAGGAACTCTTCGCCCGCTACGAGGACTTCGAGCCGGCCGGCAAGCCCGAGCGGCTCATCTCCAACTTCGCGTCCGGCTACAAGCACGTGCCCATCACCGCGCGCCGGCGCTCCTGAGGGGGATCCGATGGAAACGGCGAAAGACATACTCCCGCCCAACCGGCCGACCACGGAGCCCCAGTGGTACGAAGCCAACGCGGCGCAGAAGGGGCTGTGGGTCCTGGACCGGGTGGAGCACCTGCGTCCCACGAGCCTGATCCCCACCGTCGTGCGGTTCTCAGGACCGGTGGACCACGACCTGCTCGTGGCCTCCGTACGACGGGTCCTGGGCCGGCATCCCGCGCTGCGCTCCCGCTTCCGGCTCGACGCCTGGAACAAGCGGATCGAGTACCGCACAGACGCCCCGCCCGCCGAGGCCGGCTTCCTCGACGCCGCCGCTGAGGGCTGGTCCGCACAGGAGCTGGACCGGCTCGTGGACCTCCTGTGCTACACGCCCTTCGACCTCGCCGACGAGGCGCCCGCCCGTGCCGAGGTGATCCGCGTCGACGCAGGGACCACGCTGCTGGTGTTCACCGTGCACCACATCGTCTGCGACGGCTGGTCGCGCACGCTGCTCATGGCGGAGATCGCCGAGGTGTACCGGGCGGGCTTCGCCGGTGCCGAACCCCGCCTGAGCACCCCCCCGCACCCCAGCGAAGTGGTCACCATGGCGGGACCCGAGGAGACGGAGGAACGGCTGCCCGCGGTCCTCGAACGGCTCATGGGTGTCCCCGTCGACGTGCGGATCCCCTTCCGCCGGCAGACCGACGACCCTTCGCTGTCCGGGGCGAGCGCCGCCCTCCGGCTCGACGCCGGCCTCACCGAGGACCTGCTGGCGGTGGCCGAGGCCGAGGGCTGCACCCCGTTCATGGTCGCCACGGCCCTGTTCGCCGCCTCCCTGGCGCGCACGGGCGACCAGCGGGACTTCCTCTTCGCCTTCGGGTGGCCCGGCCGTGACGATCCGGCCCACGCCGACGCCATCGGCATGTTCATGAACACCGCCATGATCCGGGTGCCCCTCGACGAGGCGACCACCTGGCGTGAGCTCCTTCGCACCACCCGGTTCGCCGCCATGGAGGCCTTCGTCGACGCCGACGTGCCGCTCGAGGCCGTCGCCGCCGGCCTGCGGCCCGAGCGGGAGGTCATCTGGCCGCCGCTGTCCGCGGTGCTGGTGAACATGGCGGAGATGCCCGCGGACCTGCACCTGGCCGAGGACGTGGTGGGCCGCATCCAGCCCCTGCCGTCCCTGCACATGAAGTACGACCTGGGCCTGTTCGTCACCGTGACCGAGGAATCCGGCTCCCGGCAGCTGGAGCTGTCCGCCGACTTCATCGAGGCCCTCTACGACCGGGGCGACGTCGCCGCCCTCCTCGCAGACCTTCAGCGCTGTGCCATCCAACTCGTCGACTCTCCGGAGGAAACCGTGACCGACCAGTCCGCTGCCGTAGACCTGTCCACGCCCGAGGCCCGCGTCGAGCTCGTCCGCTCCCTGTGGCAGGAGGTCCTCAAGACCGACGACCAGGTGGGCGACGACGTCAGCTTCTTCGACGCCGGCGGCGACTCGCTGCTGCTCATCATGCTCGTCGAGCGGCTCAGCCAGGCCTCCGGCCAGGCCCTGAGGACCATGGACCTCTTCCGCGCGGGAACCGTACGCGGCCACGCCGAACTCCTCGCCGCTCCGGCCGGGCCCGGCGCGTCCGCCGCCGGGTCCGGTTCCCGCGACCGCATCCTCGGCGCCGCCCGCGGCTGACCCAGGGCTTCCGCATCTCGCGCCAACCGCGACCACTCCTCGTACCCGTGGGAAGAGACTGATCAATGACGCTTGACGACCTTGCTGCCGCGGTCCTGGACACGGACGCGGACAGCGCGAGTTCTGGTGCGTACTCCTTCATCGAACTCGGCGGCGACTCGCTGCGCGCCATGCGGCTCGCCGCCCTGGCCCGGGAACAGCTGGGCGTGAGAATCCCGATGAAGGCCCTGCTCGGCGGCGAGCCGTTGGCCGCCGTCCTGGCCGGTGCCGAGGTGGAGGCCGCGCCGCGGGAGGCCGTAGCCGCCGCCGACACGGCGGCTCACGAGAGCGGGCTGTCCCGCACCCAGCGGGGCATGTGGCTCATCGAGAGCATCACCGGCGGCTCCCCCTACAACCTGGTGTTCACCGCCTTCGTCGAGAAGGGAGACCTGGACGGTGAGGTCCTCAAGGAGGCCATCGCCCGTACGGTCGCCCGCAACGAGGGGCTGCGCACCGTCTTCACCGAGGACGAGGCCACGGGCGCCGTGGTACGCACGGCGCTGGACGAGCACACCGCGGAGTTCACCAGCATCGTCTGCGCCGGGGAGGCCGCCGGCTTCGAGGACGAGGTACGCCGTACCTCCCAGGCACACACGCGGCGCCCCTTCGACCTCAAGGCCGAGCCGGCCGTGCGCTTCCTGTACTTCACCCACGCGTCGGGCCGCCAGGCCGTCGTCCTGACGGCGCATCACATGGTGCTCGACGGCTGGGCCGTGGGCCTGGTCTTCAGGGAACTGCTCGCCCACTACGAGGAACTGTCGGGCGGCACGCCCGCGGACTTCGGCCGGGGCGTCCCCCTCGGCACCCTCATCCGGCGTCAGGAGGAGCAGCGGGCGGGCGGCCTGTGGGACCGGCAGACCGGCATCTGGACCCGGCACCTGGACTCCGTGCCAACCGTCCTGGAGCTGCCCGCCGACCGGCAGCGCCCCGCGGTGCAGGACGCGGCGGGCGACCGCCGGCCCCTCGACCTGGGCGGCCCGGCCAGCGCCGCCGTCACCGAGACGGCCCGCGCCCTGGGCATCACCCCGTTCGCCCTGCTGCTCGGCGCGTTCGCGCTGACGCTCGGCCGCACCACGGGGGTGCGCAGTCTGCTGGTCGGTGTACCGCTGCTCGGCCGGGACACCTCCGAGCTCGAGGGTCTCGTCGGAGTGGCGGGCAACCTCGTTCCGGTGCGGATCGACATCGACGACTCGGCGTCGGTCGCCGGCTACCTGCGTTCCGTGCAGCACTCGCTGACGCTCAGCATCGACGCGGGACAGGTGCCGTTCGAGGAGCTGGTCGCCCGTCTCGGCGTCGAGCGCAGCGTGGGCTGCCACCCGCTGGTCCAGGTGTGCTTCGGCATGCACGACCAGCTGGTTCCCCAGCGTCTGAGCACCTCCGAGCTCGACGTCCGGATCGAGGAAGGGCACGGCGGCGGCGCCCAGTTCGACCTCACCCTGCTGGTGGGACAGGCCGAACCGACGCTCGCCGGCCATGTCGAGTACGCCACCGCCGTATGGACACAGACCGAGGCCGACGGGTTCATCGCCGACTTCCGCGCCGCCACCGAGGCGCTGGCGACCGCCCCGGACGCGGCACTGGAGGACGTGCGCTGTCTGTCCGCCGAGCGCCGTGCGCAGCTGGCCGCGGTCAACGACGTACGCGAGGAGTTCCCGGCCACCTCCATGGACGAGCTGTTCCGCCAGGTGGCGCGGCGCTCGCCCGACGCGGTCGCGGTCCGCGAGGGAGACGTCGAACTGACCTACGCGGAGCTGACCCGGGCGGCCGACCGGCAGGCCCGGCTGCTGCGGCAGGCGGGTGTCCGCGACGGTGACACCGTCATCGTCGGGGTGGAGCGCTCCGTCGCCGAGGCCGTGGCCGTCCTCGGCGTGCTCTTCGCCGGCGCCGCCTATGTCGGGGTGGACCTCGGTCTGCCCCTCGCGCACACCGAACTGATCGTGGGCAAGGCCGCGCCGGCGGCCGTGATCGTCCCGGCGGACAAGGCGGACCACGCCGCACTGCAGGACGTGGCGGCCGTCGCGCCCTGGGAGGCGGCCTGGGCCGGCTCCGCCGACGCGGCGGACAGCACCGAGCGTCCCGCCGCCGACAAGGGACGCCGGGCCTACGTCGCCTTCACCTCCGGCTCCACAGGGCAGCCCAAGGGCGTCAGCGTCCCCCACCGCGCCGTCATCAGACTGGTCCACCAGGCCGACTACGTGCGCACCGGCCCCGGCGAGCGGATGCTGCGGCTGTCGCCGCTGCCCTTCGACGCCTCCACGCTCGAACTGTGGGGCGCGCTCCTCACCGGCGCCACGCTCGAGATCTATCCCGCCGACTCGCTGCCCTCCCCGAGCGAGCTGGGCGCCTTCCTCGTCGAGCGGGAAGTGACCGTCGCCTGGCTGACGGCGGGCCTGTTCCGGCTGGTCGAGGAGTTCGCGCCGGACTCGTTCGGCGCGCTGAAGCAGCTGCTGACCGGCGGTGACGTCGTACCGCACGACCATGTCGCCAGTGCCCTGACCCGCCACCCCCACCTGGTGGTCACCAACGGCTACGGGCCCACCGAGAACACTACGTTCACCACCACGCACACGGTCACCCGCCCCGAGGACGTGTCGGGACCGCTCCCCATAGGCACCCCGATGCCCGGCACCCACGTCCATGTCCTCGACGAGCGGGCCAGGCTCGTTCCGCCCGGCGCCGTGGGCGAGCTGTACACCGGCGGCGAGGGACTGGCCGACGGATACATCGGCGACGAGGCCGAGACCCGGCGGCGTTTCGGACGGTTCTCGCCCGACGTGCCGGAGCGGCTCTACCGCACTGGCGATGTCGTACGCCTCGACACCCGGGGCCGGCTCGCCTTCCTCGGCCGCGCCGACGACCAGGTCAAGCTGCGCGGCTACCGCATCGAACTGAGCGCCATCAGCGATGTGCTGACGGGACACCCGCAGGTCAAGGACTGCGTGGTGGTCGTCACCGGGGCCGACAGCGCCGAGAAGCGGCTCGTGGCGGCCGTGGTGCCGGATCCCGGTGCCACCCCGGGCACGGACGAGCTGCGCAGGTATCTGGCCGCCTCGCTCCCGGACTACATGGTGCCCACGCTGTGGGCGCTCGTCGACCGCATTCCCGTGACCGCGAACGGCAAGGTCGACCGCAAGGCGCTGGCCGCCGTGGCCACGGCCGCGGGGCGGGCTCCCGCCCCGGCGGCGCCCGCCGCGCAGCCGCCCGCCGACGACGTGGCGACGCGGATCGCCGAGCTGTTCACCACGGCCATCGAGCGCACGGGCAACCGCTCCGGGAAGGCCGCCGGGCCGGTCGACGCCGACACCGACTTCTTCGCGATGGGCGGCACGTCGCTGGGCGCGGTCCAGCTGATCCGCCTGGTCAAGCAGGAGTTCGGTCTGACGCTGCGGCTGCGCGACTTCCTGCTCACCCCCACCGCTGCCCATGTGCGCCGCCTCGTGGAGGAACTCGGAAGGGCGGACGACCAGTGAGCGGGACGATGGCGGTGGCCAGGCCCACCGAAGCGATAGCCGTCGTCGGAATGGCGTGCCGCTACCCGGGCGCCGCCGACATACGCGAGTTCTGGCAACTGCTGCGCGACGGGCGTGAAGGCATCACGCGGTTCGACATCGACGCCCTGCTCGCCAAGGGCGCGGACCCCTCACTCGTGCGGCGCCCGGAGTTCGTACCGGCCAAGGGCGTGCTCGACGGCTCACGCAACTTCGACTGGACGTACTTCCGCTACAACCGGGCCGAGGCGGCGCACATCGACCCGCAGCAGCGGGTGTTCCTCGAATGCGCCGCGACCGCCCTCGACGACGCTGCACTCGACGTCGGCCGGTTCGAGGGACGCGTCGGGGTGTACGCCGGGTCCGACCGGACCCTGCTCGACAGCTCCGGCGAACTCAGCCCCCTGGTCCGCATGGTGAGCCATGAGAAGGACTTCGTGGCGACCCGCGTGGCGTACAAACTCGGACTGCGCGGACCCGCGATCACCGTGCAGACGGCGTGCTCCACGTCGCTCACGGCGATCCACATGGCGCGCCAGGCGCTGCTGACCGGCGAGTGCGACGCGGCGCTGGCCGGCGGTGTCACCGTGTCGCCGCCCGGCGAGTGGGGCTATCTGCACGAGCAGGGCAGCATCCTCTCGCCCGACGGCCACTGCCGCCCCTTCGACGAGAAGGCCGCCGGCACGGTGCCCAGCGAGGGCGTGGGGGTGGTCGTCCTCAAGCGTCTGGAGGACGCGCTGCGGGACGGCGACCGGATCGCCGCGGTGATCCGGGGCTCGGCCCTCAACAACGACGGCTCGGACAAGCTGGGTTTCACCGCGCCCTCCATTCCCGGCCAGAGCGAGGTGATCCGGCACGCCCAGCGGGTCGCCGAGGTCGAGCCGGGCGACATCGACCACATTGAGTGCCACGGCACGGCCACCCCCATGGGCGACCCGGTCGAAGTGGCAGCCCTGACCGATGTGTTCGGCACCGCACAGCAGGACCACCCGACCTGGCTGGGCTCCGTCAAGAGCAACATCGGCCACACCAGCGCGGCGGCCGGGGTGGCCGGGTTCATCAAGACGGTGCTGATGATCGAACACCGGGAACTGGTGCCGACACTGCACTACACCAAGCCGAACCCGCTGCTCGACCTGGACACGTCGCCCTTCGAGGTGTGCGTCGACGGCCGCCCGTGGCCCGCGGGCCGGACCCCCGTCGCCGCGGTCAGCGCCTTCGGCGTGGGCGGCACCAACGCCCATGTCGTCCTCGCCGCCGCGCCCCTGATCCCGGCACCCGCCGAGGGCTCGTCGGCCCGGACACTGCTGCTCTCCGCCGCCACGCCCGAAGCCCTCGGACGGTACGGCCATCAGCTCGCCGAGCGGCTCGAAGCCGAACCCGCGCCGGCGCTCGACGCGGTGGCACGGACGCTGGCGGACCGCAGGCAGCATCCGCACCGGGCCTGTGTCGTCGCGCGCGACCACGCCGAGGCAGCCCGGCTACTGCGCGGTGTGCGCGCACCGCAGCGGCGGTCGCTGTCACAGGTGGCGTTCCTCTTCCCCGGGCACGGAGTGCTGCGGCATCCGACGGGTGCGGCCCCGTACCGGCTGCTGCCGGCGTTCCGTGAGCACTTCGACGAGATCGCCGGCTTCGCCAGGGCCCGCTTCGGGATCGACCTGTCCCCGGTGGTCTCCGGCACCCCCGTGGCGCCGGAGTGGTTCGAGGACTGGGCGCACCAGCAACTGGGGCTCTACACGCTCGGCTACGCACTCGCCCGGCAGCTGCAGGAGTGGGGGGTGAAGCCGGCGGCGCTCTTCGGCAACAGCGTCGGCGAGTACGCCGCCGCCGCGCTCGCCGGAGTGTGGTCGCCGACCGACGCGGCCGTCCTGGTCCACGAACGCGCCGAAGGACTGCGGGCCACGGCACCCGGCCGGATGCTCGCGGTCAACGCCCCCGTGGAGGAAGTGACCCGCAGGGTGCGGCTGGGCGACGAGGTGACCGTCTCCATGTTCAGCCGGGGCGGCGTGGTGCTCTCCGGACCCGCGCAGGCCATGACGGAGCTGATCGACGGCGACGCGTTGGCCGGCCTGGACCTGAAGCCGCTCAACGTCGACCGGGCCGCTCACTGCGAACTGCAGGCCCCCGTGGCCGACCGTCTCGCGCAGCTGATCTCGGCCATGCCCACCCGGCTGCCCGAGCTGCGCATGGTCTCCAACGTCACCGGCGAGTGGGCCGACCCCGACGCCGTGTCGGGCCCCGACTACTGGGGTGCGCATGTGCGCAGGCCCGTCCAGCTGGACGCCGGTATGGCGACGTTGCTCGGCTCCGACTGCGACACGTTCGTCGAACTCGGCCCGGGCAGCACGATGCTGGGCGCGCTGCGCCTCGCCCCCCAGTGGGACCCGGCCCTCGCCGCGGTGCCGCTGCTGGGCAGGGAGCAGGACGAGGAGCGCGGGCTGCTGCGCGGCCTCGGGGCGCTGTGGGAGCGCGGCCTGGACGTCGCCGGCCCCACCCTGGCCGCGGCCGGGGCGGCCCTCGACGGCGCGCCGGACACCGCCCGCCGGTGCTCGCTGCCGGGCCACCCCTTCGCCGAGCGGGACCCCGGGACCGAGGCACCGCGCCCGGACACCGCGCGTGCCGACAGCGCCAACCGGGGGTCCGCAGCCCGGCGCCGGGTCGAGGAGCTGTGGTGCCAGTCGCTGGGCGTGACGTCGGCCTCCGACCCGGACAACTTCTTCGACCTCGGCGGTGAATCGCTGGTGGTGCTGAACCTGATGACTCAGCTACGGGAGAAGGCTCACGTCGTCGTCCCCGTCGCCGAGTTCATGCGTGAGCCGACCTTCGGCCACCTGCGCCGGGTCGCGGAGGAGCAGCTGGGCGACGGGCCTTTCGGGGAGACCGTGCCCGAGGCCGCCGTCACCGAGGCGGCCGCCCCGCCCGAGCCGCGCTTCACACGGCTGCGCGAGGGCTCGGGCAGGCCCGTGTTCCTGGTGGCGGACGCGGCCGACTCCACGCTGAGCTACCTCGCCCTGGCCGACGGCCTGGACACGACGCGCCCGGTGCTGGGGCTGGAGCCCAGGGACGTCGACGGAGCGCGGATCGAGGAGATCGCCGCGTTCCACGTACAGACGCTGACCGGGCTCCAGGCCGAGGGCCCGTACACCATCGGTGGCTGGTCCTTCGGCGCCGTCGTGGGCCATGAGATGGCGAGCCAACTGGCGCGGCGCGGGGCACGGGTCGACCTGCTCGTCTGCCTGGACGCGTACATGCCCGGCCAGGCGGGCCGCCGCATCGGCGCCGACCCCACGTTCGTGCTGGGGCACCTGCGGCTCATGGCCTGCGCCGCACTCGGAGTGGGTGAGGCGGGGGCTCAGGCCCGGCGCAACCCGGCGCTGCGCGGGCTGCTGCTGGACAAGTTCCGTACCTTGACGCGCTACCGGCCCCGCCCGGTCAGCTGCCCGACCGCGGTGTTCAAGGTGGGCGTCGGCGCCGGGGAGGCCCGGCAGTTGCGGCTCGGCCTTGAGGGACTGTACGGGCCCGACGTCACCGTGGTGCCGGTGGCCGGTGAGCACTGGTCGCTGCTGCGAGAGCCCCACGTGGGTGATCTCGCCGCGAAGCTCAGCGGCCTGCTGGCCGACAATTCGATCGAGGAGCGGCACGATGGCGAGTGACCAGCCGGCGGCCACCACGGCCGACCTGCCCGAGTCGGCGCCCGAGCCGTCCGCCGGGCCGACGCTGCTGCGCAACCGGCCCTTCCAGGCACTGTGGAGCAGCGAGGCATTCGCCGGTGTCGGCGAGAACGCCGCGGGTGTCGCCTATCCGATGCTCATCCTGACCACGACGGGTTCGGCGGTCTCCGCCGGGCTCGTCGGCTCGGCCCAGTTGCTCGCGCAGGGTCTGATGTCCTTCTGGGGCGGCATTCTCGCCGACCGGATGGACCGCAAGCAGCTGCTGATCGGCTGCAGCATGCTGCGGGCGGCCCTGCTCGGTGTGTTCACCCTGCTGGTCCTCGCGGACGCGGTGAACGTGGCCGTGACGCTCGGCATCGCCATCGTGTCGGCGGCGTGCTTCGGTCTGTCGATGCCCGCCGGCATGGCGATGATCAAGCAGCTGGTGCGGCCCGACCAGCTCGCGCAGGCGACCGCGCAGAACCAGATCCGCTGGTTCGGAGCCATCACCGCAGGACCGTCCATCGGCGGTGCCCTGCACGGGGTGACGCGGGTGCTGCCGTTCATCGGCGCGAGCATCTCCTTCGCGGTCTCGTCCGTGCTGATGCTCTTCGTCCCCAGAACACCGCAGCCGCAGGCGGTGCCCGGTGCCAAAAAGGAACTCCTCGGCGGATTCCGCTACTTGGCGAAGCATCCGGTGCTCGGCCCGCTGATCGTCAGCGTTACGCTGTCCAACCTGGCGTTCAACACGACCGGGATCTCCCTGGCCGTCATCGCCACGGGGACCGAACGCGGAGCGTCCGAGTCGTTCATCGGGCTGACCCTCGCGATCGCCGGCATGGGCGGGCTGGCCGGGGCGCTGGTAGCTGAGTTCATCATCAGGCGGGCCCGTCCGTCGGCGGTGTTCATCGCGGGTTACTGGATCGGTCCGGTCGCCGCCGTGCTGCTTGCGACCGTGCCCGGGGTCATACCGCTCGGCATCGTCGTCGCCTGCGTCTACATCCGCGGACCGATCATCAACGCGCTGTTTCTCACCTACACGGCCAAGGTCGTGCCCGACAGGCTCCAGGGCCGGGTCCTCGGAGCGATCATCTTCAGCTCCACGATCGTCTCGCCCCTCGGCGTCCTCGGCATCGGTGTCGTCTTCGAGGCCGCGGGCCCGGCCTGGGTTTTCGCCACGATCGGCGCTGTCGCCACCCTGGGCGCCCTGCCCACCCTGACCAAGGGCATCCGAACCCTGGCCTCCGCCGGGGACCTGACGTGATTCGAGCCAACACCAAGGAGTTGCCATGACACAGGAGATCACCGAGGCCGGCCCTGTCGAGGCCGGCGCGGAGCTGCCGGGGGGGCAGGCGCAGGCGCTGCCCCCGGAGTTCTTCACCCACTCGATCGACGACCGGAACGCGACCTACGCGCAGCTGCGGTCGTCCTGCCCCGTGCGTGCCATCAACCATCCGCCCGGTGCCGAGGCGTACATCGTGTCGGACTACGACATGGCGCTGAAGGCGTTCGGCGACGGCCGTATCTCCAAGTCCCTGGACAACGCGCCGAAGTGGTTCCGCGACCAGCTCTTCGACAACAGCCCCGTCCAGGCCCGCAACATGCTCATCGCGGACGCCCCGGAACACTCGCGGCTGCGCAAGCTGGTCAGCAAGTCCTTCGTTCCGCGCCGCATGGAGAAGCTGCGCCCGCGCATCCAGGAGATCGCCGACGACCTCATCGACGCGTTCCCGGAGTCGGGCGAGATCGACCTGATGGAGTTCGCCCGCGTCCTGCCCGTCATGGTCATCTTCGAGTACCTGCGCGTGGATGTCTCGGACCGCGAGATGCTCTACGACTGGTCCAAGATCCTCGGCGGTGCCCCGTACGCGGACGAGGAGGCCAACAACCGCCTCAAGCAGGTGAGTTCCGCCTTCGAGCAGTACATCCTCGATCTCCTCGAGGCGCGCCGCTCCGACCTGGGCGACGACCTGGTGAGCCAGCTCCTCCGCGCGGCCGACGAGGAGGGCACGTTCACCATCGACGAGATCGCCTCGACGATGTCCCTGGTGATCATCGCGGGCCAGCGCACCACCACGAACCTCATCGGCAACGGCGTTCACGCCCTGCTCACCCACCGCGACCAGTTCGACCTGCTGCGCTCCCAGCCCGATCTGGTGGTCTCGGCAGTCGAGGAGTTCCTGCGCTACGAGTCGCCGAGCTACCGCGGCACCCTGCGCGTCGCCGCGCAGGACATGGAGATCGGCGACGTCCTCATCGGCAAGGAGGCGTTCGTCCACCTGCTGATCGCCGCCGCCAACCGCGACCCGAACATCTTCGACGACCCCGACCGTCTGGACATCACCCGCACCAACAACCGCCATCTCACCTTCGGCCACGGCCCGCACTTCTGCCCGGGGGCCCCGCTGTCCCGGCTGGAGGGCCATGTCGTCTTCCCCACGCTGCTGCGCCGGCTTGAGGGCCTGACCCTGGCCATCGACCCGGCGGACACCGAGTGGGTGTACGACAACTCGGTCAGCCGCGGTCTGGCGAAGCTGCCGGTGTCGTACGAGCGTCTGCGGCCCCGCGCCGCCGACACCTCCGAGGAGTCGGCCATGACCGGCTGCCCCGTCGCCCACGGGGGTTCCTGACCATGCGGATCCTCGTATTGGGCGGTACGGCCTTCCTGTCGCACGCCGTCGCCGCCGATGCCGTACGCCGAGGGCACGAGGTCGTTTGCGCGGCGCGCGGCACCTCCGGGAACGTCCCGGAGGGTGCCACGCTCGTCAAGGTCGACCGGGACGCCCCCGACGGCCTCGCCCCGCTGGCGGGCATCGACTTCGACGCGGTGGTGGACGTGGCCACCATGTCGTACCCGTGGGTCCGGGAGGCGCTGCGGGTGCTCGGCACGCGCGCCCGGCACTGGACGTTCGTATCATCCATCAACGTGTACGCCGACGCCGTCACCGCCGGGCAGAACGAGGACGCGGCCCTCCACGAGCCCGCCGAGTCGGGCGCGTTGGCACTCGAACGGATCGAGCATCCGCATCTCTACGGCGCCATCAAGGTCGCCTGCGAGAACGCGGTGCGCGCGGCCCTGGACGAGCGGGCGCTGATCGTGCGCTCCGGGCTCATCGTGGGCCCCGGCGACGTCTCCGACCGCTTCGGCTACTGGCCCGCGCGGATCTCCCGCGGCGGCCGCGTCGCCGTACCGGACGTCCCCGAGCAGCCCACGCAGGTGCTCGACGTACGTGACCTCGCGGCGTGGATCGTCGGCGCGGGCGAACAGGGCATCGCAGGCACCTACAACGGGGTCGGCCCGAGCCTGCCCTTCGGCGAGCTGCTCGACCTGATCGTCAAGACGGTCGGCGCACCGGACACCGACCTCGTCCCGGTCTCCGAGGAGCACCTGGACCGGGCCGGGGTGCAGGTGTGGCGGGGACCGAAGTCGCTGCCGCTGTGGGTGCCCCGGGAGGACCGCGGATTCATGGCCCACGACCACACCCGGGCCGTCGCCGCCGGTCTCACCCACCGCCCGATCGAGGACGTCGTCCGCGATGTCCTCGCCCACGAGCGTCGCCTCGGTCTCGACCGCGAGCGCGAGGCGGGGCTCACCCCGGCCGAGGAGGCCGAGCTGCTGCGGAAGCCGGGGGGAGAACCACGATGAGCGCGAACAGCTGGCGCAGGATCGGCGAGGGCGACCCGGCCCGTACGGTCCTGGCGGTCGACTTCGACTCCACCGGCAGGCCGGAGGCCGACTTCCGCCGCCTCGCCGCGCGTCTGACGCCACGGGAGATCTGGCAGACCGCCCAGCCCGCCGAGGCCGAGAACGAGCTGCTGTCGGCGCAGGACTATCTGCGCCTGTGGCGCCGGCTCCCGGAGGGCCCCCGGCACATCGACACCGTCATGGGCTACTGCGTTGGCGGTGTGTTCGCCGCCGCGCTCGCCGACGAGATCGCCTCGGAGCAGGGGGAGCGGCCGGCGCTGCTGCTGCTCGACCCCGAGCCGGTGGCCCGGCTGAGCCTGTACCGCGACTTCCGCAAGACCGTCGACACCCTCACGGTGGTGCCGGAACAGGAGCGGTCCGACGCGGTCGCCGAGGTCCTGGCGGTCTGCGAGGCGGCCGGCGAGGAGGACTTCACCGCCACCGCGGCCCAGGTCGTCAAGGTCTACGAGACCGTCGCCGGCACCGCGTTCGACCTGCTCGGGTTCGACGAGGAGACCAGCGAGGACCTGCTCGGCCTGTTCCGGTCCTACGTCTCCTACCTGCACGCGGCCCGGCAACTGCACCCGGAGGAGGGCTGGGCCGCGGCGCTCGCCCTGACCTCGGCGCACGGCGGTCCGGGTGCCGTGCACGCACGCGCCGTACGGCGTTTCCCCGTGGACACCGCGACTCTGCTCGACACCCCGGACGTGGCCGAGGCCGTACACCGATTCCTGTTGGAGCGTGGCGCATGACCGTGCACGACACACAAGCACCGCGGACCGCGTCCGCGGGAGGGATCCTCCTCGACGACGTCACCGCGTCGCCGGCCGCCGACTGGGCCGACCACGTCCTCGCCTGTGCTGCGGCCTACCGCTACCGGCTGACCTCGGAGGGGGACGTGGAGCTCAGGGTGGCCGGCCTGCCCGGGCCGCTCAGGCTCCGCGTCGAGCCCACGACGACCCTGGCCGAGCTGGTGGAGCGGGTCCGCGCGGCCCGCACCTCGCCGGTCGCGGCCGAGGCCGTCGCCGCGCCCGGCAGCACACAGGTGCTCCTCGACGCGGGCCCGGTGACGGTAGACGACCTCGCCCTCGTCCTCACCCTCGACGCGGACGGCCGCCTTGACGCCCGGGCGCGGGGCAACCCGGAGCGCCACAGCGACGAGGAGTTGGCGGCGCACACCGACCGTCTCAGCCACTTCACCCGGCGCCTCCTGGAGGCCGGACCGACAGCCGAGGTGGGCGGCGTCGAGCTGCTCACGCCTGCCGAGCACCACCAGATCATGCACGTGTGGAACGACACCGCGCACCCGGTGCCGACCCTGACGCTTCCCGAGCTGGTCGAGGCGAACACCGCGGCGCACCCGGAGCGGACCGCCCTCAGCCACCGTGACCAGCGGCTCAGCTACGCCGAGCTGGACGGGCGCGCCAGCCGGATCGCCCGGCTGCTGATCGCCGACGGCGCCGGCCACGGGGACATCGTCGCCATGGTGCTGCCGCGGTCGGTCGACTACGTCGTCACGGCCCTCGCCATCGTCAAGACGGGCGCCGCCTATCTGCCGGTGGACACGAGCTACCCGGTGGAACGCATCAACCAGGTCCTCGCCGACGCCGGGGTCACCCATGTGGTGACCGTGCGGGAGCTGACGGACTCGGTCCTGGTGCCCGCGCGGCAGTTGGTCCTGGACGACCCGGACGCCGTGGCCCGGCTCGCGGCGGCCACCCCGGCCCCGCCCACGGACGCCGACCGGCGCGCACCGCTCACCCCCGACTCCCCGGCCTACGTGCTCTACACCTCGGGTTCGACGGGACGCCCCAAGGGCGTGGTGGTCGCCCACCGTGCCATCACCAACCGGCTGCACCACATGCAGCACCAGATTCCGCTGGGCCCGAACGACCGGCTGCTGCAGAAGACGCCTGCCGGGTTCGACGTGACCGTGCGCGAGGTGTTCTGGCCGCTGCTCGCCGGGGCGTCGATCGTGGTCGCCGACCCAGACGGGCACCGCGACCCCGCGTACCTGGCCGAGACGATCGCCACCGAGAACATCACCATCACGCACTTCGTGCCCTCCGGCCTGAAGGTGTTCCTGCGGGAGCCGGGCGCCGCCGCCTGTACGAGCCTGCGCCGTGTGGTGTGCGGCGGCGAGGCCCTGCCCGCCGAACTGCAGGCGTGGTTCTCCTCGGTCCTGGACGCCGACCTGTTCAACGTCTACGGCCCCACCGAGGCGGCCGTGGACGTGACCTCGATGCTGTGCCCGAAGAAGCCCGAGCCCGGCCCGGTGCTGATCGGCCGGCCGGTATGGAACACCCGCCTCTACGTGCTCGACGAGCAGCGCCGCCAGCTGCCGCCCGGGGTGACCGGCGAGCTGTACCTCGCCGGTGTCCAGCTGGCCGAGGGATACCTGGGCCGGCCCGACCTGACCGCTGAGCGCTTCGTCGACGACCCGTACGGCGGGCCCGGCGCCCGCATGTACCGGTCCGGGGACGCGGCGTGCTGGCGGGCCGACGGCGTCATCGAGTTCTTCGGCCGGCTCGACCACCAGGTCAAGATCCGAGGGTTCCGGGTCGAGCTGGGGGAGATCGAGTCCGTCCTGCTGCGCGACGGGCAGCTCAGCCAGGCGGTCTGCCTCGTCCGCGAGGACACTCCGGGCGACCAGAGGCTGGTGGCGTACGTGGTCTCCGCGAACGACGCGGCCCCCGACCTGGACAGGCTGCGCGCGCAGGCCGAGTCGGCGCTGCCCGACTACATGGTGCCGAGCGCGTTCGTCGTCCTGGAGCGGCTGCCGCTCACCGCCAACGAGAAGCTGGACCGGGGGGCCCTGCCCCGGCCCGAGTCCCAGGTGGCCCGCGCGGGACGTGAACCGGCCACGGCGGGGGAGATCCTGGTGGCCGAGCTGTTCACCGAGCTTCTCGGCATCCGGGACGTCGGCGTCGAGCAGCACTTCTTCACCTCCGGCGGCAACTCCCTTCTGGCCAGCCGGCTGATCAACGACATCCACGAGCGCTCGGGTGTGCGCCTGCGGATCAGGCAGCTCTTCCAGGATCCGACCGTCGGCGCGATCGCCGGCCTCATCACCCCGTAGACCGCCCACATCAGCCCGTGGGCCGCGCCCGCGGCGGTGCCGGCACACCCCTGCCGGCACCGCCCGGGGTCGCCACCGTGGACGCGGGACCGCCCGCCGGGCGTCCACACGCCCTTTCCCCTCCCGGCCGACCACGGCCCTCTCACTTCGGTCTCGGAAACGGAGCAGTCCGACATGCGCACTCTGAAGGTAGCTCTGCTGGGTTGCGGCGTCGTCGGCAGCGATGTCGCACGGTATCTGGCGGCTCACGAAGCCGACCTCACCGCACGCATCGGCGCCCGGGTGGAGCTCGCCGGGGTGGCGGTGCGCCGCGCGGACCTGCCTCGCCCCGGCATCCCCTCCCACCTCGTCACCACCGACGCGGACGCCCTGGTGACCCGGGGCGACATCGACGTCGTGATCGAGGTCATCGGCGGCGTCGACCGCCCGTACGACCTGATCACGAAGGTGTTCGCCCACGGCGCCTCCGTCGTCAGCGCCAACAAGGCCCTGATCGCCACCGAGGGCGCCGCACTGCACGCCGCCGCCCGCGACAGCGGCGTCGACCTGTTCTACGAGGCCGCGGTGGCCGGTGCCGTACCCCTGCTGCGGCCGTTGCGCGAGTCCCTGGCCGGCGACCGGGTCACCCGGGTGCTCGGCATCGTCAACGGCACCACCAACTTCATCCTCGACCGCATGGACACCGCCGGCTGGGAGTACCCGAGGGCACTGAAGGAAGCCATGGCCCTCGGCTACGCGGAGGCCGATCCGACCGCTGACGTAGAGGGCCACGACGCGGCCGCCAAGGCGGCCATCCTCGCCGGGCTCGCGTTCAACACCCGGGTCCGCCTCGACCAGGTGCACCGCGAGGGCATCACTGACATCACCGCAGCGGACATGGCCGCCGCCCGGTCCGTGGGCCGGGTGGTCAAACTCCTCGCCGTCTGCGACCGCGCCCCGGACGGCGACATCACCGTCCGGGTACACCCGGCGATGCTGCCTGCCGGCCATCCGCTGGCCTCGGTGCGTGACGCGTTCAACGCGGTGTTCGTGGAGGCCGACGCCTCGGGGCAGCTGATGTTCTACGGCCCCGGCGCCGGCGGGGCGCCCACGGCCGCCTCCGTGCTCGGCGACCTCGTCGCCGCCTGCCGCAACCGGCTCGCCGGTGTCACAGCGTCCGACGACACGGCGTACGAACGACGCCGGGTCCGGCCGATCGGGGACGTGGTCACCCGTTACCACATCACCCTGGACGTGACGGACCAGCAGGGCGTCGTCGGCGCCGTGATCGCCGTACTCGAACGCCACGGGGTGTCCGTCGAGGACTTCCGGCAGACGCGTGCCGACGGCGGCGCCCGGCTGTTCCTGTCCACCCAGCGCTCCATGGACAGGGCGCTCTCCGCGGCCGTGGCGGCACTGCGCGACCTGATACAGGTGCGGGGCGTACCGCGCATCATCCGCGCCGAGGCCCTCTGACCGCGGGGGCCTTCGACCGCCACCCGTACGCTCCCGGACGGAAGGGCCGCACGCCCCCTCCACGATCCCACCCGGCGTGGTTTCGCCAGCGACAACCACGCCGGGGTCCACCCCGAGGCGCTGGTGGCGATCGCCCGCGCCGACGGCGGCCACCAGCCGAGCTACGGCGGTGACGTCCACACCGAACGACTGGGGCGGACCGTCCGGGGCCACTTCGGTCCGCAGCGGACGTTCACCCGGTCCTGAACAGCACCGGGGCCAACGTGGCGGCGCTGCAGGCCATGCTCGACGTCTGCCAGGCCGTCATCTGCACCGGACACAGCCCAAGGTCGTCTCCCTCACCCAGTGCACCGCGACCGGGCTCCGCTACACCGTCGACGAGATCCACGCCCTCTGCGAGCAGGCCCACGGCCTGGGCCTGCTGGTACACATGGACGGCGCCCGGGGCCAACCACGTCTTCGCCGTCCTGCCACCGGACGTCACGCGGCGACTGCTGAAACGCTTCCCGTTCCGCGTCTGGAACGAGCGCACCAGTGAGGTCCGTTGGGTGACCGCCTTCGACACCACCGAGGAGGACGGGGACACGTTCGCGGTCGCCATCGGGGAGGAACTCGGGGCCGGCTGAGGCAAACAGAAGGCGGCACCACCGGTCGAACCGGTGGTGCCGCCTTCCGCTCAGGATCAGCCGACGACGGTCCAGGTGTCGCCACCGGCGAGCAGCGCCGCCAGATCCCCCTTGCCGTATCGCTCGATCGCGGTGTCGAGCTGGTCGGCCATCTCTGTGTCGTAGACGGCCCGTTCCACCGAGCGGAACACACCGATCGGGGTGCGGTGCAGCGTGTCCGGGTCCGCCAGCCGCGACAGCGCGAAGGCGGCGGTGGGGGACGGGGTGTGGGCGTCGTGGACCAGGACCTGTGCCTCGTTCTCCGGGGTCACCGTGACCACTCTCAGGTCGCCGGTGAGCTGGTCCCGTACCACCCCCTGCGACAGGTCCCCGCCGAAGCGGATCGGCTTGCCGTGCTCCAGTCGGATCACTGCCTCCTCGGCCCGCTGCCCCGGTTTTGAATTGGATGCAGTCTTGAGGGCGTCGAAGGCGCCGTCGTTGAAGATGTTGCAGTTCTGGTAGATCTCCACCAGCGCGGTGCCCGGGTGGGCGGCGGCCTGACGCAGCACCTCGGTGAGGTGCTTGCGGTCGGAGTCGATCGTGCGGGCCACGAAGGACGCCTCCGCGCCGATCGCCAGCGACACCGGGTTGAAGGGCGCGTCCAGCGAGCCCATCGGCGTCGACTTGGTGATCTTGCCGACTTCCGAGGTCGGCGAATACTGCCCCTTGGTCAGGCCGTAGATCCGGTTGTTGAACAGCAGGATCTTGAGGTTGACGTTGCGGCGCAGGGCGTGGATCAGGTGGTTGCCGCCGATCGAGAGCGCGTCACCGTCACCCGTCACCACCCACACGCTCAGGTCCCGTCTGCTGGTGGCAAGTCCGGTGGCGATGGCGGGGGCGCGGCCGTGGATGGAGTGCATCCCGTAGGTGTTCATGTAGTACGGGAAGCGCGAGGAGCAGCCGATGCCCGAGACGAACACGATGTTCTCGCGGGCCACGCACAGCTCCGGCATGAAACCCTGCACGGCGGCGAGGATCGCGTAGTCACCGCAGCCCGGGCACCAGCGCACTTCCTGATCGGACTTGAAGTGCTTGGGCAGGAGGCGGAGTTCAGTGGTCATGGATGATCGCCTCCAGTGTGTGGGCGAGCTGCTCTTCCTTGAACGGCATGCCGTTCACCTGGGTGACGGACCGCACGTCGACCAGGTACTTCGCCCGGACCAGGGTGGCGAGCTGGCCGAGGTTCATCTCCGGCACGACGACCCGCTCGTACCGGCGCAGGACGATGCCGAGGTCACGCGGGAAGGGGTTGAGGTGGCGCAGGTGCGCCTGCGCGACCGGCTGCCCGGCCCGGCGCAGCCGCCGTACCGCAGCCGTGATCGGCCCGTACGTCGAGCCCCAGCCCAGGACCAGCGTCTTCGCCTCGTCCGGGCCGTCGACCTCCAGGTCCGGTACGTCGATGCCGTCGATCTTGGCCTGCCGGGTGCGGACCATGAAGTCGTGGTTGGCGGGGTCGTAGGAGATGTTGCCGGTGCCGTCCTGCTTCTCGATGCCGCCGATGCGGTGCTCCAGGCCGGGCGTGCCGGGGATCGCCCACGGCCGGGCAAGGGTGTGCGGGTCGCGCTTGTAGGGCCAGAACACCTCGGTGCCGTCCGGAAGGGTGTGGTTGGGTCCCTGCGCGAACCGCACGCGCAGGTCCGGGAGTTCGTCCGGCTCCGGGATGCGCCAGGGCTCGGAGCCGTTGGCGAGGTAGCCGTCCGACAGGAGGAACACCGGCGTGCGGTACGTCAGCGCGATCCGGGCCGCCTCGATCGCCGCGTCGAAACAGTCCGCCGGCGTCCGTGCCGCAATCACGGGAACCGGGGCCTCGCCGTTACGGCCGTACATCGCCTGCAGCAGGTCGGCCTGCTCGGTCTTGGTCGGCAGACCCGTCGAGGGCCCGCCGCGCTGGATGTCGACGATCAGCAGCGGCAGCTCCAGCGAAACCGCGAGCCCGATGGCCTCCGACTTCAGGGCCACACCCGGGCCGGACGTCGTCGTCACCGCCAGCGACCCGCCGAAGGCGGCCCCGAGGGCGGCACCGATCCCGGCGATCTCGTCCTCGGCCTGGAAGGTCCGTACACCGAAGTTCTTGTGCTTGCTCAGCTCGTGCAGGATGTCCGAGGCCGGGGTGATCGGGTACGAGCCCAGGTACAGCGGCAGATCCGCCTGCCGGGACGCGACGACCAGGCCGTAGGACAGTGCGAGGTTGCCGGAGACGCTGCGGTACGTGCCGGTCGGGAACGCGGTGGCCGCCCGGGCGACCTCGTAGGAGACGGCGAAGTCCTCCGTCGTCTCACCGAAGTTCCAGCCCGCGCGGAGCGCCGCGATGTTGGCGGCCGCGATGTCGGGCCTCTTGGCGAACTTCGACTTCAGGAACTTCTCGGTGCCCTCGGTGGACCGGTGGTACATCCACGACAGCAGGCCGAGCGCGAACATGTTCTTGCTGCGCTCGGCCTCCTTGCGGGAGAGTTCGAACTCCTTCAGCGCCTCCACCGTCAGCGTGGTCAGCGGCACCGGGTGGAGGCGGTAGCCGTCGAGTGAGCCGTCCTCCAGCGGCGAGGTCGCGTAGCCCGCCTTCCGGATCGCCCGCCCGGTGAACTCGTCGGTGTTGAGGATCACTTCGGCGCCGCGCGGCAGATCGCCGATGTTCGCCCGCAGCGCCGCCGGGTTCATCGCGACGAGTACGTCCGGGGCGTCGCCCGGCGTGAGGATGTCGTGGTCGGCGAAGTGCAACTGGTAGGAGGAGACCCCGGGCAGCGTCCCGGCGGGGGCCCGGATCTCGGCGGGGAAGTTCGGCAGTGTGGCGAGGTCGTTGCCGAACAACGCGGTCTCCGCGGTGAAGCGGTCGCCGGTGAGCTGCATGCCGTCACCCGAGTCGCCCGCGAACCGGATGATCACCCGGTCCAGCCGGCGGACTTCCTTCATGTACACGGTGCTCCTCTCGTCGCGCTCGGATGGAAGCCGCAGCCGAAACTATGGGGCGAGAGGGGGCGCGTCCCAGCCCCCGGCCAAGTCCGCTCCCGATCTTGGCAAGTCGCCTAAACAGCACCGTCCTCTGCCGTCCGTGCCCGTCCTGGAGCACTCCGCGTGCGGGCCCCGGTCCGCCGCTGCTGGGGAAGACGCACGGTCGGGGAGACCCCGCGCAGCGTGAGCTCCCAGATCTCGGCGACCTGGGTCACCGCGCGGACATGGTCCGGCTCCGCGGCCTCGCCGCCGGTGTGGATGAGCACCTCGGCGCCGGTCACGAGATGCGTGACCAGGGAGAGGAGCGCACGCGGGTGGGTGCCGGGGCTCAGGGTCTCCTCGGGCACACGGGTCACCAGATCCTCGATCACCGGAATCCACGAGGAGGGCCACGGGGAGGTGGTCGCCACGCGCTCGCGGCTGAGCCCGGCGGCGGCCCGGACCACGGAACTCTCCTCAAGCAGACCGACGACGGCGAGGGTGATGGCGATGATGGTCTCCAGCGGGGGCTGACGTGTTCTGAAGATCCGTTGCACCACTTCGCCGGTGAGCGCGATGCCGTGCTGCTGCACCGCGTCGGCGAGTGCGGCCTTCGAGCGGAAGTGGAAGGTCAGCGCGCCCATGGAGGTGCCCGCCCCCGCGCAGATCCGTCCCAGTGACGTGGCCTCGAAGCCCGCGGCGTCGAAGGCGTCGGCGGCGGCCCGGATGAGGGACTCGCGGGTCCGGACCGCTCTTCCCTGTTTCACCGTGGACAGCCTCCGCGGGCCAGGCGGTCGTCGCGTTCCGCGCACGTCCGCGATCGCGTCATTGCTGGTCTCCTCTCAATGCGATGGGCCGCGTTGCTGTCCAGAGCTTCTGGTGGCGAGAGCTCCGTCACAACGCCGACTTCCGATAGATGTACGGGGTTTGGTGGCCGCATCTGCATCTGTGCCCGTTTTTTACGGAAATGCCTGCGGGTACTTCAGTGACTTGCCGAAGTCTCACCGAAAGCGCCCACCCCCTCAAAAACAAAGAGAACGTTCGCTATTGTTTTCTGGTCGGCATGCACGTGGAGGGAGCGCACCATGGCCGGGCAGCACCTGGTTCTGTCACCGCAGTGGGGTACGGCCTCGCTGAACACCTTCAGCGACACACTCTTCGGACATCTCCCACGGGCCGACCAACGACGATGGGCCCTGGGCTACCTGCGCGGGCTGCTCGCGACGCCGGGCAAGAAGTCCATACGCCGCCTTGCCGCCGCGATCTCGGCGTCGCCGACGGCGTCGCAGTCTCTGCAGCAGTTCATCAACACCAGCCCCTGGGACTGGGAACCGGCCCGTGAGGAACTGACCCGGGTCGTACAGGGGCGCACCACGCCCCTGGCCCTGACGGTCGCCTCGGCGTTCCTGCCCAAGCGCGGCGCGCACTCGTGCGGGGTGCACCGCCGTTTCGTGCCACGGCTGGGCCGGACCATCAACTGCCAGATGGGAGTCGGGCTGTTCCTCTCCTCCGGGGACATGCACCTGCCGGTGGACTGGCGTCTGATGCTTCCCGAGCGGTGGAGCGACGACGCGGACCTGCGTGAGCGGGCCAGGATTCCCGGTACAGCCCGCCATCGCCCGTACTGGGAGCACATCCTCGATCTGCTCGATATGGTCTCGTCCCGCGCGGGGCTCACCGCGGTCCCCGCGGTGGTGGACATGAGCGAGTGCCCGGACGCGACCCTCCTGGTCAACGGCCTGAGCCGGCGCGGGCAGAACTTCGTCGTGGCGGTGCCGCCCGGTCTGCGGATACTCCCGCTCGGCCCTCGCCCCGCCCCTGCCGACGCCCAGGACGCCCAAGGCGCCCTGTCCGTTCAGGAGTTCCTGCACCGGCACGGCACCCGCCAGACATACGCCACGGTGCACGCCCCGGGCAGCGGTGACGTGAGGATGCTGTCCACCCGGGTCCGGCTGCCCGGCAGCAGGCAGACCCACCGCCTCCTCGCCGAGTGGGACCCCGCCCGGCAGGGCGCCCCGCGCGCATGGCTCTCCACCCTCCTCGACGAACGCGCCGGGCGCATCGCCGCGCTCGCCCACCTGACTTCCGGCGCCGCCGCCACCGTGAGCCGCCTTGAGGAGGACTGCGGCCTCCTCGACTTCGAGGGCCGCTCCTACCCCGGCTGGCACCACCACATGACCCTGGTCTCCGCCGCCTACACCTACAGCCGTCTCTACTCCCCGGCCTCCACCACCCCCGCCGCGCCCGAGGCCCCCGACCCACTGCCCCGCACCGCCTGAGGACCCTAGGGTCTTTCGGCGAGGAACGACCTGTACCACGCGGACGCGGAGGCGAGGCGGGCGAGCGGGCCGGGGCCCTCCGGGCATCCGGTGAGGCGCCAGATCTCCTCGCCGCGGTACCAGTGGTCGAGGGCGAGGAGGGAGAACTGGCGCTCGCTCATCGGACCCGGCACCTCGCGCAGTCGGCGTACGCAGGCGTCCCAGGGCCATGACCCGGTCACACTCGGCAGTACGCCGAGGGAGGCGAGTGTGGTCAAAAGGTCGCGAACGCGTACAGGACGGGCGTGGGCGGCGTGATGGATGCCCGTGGGCGGCGCGTCCGGCATGAGCGCCGTCGTCGTGATCAGCCGTGCGAGGTCCTCGACGTCGATGAGGGACAGCAGGCCGCGTCCGCCGTCCCAGAGGGCCGGAACCCGCGCGAGCAGTTCGGCCAGCGCCGGGACGACCCAGCGGTCGCCCTGGCCCACGATCAGACCGGCCCGCAGCACCGTGCCGCCCGTCGCCAGCACGTGCCGCTCACTTTCGAGCCGGGTGGCGCTGGCCGCGGAGACAGGCGCCGGCGCGATCTCGTTCACGGTGAGCCCGCGGTGCGGCCCGGCTCCGTACACCGCGGTCGTCGAGAGCTGGACGACGCGTCGGACACCGCTGCGGCGGGCCTCCTCGATGAGCGTCGCGGTCCCCCGGACGTTGACGGCCTCGCACGCGCGCGCCTCGCCGGACACCCGGGACGCGAGGTGCACCAGGACGTGCACGCCGTCCAGCGCCCCGGACAGCGAGGACGGATCGGTCAGGTCCGCGGGGCACCACGACGGGCCCGCCTCGTCCCGGAGCCGTCTCCCGGGAGGTGTGCGCACCAGGGCGCGCACGTCGTCGACGCGGCCGTCGGCACGCGCTTCGAGGAGCCCGCGGAGCACCACCGAACCGACGAAGCCCGTGGCTCCGGTGACCGCCACGCGGGGCGGCCTCACGCGGTCGCCGCCGACCCGTCGTGGGGGATGACGAGCTGCGCGACGACCTCGTCCGGCGCCAGGGCGGGCAGCAGACAGCGCCACATGGCAGCGATCAGCTCGGGCAGGTTGGCCCGCTCGCTGGAGATCTCGGACATGATCTGCGTACCGGTGAAGGCACCGACGATCACTCGCGCGAAGTCCGCTTCGTCGACGTAGGGGCGCAACTGTCCCCTCGTGCGCGCCTCGACCAGGGTCTCCCGGAAGTGATCGATCCAGAACTCGTAGATCGAGTACTCCTGAAGACCCGATTCGTTCTGCTCCACCGCCAGCCGGACGCCGGCCCGCAGCAGCGTGTTGCTCTTCAGTTCGCACGCCAGGTACCCGGTTATGTCGAGCAGTTGCTGGAGGCCGGGCTCGCTCGGGGGGAACTCCAGATCGGCGGCCTGCTCCATGATGACGGCTCTGGCCAGGGCTTCCTTGTTCTTGAAGTGGAAGTACATGGCCCCGGCCGTCAGCCCGGCCCGTTCCAGGATCTTGTTGACGCTCGCGCCGGAGTACCCGGCCGCGTCGAAGATCTCGGCCGCCGCCCTGAGCAGTACTTCTCGGGTACGAACGGCACGTTCCTGCCTGCGTCGTGCCATCACTGACCGCCCCAACCTCTCGACAAACAAAAAGAACGACCTCTATGTTATCCGAGGCGGCACGCATGCGTGTCCGCTCGTTATCGCTTCGGCATTCGCCAGCAGCCCAAGGGGAGGACTGCCATGTCGCTTCAGCTTGCTCATCTGCCTGTGACAGAAATGCCTACTGCCATTCCTCGGTCGTACACGCACAAGCGCGACGCGTCCGAGGTGCTGCTGAGCAACTGGTGCCGCAGGGGGGCGGACTCCTACGCGGTGGAGGCCGGCTGGCCCGAGCAGCATGTCTTCTACGAGACCCGGCTCGGCATGCACGACCCGATGCTGCTCTGCGAGACGGTGCGCCAGACGTTACCGCTGCTGTCCCACGGTGCCTACGAGGTACCGCTCGGACACCAGCTGCTCTGGCAAGACTTCGCCTGGGAACTCGACGCGGACGCCCTGCGCAGTGTCGGCGGCGCGGTCGGTATAGACCTGCGCATCACGTGCACGGACGTCAAACGCCGCAAGGCGCGCGCCTCTGCCCTGGCGCTGCGCTTCGAGTTGGTGCGGGACAGCACGGTCCTCGCCGTCGCGCGCACCCGCTTCACGATCCAGGACCGGACCGTCTACGAACGTCTGCGGGGCCGTTACGCCGACATACCCGGCCTGCATACGGTTCCCCTGCCCTCCCCCGCGTCACCCGAGCGCGTGGGGCGGAGCAGTTTCGAGGACGTGGTCCTCTCGCCCACCGACTCCAGCACGCGCTGGCAGCTGCGGGTCGACCGGGCTCACCCGATCCTCTTCGACCACCCCGTGGACCACGCGCCCGGCATGCTGCTGCTCGAAGCCGCGCGTCAGGCGGCCCAGGCCATGGTCCACCCGGACGCCGCCGTGGTGGTGGGGATGAGCGTCGTCTTCGCCCGCTACGCCGAGTTCGACACCACCTGCTGGATCGAGTCCGCCTCGCTCCCGGACGACCTGAACGGCAACCGCAGGGTGCTGGTCACCGGCCGGCAGCAGGACAGGGACGTCTTCTCCGCGGTCGTGTCCATCGCCTCGGTGGCGGGCGGCTGATTCCCCCGGGGTGGAGCGCCCGGGGGGACGACGATCATGATCGAGAAACTGTAGCCACCATCGGTCGCGCTGGCCGAGTCGTTCGGTGATCCCGTCCATGCCCCGCTCCGCGGCGCCGAGCCGGGGAGCGCGGCGGGGGCCGTCGGGAAACGCACGCGGGAGTTCGCCACTGTGCGCTGGTGCGCCCGCCGGGCCCTCGCGGACGTGGGCATCGCACCCCGTCCTCACCGGCGAAGGCGGTGCGCCCGCGTGGCCGGACGGTGTCGTCGGGAGCATGACGCACTGCGATGGATACCGGGCGGCGGCCGTGGCAAACGCCGGTGAGGTGCGCGGCGTCGGCATCGATGCCGCGCACCACCTCCCCCTTCCCGAGGGGGTGTTCGCGTCCATGGCCCTGCCCGCCGAACAGCGGCGGGACGCGGAACTGCGCCGCCTGGCGCCCGGCGTCCACCAGCCAGGTGACAGCAGGCTGTCTGCGTGCGGCGGCTGACAGGCAGTGGCCCGTTCAGGCACCGCCACGACCAGAGCGTGGGGGCCACCATCTCCGGCAGATCACTGATCCCCATGTGAATGAGCAGGTCCAGGAGACCTGCTTCAACCAGAACCCGGCTCTTGTCGTTCTCGTACTGGCGGCGGTCCCTGCCGGGTACAGGTCGACCAGGGCAGTCAGCCCGCCGCAGCAAGCACCAGCGGCAGAACCTGGCCGGCCCCCGCCTGCCTCAGCAGGCGAGCGGCAACCGCAAGGGTCCAGCCGGAGTCGGTGCAGTCGTCCACGAGCAGGACGGGCCCTGGCGTACGGGCCAGAGCGCCGGCCAGGTCCTCAGGAAGGGTGAATGCGCCGGCCAGCGCCCGGAGCCGCTGAGCGGAGTTGCTGCGTCGCGCCGCATGCACGTCGCTCGGCCCGGTGTACGCCAGGGCGCCCAGGAAAGGAAGCCGCCCGATGTTCGCGACTCCCTGAGCCAGGGAGTCGACCAGCCGGGGGCGGGACAGGGATGGTACGGCGACGACCCCTACCGGCCGGGCAGAGACATCCGGGCCGTCCGCCATCCAGCCGCCCGGAGAGCGTGCCCAGTCAGCGAGCACCGTCACCACAGCTTTCAGCACGTCCTCGGGGACGGGCCCGTCAGGCGCCTGCTCGGACAGCAGCGGGCGCAGCCGGTTGCCCCAGCCGATGTCGGAGAGCCGCCCCAGAGCCCGGCCCGGGGAACACTGTTGCTGGGCCGGGATACGCCCCTTGAGGTCGACGCCCAGCGCGGGCATGCCCGTCGGCCACATCCGGCGCGGCTCGACCTCCACCCCCGGGCGGCCCAGTTCCTTCGTCGCCCCCGCCAGGGTCTCCGCCGAGACGGCAGGGTCGGCCCAGGCACCCGCGCAGTTGTCGCAGCGGCCGCACGGCGCAGCCTCCTCGTCGTCCAGTTGGCGACGCAGGAACTCCATGCGGCAGCCGGTGGTGGTGACGTAGGAGCGCATGGCCTGCTGCTCGGCCGCACGCTGTTCCGCCACACGTGCATACCGCTCCGCGTCGTACACCCAGCCGGAACCCGTGGCCGTCCATCCGCCCTTCACCCGCCGCACGGCGCCGTCCACGTCCAGCACCTTCAACATCGTCTCCAGCCGGCTGCGCCGCAGATCCACCGAGGCCTCCAAGGCCGGCACGGACAGCGGCCGTCCTGCCTCGGCGAGGACCGCGAGGGTCTGGCGCACCTGTTCCTCCGGCGGGAAGGCGGTCTCGGCGAAGTAGCGCCAGATCGCCTCGTCCTCCTTGCCCGGCAGCAGCAGCACCTCCGCGTGCTCCACGCCGCGGCCCGCGCGGCCCACCTGCTGGTAGTACGCGATCGGCGAGGACGGCGAGCCGAGGTGGACCACGAAGCCCAGGTCCGGCTTGTCGAAGCCCATGCCCAGCGCGGAGGTGGCCACCAGTGCCTTGACCCGGTTGTGCAGCAGGTCGTCCTCCGCCTGCTGACGGTCGGCGTTCTCCGTCCGGCCCGTGTACGAGGCCACCTCAAGACCGCCCTGCCGCAGGAACGCGGTGGCCTCCTCGGCCGCCGCCACCGTGAGCGTGTAGATGATCCCGGAACCCGGCAGCTCGTCCAGATGCTCCGCCAGCCACGCCATCCGGTGGGCGGCGTCCGGCAGCTGCACCACGCCCACCCGCAGGCTCTCCCTGTCCAGCGGGCCACGCAGTACCAGCGCCTCGCCGCCACTGGTGCCCAGCTGCTCGGCCACGTCCGCCGTGACCCGGGCGTTGGCGGTCGCCGTGGTGGCCAGCACCGGCACGCCCGGGGCAAGGTCGGCCAGCATCGCCCGCAGCCTGCGGTAGTCGGGACGGAAGTCATGGCCCCAGTCGGAGATGCAATGCGCCTCGTCCACCACCAGCAGGCCCGTCGTGGCCGCGAGCTTGGGCAACATCTGGTCGCGGAAATCGACGGAATTAAGGCGTTCCGGACTTACCAGGAGAACATCGACGTCACCGAGCTCGACCTCCTCGTGGATCGTCTCCCACTCCTCCGGATTGGCCGAGTTGATGGTGCGCGCCTGGATACCGGCCCGCGCCGCCGACTCGACTTGGTTGCGCATCAACGCCAGCAGCGGCGAGACGATCACCGTAGGTCCGGAGCCGCGTCGGCGCAGCAGAGCAGTGGCCACGAAGTACACCGCCGACTTGCCCCACCCTGTGCGCTGCACCACCAGCGCGCGACGGCGCTCCACCACCAGGGCCGCCACAGCCTGCCACTGGTCCTCCCGCAGCCGCGCCGACCCCGTCGGATCACCGACCAGCTCGGCGAGGATGGCGTCGGCTTCGGCACGCAGCTCCAGATCGTTCATGCCCCCATGCAACCCGACGGCACGGACAATCGGCCACTTCACCCCGCGTGACGGACGGCACGCCCCGCTGCTCCACCAGCCGCCCGAGGGACGGACCGGGCCGAACCGAGCCCCGGGCCGGTCCGGTCCGCTGGTTACGTTTGCCCAGGTCAGGGCCCCAGTTCCGTTCTGAATTTGAATGCCACCCCAGTGGATCGGGAGAGCCTCAGCCTGGGCGTGCTGCGGCTGCCGGACGCCGCCCACCGGATGGCCTGGCTCGCCGACCACCTCGGCGACCTGCCGGGTTCCGGAATCGTCTACACCCTCGCGGTGGCGGCGGCCGAGGAGGTCACGGCCTTCCTGCGGCAGCGCGGCCACACGGTCGCGTCCTGCACGCGCAAGACGGAGAACGCCGACCGGCAGCAGGCCGAGGTGCTCCTGCTTCCCGGGAAGGAGGACGAGGCGATCTGGGAGTACTTCGCGTCGCTCGCCTTCCCCTCCGAGGATCTGGTGCGCCGCACCCTCGACGTACTCGCCCGCGCGGGGGGACGCTGTCGCTGCCCGCCCTGGAACCCCTGGTCGAGCTGCGCCGTTCCCGGCTGGAGGCGATGCTCAAGGTGCTCGACGTGGACGGAGCGGTCAAGCGGGTCAAGGGCGGCTGGATCGCGACCGGCCGGCCGTGGACGTACGACGCGCAGCGCTACGAGTGGGTCGCGCGGCAGCGGGAGGCCGAGCAGCAGGCGATGCGCGAGTACGCGGCGACGACGGGCTGCCGCATGGAGTTCCTGCAGCGCCGGCTCGACGACGACACCGCCAGTCCCTGCGGCCGGTGCGACAACTGCGCGGGGGCCCGTTTCACCGCGGACACCACCACCGCGGCCCTGGACGCCGCGCGCGTGGACCTCGGCCGGGCCGGTGTGGAGGTGCAGCCCCGCCGTATGTGGCCGACCGGCCTGCCGGCGGTCGGCGTCGATCTCAGGGGACGGATCCCGGCCGGTGAACAGGCCGCTGAGGGACGGGCTTTGGGACGGCTCTCCCACATCGGCTGGGGCGACCGACTGCGGCCGATGTTCGCGGCCCACACCTCCGACGCTCCCCTGCCGGATGACGTGGCGCGTGCCGTGGTGGGCGTGCTGGCCGACTGGGCGAAGGGCCCCGGCGGCTGGGCCCCGGGCGCGATGGACGCGCGGCCGCGCCCGGTCGGCGTCGTCACCATGCCCCCTCGCACCCGGCCCCGGCTGATCCACTCCCTGGGCACGCACATCGCGGAGGTCGGCCGCCTGCCGCTGCTGGGCGGCGTGGAGTACACACCGGACGCGCGGCGGGTGCCGCGGAGCAACAGCGCCCAGCGTCTGAAGACACTGGACGGGGCACTGACCGTACCGCCCGCCCTGGTCTCCGCCCTTGCCGCCAGCCCCGGCCCGTTGCCGCTCGTGGACGACTTCACCGAGACCGGCTGGCCCCTCGCGGTCGCCGCCCGCCTGCTCAGAAGGGCCGGCGCACAGGCGGTGATGCCGCTGGTCCTGGCGGTGCAGGGCTGATGGGACATGTCTGCGGCCCACACGAACGACGCGGACGGTCCCAGGAGTCGCGGGGCGAGCGCCGGGTAGGGATATAAGCCGTGCGTCGCCCGATAACGGCCGGTGCCCTCAATTGCTCGTTGCCGCATCCCAGTTCGACAGGAAGAATTGAAGTCCGCTCCCCGCACGGCTCAGCCGTTGGCCGGTAGGGCTCTCCTGCGGTGTGCGCTCCCCCGAATCCGATCTCGCCCGCAGTGTGGGCGCGTAGCCGAAGGGAGGAACGTGACCTTCGGATTCGCTCCGTCCTCGGCGGCATCGTTGTCAACGTCCGCCACCTCCGCCCACAGGGTGCTCGAACCCGCGGAGTGGGCGTCTGCGGGCATTCCTCTGCTGCGCAATCCGCGGGAGGTCGTCAGCGGACTGCACGCCCGCCACCGTCCCAGGCCCGCCACCGCCGTGGTCGCGGTCCTCGACCCGGACGAGCGGCTGCGAGCGAGTGCCTCCTTCGTCCGCCGGCAGGCGCCTGCCGACGGCTGGATGTTCCGCAACGCACTGCTGGACCAATTGCGCCAGGTCATCCCGCACGATCTGCGGCGCCGCACCCCGGTGCGCACCGCCGTACTGCTCTACTGCCGTGACGGTGACGCGCGTTGGACCGAGGAGGACGGTGCGTGGATGTGGGGACTGCGTGACGCCTGCACACTGCACGGGCTGCGCTGCGGGGCGTACATCACGCTGACCCGGGACGGCTGGCAGGTCCTCGGCGAGGGCCGCGGGGGCCGGCGGCCGCACGCGTACTCGACACCCGAGCCCTTCGGCACCGCCGAGGCTCCACCCCCGCTGCCGCGCACCGGCGGCGCGGCCTCCGCGGTGCTGCGCCGCGCGGCGGCCCGCTGACGAACAGGACGTCCCCCGTCACCCGTGCGTGCCGGACGACCAACCGGTGTGCGCACGACGAAGGCCCCGCCGCCGGTCGAACGGCGCGGCGGGCACGACGTCGGCTTCCCTCGGCCCCGGACGAACTCGGAACCGCCGGACGGTCCCTGGACCGCCGGACGGACTCAAGGCCGAATGGACTCGAGGCCGTACGGACTCAGGACCGCCGGACGGGCCGGACGCGGCTCAGACAGCCGCGCCCAGCACCGAGTTGATCTGCTGCGGGTCGCCGCAGACGACCAGCAGCGCACCGGCCTTGGTGTGCGCCAGGGACAGGGCCGCGGCACCAGCGGCCTGGGGGCCGCCGTTGATCGCGACCACGACCACGGGCCGGGACGCGGCACGCGAGGCCACGGCGGCGTCCGCGTAGAACACGTCGTCGCGCGCGTCGTGCTGCGCCCAGTAGGACGCCTCACCGAAGGACAGTTCGTGCGCGACCCACGGATGCGACTCACCGGTGGTGATCACCAGTACGTCACCGGGGGCACGGCCCGACTCCAGGAGCATGTCGACCGCTTCCTCGGCGGCGTCGAGCGCGCCGTCGGCGGAAGCCGGAACCAGTTGGATCTGCGGGGCCGCCGAGGCGGCGGGGGTGGTCGGCCGCGACGGCCCGGGCTTGGCCGGGGCCGACTCTTGCGACGCGCGCTGCGCCGGCGGCGCGGGCCGTGCGGCACCGGGACCGGGACGACCGGGGCGCGGCGGAGCCGCGGGACGGGGGCCGGGAACAGGGCGGGGGGTCGGCGCGGTGCGGCCGGAAGACGGCGTGACGCGGGGACCCTGGGCACTCTCGTGAATCTGAGGCTCCTCGGGAATGAGAGGCATGGGCTGATATTTATCAAACGTTGGTGCGGCTCGCGTGGGCGGGTGCCACTTCAGGCCGAGCGGAAGGATCAGAAGTCGAAGCCGAGCTGACCTTCGACCTCCGGAACGCCTCCGTCTGCCCAGACGCGGACCTTCTTGAGGTGCCGCCACCTGGGCAGCGCATCAAGATACGCCCACGACAGCCGGTGGTACGGGGTGGGTCCCCGCTCCTCCAGCGCGGCCTTGTGCACGGGCGACGGATATCCGGCATTGGCCGCAAAGCCGAAGTCTGCATGCTCGATACCCAGTTCGGCCATCATTTTGTCGCGGTAGACCTTGGCGATCACCGAAGCCGCCGCGACGGCCACGCACGACTGGTCGCCCTTGATGACCGTACGGACCCTCCAGGGGGCCCCCAGGTAATCGTGCTTCCCGTCGAGGATGACCGCGTCCGGAGGGACGGGCAGACCCTCCAGGGCGCGCACCGCCGCGAGCCGCAGCGCCGCCGTCATCCCCAGGCTGTCGATCTCCTCCGGAGAGGCGTGCCCGAGGGCGTACGCGGTCACCCACGTCTGCAGTTCCGCGGCGAGTGCGGTACGTCGCTTCACGGTCAGCAGTTTGGAGTCGGTGAGTCCCACGGGTGGACGGCGCAGTCCGGTGACCGCCGCGCAGACGGTGACGGGACCGGCCCAAGCGCCGCGCCCCACCTCGTCGACACCGGCAATGACCTTCGCTCCGGTCGTCGCCCTGAGGGAGCGTTCGACGGTGTGAGTGGGGGGTTCGTACGGCATGGCGCCCTTAGCGTACGCTGCGCGGATCCCGCTGCGACACCCCGCCTTCCCTTGAGCATCGCCCCGCCCCGGACGCGGACGGCCGGGGTCCGGTTTCAAAGCCCGTTCGTTCGCTCACGCACATTCCGGCGCGGTGCGTCATCGCGCCCCGGACGACGTCCCGCACACCGCTGTTAGCCCCCTCCAACCTCGCTCCCACGGCCGCATTCCAAAGGGCGGAGACATCCGGAAGAAGCTCGATCCCCGGCCCGTCCGCCCCTTCGGCGGTCACATCTGGAAGCACCCCACCCACGCCGGGTCGCATTCGCGAATCATCGCGCGAAGCACAGGTCACACGGACGACGGGACCCAGTCGGGCAGTGCCTCCGTGCGCCGCACCCACTCGGCGGGCGGGGCCCCGGCCTTCCCCGAGGCGAGTACACCGCCCACGATGGCGCAGGTGGTGTCCACGTCACCGCCGGCCCGGGCAGTCGTCCAGAACGCGTCCTCGAAGTCGGCCAGGCACCGGGCGGCCGACCAGAGCGCGAAGGGCACCGTGTCGTGCGCCGTCGTGCGCCGTCCGGAGCCGAGGACCGCGGCGACGGTGGCCACGTCGCCGTAGTCGAGCATGTCGCGGGCGCGCCGCAGGCCGGCGCCGACGGCGCTCCTGGCCGGTACGAGGTCGATGACGCCGCCGAGCAGTTCCTGCGCGGTCGGCGGCCCGCCGGGCGCGGCGGCCAGTGCGGCGGCCGCGGCCACGGCCATGGCGCCCACGACGGCCTCACGGTGCTGGTGGGTGGGATAGGCGGAGATCTCGGCCTGGTGGGTGGCCTGCTCCGGATCGTCCGCGTACCAGGCGCCCAGGGGCGCCGTGCGCATGGCGGCGCCGCTCCCCCACGACCCGTGCCCCTTGAACAGGGCAGGCGCCAGCGTGCGCCAGTCGCCGCCCTCGCTGATCCGCCGCAGCAGCCCCGCCGTGCCCGCGCCGTACCCGCGCTGCGGTGCGTGGCGCCGGGCGAAGGACTGCGCCAGGGCGTCCTGGTCGACACGGTGGTGGGCGGCCAGGACGGTGACGACGGAGCAGGCCATCTCGGTGTCGTCCGTCCACTGCCACGGGCCGGGCGGCAGCTCGCGGCGCCTGAGCAGCGGGTGGTTCGCCGGGGCGAAGAACTGCGAGCCCAGCGCGTCCCCCACCGCGAGCCCGCGCGCACTGGCCAGCGCTCGTTCCAGGCGCACGCCCGGAGAGGAGTCAGGGGTCATCGCTCAGCCGCTCCATCCAGTGATCCCGTACGATTCCGGCTCACGCCACCGCTCGAACTGACGATCGAGCGTGTAGCGGCCGTCGTCCCCGAGAACGAGCATCCGCATCTCGGCGTTCCCCGGGTTCGAGAGGCACTCGAACTCCGCGACGGTCCAGTGGAACCAGCGCATGCAGAAGAGCCGCATGGCCAGGCCGTGGGTCACCAGGAGAACGTTGGGCGGGTGGTCGGGGTCCTCGAAGCTGCGGAAGAGGCTCTCCAGGAAGCCGCCGACCCGGTCGTAGACGTCGGCTCCGGACTCGCCCTGGGCGAAGCGGTAGAAGAAGTGCCCGTAGGCGTCCCGGTAGGTCTTCTGGAGGCGTACGTCGTCGCAGTCCTGCCAGTTCCCCCAGTCCTGCTCGCGCAGCCGCGGCTCTTCGCGCACGCGTATGAGGCCGGGGTCCAGGTGGAAGGCGCGGAGGGTGTCGTGGGTGCGCCGGTAGGGGGAGACGTAGACGCTCACGCGTTCGCGTCCGAACAGTTCCCGCAGTTCCTTGCCGGTCTCCTCGGCCTGTCGCCGGCCCCGCTCGGTGAGTCCCAGCGCGTGGTCGGGTTCGCGCTCGTACACGGAGTCATCGACGTTGCCCGTTGACTCGCCGTGCCGGACAAGGATGATGCGCCGTGGTCGTGCCATGCCAGAACAGTAGATCGGGCCGGCGCCGTTCGAGGACTCCGGCGGGCCACGTACGGCGCACATCACACAAATCGTGCGGCACGCGCCACACACGCGCGCGTGGGCCGGCGTCCGCCGTCACACCGTCCAGGTGCTCTCGAGTTCCACGATGTCACCCGTGAGCGACGCCACGTCAGCCTCCGTCTGGGCGCGCAGCGCGAGGCGCTCCACGCGCTCGGTGCGGTACTTGCCGTGCTCGGCGGAGGACTGCCACATGGACAGCACGAGGAACTCGTTGCCGGGGGCCTCACCGAACAGGCCGCGCACCATGCCGGGCGAGCCGGCCATCGCCGGGTTCCAGACCTTCTCCTGCATCAGCGTGAAGTGCTCGGTGCGCTCCTCGTGGACCCGGCAGAGGGCGACCCGCAGCAGGTCGGCGTCCGAGAAGCGGGGTTCGAAGCCGGTCTTCACGTCGAACCGGTAGTCGAACAGCCGGACCTGGGCGTCCTTGAAGGTGCCGGCCTGCGTCGCGGCCAGCCGGTCATGGGAGCGGGCCATGAAGGAGTCGTAGAAGGCACGGCTCTCCCAGAAGGCGAAGATGTGCGCGACACCCGGCCGCCCCCGGCTCCACCCGCCCCCCTGTCCCCGAAACCCCGGCTCTCCAAGAAGCCCCGCCCATTTCCGCTGCCCCCGCTCGAAGCCCCGGCGGTCCACCACGGTGCAGCGAATCCACTTGACCAGCACCGCGCCATCGTAAGGCCCTGGGACGTGGCCTCGGTCACTCTCGTGGGGACAGCGCCCGCGCAAGCGCCCCCGCGCGCGTGGCACGATGGACAACACGCGCCCGCAGAAGGGAAGTTGAGGCAGAGGGGCGCACAAGGTCGGTCAAGGGGAGTCAGATGAGCGGACTCAGCAAGGGGATCGGCAAGGTCGAGGTCGCGGTCAAGTGGGATCCCAGTCCCGCGGGGCAGCCGCCCACCGACCTGGATCTGGTCGCCGCAACCTACCGGGCGGGCGACCCGCATGGCGAACCAGCCTATGTGGTGCATTTCGACAGCCGCTCTCCCGACGGCACCATCTATCTCAACCGGGACAGCAGGGACGGTCAGGGCTTCGGGTGGGACGAGGTGATGACACTGGAACTCGACCGGCTCGGCGACGGGTACGCGCGCGTGGTGGTCGGCGTCGTCATCCAGCAGCGTCCGGCACGCCGCACCTTCGCCGGCGTCCTCGCTCCCGGAATGCGCGTCCGGGAGGGGTACACCGTTCTCGCCGAGGGCGATTTCGGCGGCGTCCTCGGCGCGACGGCGGCCACACTCGCGGAGTTCACGCGGAACGAGGCGGGTACCTGGGAGTTCCGCCCCGGCGTCCAGGGCTTCGAGGACGACCCGGAGGGCTTCACCCACAGCATGGGCCGGGCACGCCCGTCGTAGCCGAAACGCGTAAGGGGCGCCGGCCCATGGCCGGCGCCCCTTACTTCACGGCGTTGCCGTCCGATCAGCTGGACCTGACCATCTGGGGGGTGTCCCCTGCCTTCTGGCATCCCCTCCGGATGCTGCCGTGTCCCAGGGACATAGTCCTTTGGCCCCCGCTAAGGCACTCCCGGAACACGGCGCCCGGTGTCCCCTCTGATCGGCTGACTGTCGATGACGCCCGCCATCGAATGCGTTGTGCCGCCGCGGCAAGGGACGTACGGTGCCGCGGACCGCCAGAGGCAGCTACCCGCGATGCCTCCGGGTGCGGGCGTGCTGCAGCTTGCGGGTGAAGCGGTGCATTTGGGGATCGAGCAGCTCGTCCGACTCCTCGAGCACCTGCTCGTCGGTCAGCCACCGGATTGCGTTGAACTCGGCTTGGTCGTAGGAAGTGATGGTGTCGGCGTCGGCGTTGAGCAGATACCACAGGGAGACGTCGGTGTGTGCGCGCTGGCCCCTGGTTCGGGTGACAGTGAGGAAGAAGGGATGCTCGCCGTTGATCGGCGATGCCACGGCCTCAATGCTCAGCTCCTCGCGGCACTCGCGGACCACTGCGGCCCACGGATCCTCGCCCGGCTCGACGTGTCCTCCGGACGGCAGCCACAGACCCGCCTTGCGATGCGCGACGAGCAGCAGCCGCTCCCGCGTGTCGTCGAGGACGACGAAATAGCTCACCAAGTGCATCGCCGGAACATCTGGCTTGCGCACCCGATAGACCGGGGCTCCGCTGGCGATCCACTGCGTGGCGGTCTTCAGATGTGTGCGCTCCAGGTCATCCCACGGGTCGATAGCAGCGACCAACTCCAAAAGGTTGGCACGCGACTGTTCATCAGGGGTACTGATCGGATGGGTCATCGAGGTCATCCACGCATCCTCGCAACGACCACTGACAACCAGCCGGGGCAGAGCGCTGTCACTGCCAGACACCTGAGAATCACGTGACCACAGCTCTGGGGGTTACATGACCGTCGGCAGGCTCAGAGTGCGATGAGTCCCGCGGCCGTCGGCTGGAATCCGCAGGCGTCGAAGTAAAACGACTGCAGGTCGTCCTCGAAGTCGACGTGCAGCCATTCGCATTTGGCCATACGGGCCTGTCGGACGACCTCGGTAACAAGCCCGGCTCCGATCCCCGAGCGGCGGTAGCTTGCTGCGACCACGGTGTCCAGGATGAACGCGTGGAGGCCGCCGTCCCACGCGACATTCACGAAACCGACGAGGTCTCCATCATGGCGTGCACAGACCCAGCCCAGGCTGTGGTGATGAACCTGGGTCAGCCAATCGACTTTCGAAGTCTGGTGGTTGAAACCCGCTGCATGCAGCGCATTGACGGCTGCGTTGTCGAAGTCGCCCCGCCACTCATACGTGATCGTCATGGCTGCGAGCGTAGACCGCCCTCCCGCCCAGTTCCTCCCTCGTCACAGGACCAGGGATGATCACCGTTGAGAAAACCTCAGCCCCTTCAGTCCCTCCCGGTGCTGCAGTCCGAAGGTTCAGCAACCGGTCGAAGGTGTCGCACCTTCTCGGCCTTCTCTCTGATGACGGCGTCGTACTCGTCCTTGAGCTTCCAGTGGAGCTCCCGGGCATATGAGGCGACGTGCATGAGTTGCTGCTCGATCTCCTCACGTCGCTCTCGTTCCTTCTGAATCGTGCGGTTGGCCTCCTGCAGCTGCCTCGCCAGGTCCGTGACAGACACCCCGCTGCCCGCGCGATCGAGTTGCGCCTGAACCAGCGCGGGCAGGACCGTGGTCACCTGCTCAAGCAGTTCTGCGTGGTCACGGTAAGTCGCTGATCGGGCAGCCGGCGCCGTGATCGTCACGGACTTCTTGTTCACTGGCCTGTCGGACGCAGCCAGAACTGCTGCGGCTAGCACCAGCCGCAGAGCTACCGGGACACCTTCCTGGATGAGCAGTTCGCCGCTGAACGCCTCGCCGCCTTTGACGCGGGAGGCCACCCGCATCAGGGCCTCGATGCCGTCGTCGCTCACGCGCCACCTCCCAGGGCCTCGCGAACGTAAGCGTTGACGTGCTCGATGACGATGTCGTAGACGTCGTCATCGCTTAGGTCCCTGAATTCTTCGCGGATGTGGGGGTTGCCCTCGTCCATCTTTGCAGCTGCCCGTTGCGAGGACTCGCTACCGACGGCGAGTTGCTGGCGGCGCATGAGTTCATAGCGTGCTCGATCCGCCCTGGTCATGACGGAGTTTCGGCATCTTCCGGGGAAACAGAGTCGGAAGTTCGGCTTTCCCTCGCCGTCACACATGGCGCCCTCTGCCTGCCACATGCACAGCGTCAGGGGTCCCTGGGTGACGTTGCGGTTCTTCTTGCCGAGGGACTTCAGACGGGTTGGGGTCAACGGGGCGGGGTTGCTCAGTGGTGCCCCTGCGGTCGTGACCGCAGCGTCGAACCGGGGAAGTCCGTTGCCCGTGAGCGTGTCACGTTGGGCCGCGACCCACCGCATGCGGCGACCGATGTCCTCCTGAGCGACCTCGACGACCTCCTCCGGCTCAAGCGGAGTGATGATCTTGTAGATGTCGCCGATGTAGCCGCGGGCGACAGCTGCTGTGTCCCACTGCCCGAACGCGGCGGCCAGGGCCTGGCCATGTTCCCGCACCGCATAGGCCTGGCCTGCAGTAATACGGACCTGGCGCATGTTGACCTTCAGGTTGTCGAGGCTGTGCCGGATCACCGCGCGGTTGTGGAGTTCCGCGCCGGCCTCCTTCATGAGTTTGACGAACCACTGGTCGAGGTAGAGACCCTCGCGGGCGTCGACCCTGGCCTTCTTGCCGAGCGGCGTCGCTAGGCGCTGGTCGAACAGGTAGCGCAGGCCTGTGAGGCTGTGGATCGCCGGCTCGTAGCCCAGCGCCCGTTGCAGACGCCCCATCAACGCGATGACGTGCTGGATCCGGCTGTTGACGGCGACCTTTGTCGGCACGGGCATGTGCCGGTTCTTGGTCTTGTGTGCAGCGAGGGTGCGCTTGATGTAGCTGGTCCCGTCTGATCGCTGGACCTCCTCGGCAGTGACGCAGTCCGGGGTCAGGATGGCGAGCTGACCGTCGCGAAGCATCAGGGTTGCCGACAGGTAGTACATGCAGGCGTAGACGATGCGCCGTTGCCAGATGTCGAGTCCGCTTTTGGTGGCGAGCAGGCGGGGGGTCCAGGGCTTCTCGCCTCCGTCCAGGGTGGGAACGATGGTGATCGGCAGCGGGCAGGGGCTGCAGGACTCGTCGAGGACGACGCGGCCTCGCAGCTGCGACTGGACCCAGCGGCCTGCGTCGAAGGCCTCGTCGGCGTTGTAGACGCCCTGCAGGCGGGCGAGCGGAGCGTGGGCGAGGGTGAGTTCGCCGTTGAGGTTGCGCGAGCCTGGCGCCTTGCCGCCGGTGCGGTGAGCGATCTCGAGGACCTGCCCGAGCATCCGCTGCCGCACCTCGTCCTGAGACACCGGGGATTCGTCCGCGGTGTTGGACGCCCACCACTCCACGTGCGCGACCACGTCCTCGGCAACGTGGTCGATCAGCCAGGCCGTGAAGCCGAGCAGGTGCCCGACGTGCTCGTGCGGGCGGACCAGGTTCCGCTTGCCGCGATTGGCGAACAGCTCGTTGATCTCACGTCCGCCGAAGGGCAAGCCGTGTCCGAGCAGCCCGTTTCGGTCGGCGATCTGGGTCGCCTGCCACAGCGCCACCAACTGCTGTGCTCTGCCGCGGCCGACCAACGGGGACAGCGTGGCCCCCGTCTGCTTGTCCTCGACGCTGGCGGGCTGAACGAGGAGGAACGGCAGCCGCTCCCAGTCATCGGCGTCGAAACGTACCAAGTGGTGTGCGTCCGCGATCTGCAGAGCGTGGGTGAGGGCCTTGAGGTTTCCCTGGGCCGTGACTGGTTTGGTGGGCTCTTGGATGTGCGCCCAGTTGTCGGCCATCGGGTTGCCGGGAGCGCGTTCGGCGGCCAGCGCAGGGTTCATCTGCAGCAGGGCGAGTTCCTTCGCCGCGTCACGCCACCGGCGGGAGAGTTTAGCGAACGGGAACCGGGTGGCGGTGCCAGCTTTGTCGTGCCATTCCGGGTGGCCTGCGAGATCCCATGTGTCCTGGCCGAACACGACGTCGTGCAGGAGGTACTCGCCACCGGGGATGAGGTCGTTGATCCGCTCCGTGGCCGGGAACAGGGGCTGTGCCGTCTCGAACGCGTCGGCGCCCGGGAACGCGAGGATCTCAGCCATGCCTCAGCTCCATGTACAGGCCCGTCACGGTCAGGATGTGCGGGCGGAGGTCGGTGGTGCGACGGACGTTCTCAACGACGCGGGAGGGGAACTCCTTGAGGCTTCCTCCTGCATAGAAGCGCAGGTGGGAGGCCTCACCGTCCTCCCACTCGGTGGGGTCGTTGCGTTCGACGATCTTGGTGAACTCGACTGCGGCGAGCAGGCCGGGGATGTGGTCGGCGGTGCGGTAGCCGTTGGGGCAGGTGAAGCATGCGACGATCCCGAGGGCGCATCGCCGTGCTGGCGTCTGCGGGTCGTTTCCCTTGCTGGTGCAGACACCGACCTCGACGTCCATGAGCTGCTCAGCAGGGACCGCGGCGAGCTCGGCAGCCGGTCCCTCGGTGGCCTGGGCCAGGGGCTTGAAGCGGGCGACGGCCTCGTCGTGGAAGTCGTTCTGCGCAGCCGCAGCGAGCTTGTTGAGCAGGTAGTCGGGCAGCACGTGAGAGGCGTAGTGGACCTTCGTGCGCTCGGAGTGCCCGTGGACGTCCCCCTTGAGTCCCTCGCCCAGGGCACGGGCCTCGGCGACGAGTCTGAGCGCGCCGAACCGCAGGGGCACGTCCGCGCGGGGACCGGCGGAGTCGTCCCAGTGGGCATTGAATTCGGGTGACCCTCGCCAGGCGCTCTGCGGACGCTGGTTGTCGAGGACTTTCGCGGCCGCGGGGTCGGCGGTGTGCTCAACGTAGAGCCGACTGACAACCGCGGCGGGCTTCCCGTCCGGGTTGGTCAGGTGCCGCCGATGGTGGCGCGAGAATCGGGTGAGTCCGGCGAGGGTCTCGATGACCCCTCCGGGAGTGTAGATCGATGACAGGCGCGTGGCTCTGGTGTCCTGGCTGTGGTTCCTGCCCTTGACCGCGTACTCCAGTGCTTCGTCGCTGCCCACGCGGATCAAGCTCTCGGCGTTCTTCTCCAGGAGCACGGAGTAGTTATAGCCACTGTTCTCGCCGAGGCAGTGCAGGATGAGCGCGGCAGTGAGGGCGACGTTGTCGGGATACAGGGCCCGGCCGATTTCCTGCATGTCATGGCCGACCACCTGCGGTTTCCGTGCGTACTTGACGTAGCCGAACGTCTCCGGGTGGGTGAGGGCCCAGGCCACTTGCTCCTCGTAAGTAGCGCCGAAGAAAGGCTCCCACGCATCGGTGCCGCACTGGTCCGGATGGGTGTCACGGGCCCAGGCGATGACGTCTTCCGCGGGGATGCGCAGCCAGTCCCTGCCGTCAACGTCGAAGCCGATGGAGTGGAAGAGCTCACGCTGGGCGGTGAACCGGGCCGTGTAGACGCCGCGG